>JAIQFW010000089.1 GCA_020073105.1 Terriglobia bacterium
CACTTTGTCTAGGTTCGAATCCTAGCGGCCCAGCCAGAAAAGCAGGCTATCAGCTTTCAGCCATCAGCTCTCAGCTTGTGGCGGAGCAAACGGCAAGAAAGACTGATAGCTGAAAGCTGACAGCCGAGAGCTAAATCATGGCCACTCTTGCGACAGCGACGGAAAAGAAAGCTCAGATGAGCGCCGACGAAAAGCCGGAGCGCAAGCCTCAACGCAGCCGCGCGGACGACAAGTTCAAGATCTTCTGCGGCACGGCGAACGAGCCCCTGACCGACGAGGTCTGTGCCTTTCTTGGGCTCACTCGCGGGCAAGCACTGGTGACGCGCTTCAGCGACGGTGAGGCCTATGTCCAGATCCAGGAGAACGTGCGCGGCGCCGACGTGTTCGTGGTCCAGCCCACGTGCCGTCCGGTGGACGGACATCTCATGGAACTGCTGCTGATGATTGATGCGCTGAAGCGGGCTTCGGCGCGGCGCATCACCGCGGTGATTCCGTACTATGGCTACGCCCGGCAGGACCGCAAGGACAAACCGCGGGCCCCGATTTCCTCCAAGCTGGTGGCTGATCTTTTGACTACCGCGGGCGCCCACCGTGCCCTGATCGTGGATTTGCATGCGCCCCAGCTACAAGGTTTCTTTAACATCCCGGTGGACCACCTGTTTGCGTCTCCGGTGCTGGTGGACTATTTCAAGCGAGCGAGCCTGCTGGATCTGACGGTGGTTTCTCCGGATGCCGGCGGCGTGGAGCGCGCCCGGTTTTTCGCCAAGAAGATGGACGCCGCGCTGGCTATCGTTGACAAACGCCGCGTGGAAATGAACGTGGCCGAGGTCATGCACGTCATCGGCGACGTGAATGGCCGGACTTGTCTGGTGATCGACGACCTGATCGACACCGCCGGCACCCTGGTCAAGACCGCCAGCGCGCTGATGGAGAACGGAGCGAACGCGGTTTACGCATGTGCGTCGCACGCGGTGCTTTCGGGACCCGCGGTGCAGAACATCTCCAGATCGTGCATCAAGGAAGTCGTGGTGACCAACACGATTCCCTTGACGGAAGAGGCAAGGAAAGAGCCCAAAATCAAAGTTCTGACGATTGCTGGCTTGATCGGACGCGCGATCCAGTCGATTCACGAAGAAACGTCGGTCAGCAAATTGTTTTTGTGAACAGGAAGCAAAATTATGGCAACTGCAACTGAGACCAGCATATTGGAAGCGCAACCGCGGACCGCAGGCAATAAGAACGATGCTCGGCGGGTGCGCCAGAGCGGCAAAGTCCCAGGCGTACTATACGGAGCGGGCATGCAGGCGTTGTCGGTCAGCCTCGATCCCCGCCAGATCTCACGGATTCTCCGCTCGGAGTCGGGCTACAACACGATTTTCGACCTTACCCTCGATGGCGGCGAACGGACCAAGGCCATGATCGTCGACTGGCAGTACGAGCCCATCAAAGGGTCGTTGCTGCACGTTGACCTGAAGCGCATCGCCATGGACCAGAGGCTGCACGTCAACGTGCCCATTGTGCTCAAAGGCGAAGCGGCGGGCGTGAAGCAACAGGGCGGCATTCTGGAGCACGTAGCGCGCGAGGTGGAGATCGAATGCTTGCCCGCCGACATCCCGGCTTTCATCGAGGCCGATGTGAGCGAACTGGTGTTCGGCAAGGTGATGCGTGTCGCCGATCTGCCGCGCAGTGAGAAGCTCAAGTTCCTGAGCGACCCGAACCTGCCGGTAGCGCACATCATTTCGGTCAAGGAAGAAGTGGCGCCTACGCCGGAAGCGGCTGCTGCGGAAGCTGCCGCACCGGCCGAGCCCGAGGTCATCAAGAAGGGCAAGCAGGAGGCCGAGGAAGAAGGCGCGGAGCCTGCCCCGGAGAAGCCCGAAAAGGCCGAGAAGAAAGAGAAGAAATAACCTGTCGTTGGTCGTTCGTGGTCGGCTGTTGGCCAAAACAGGCAATTGTGACTAACAGCTGTGAGCTAGGAGCTGACAGCTAAGAGCTGATTGCGCGTGAAGCTGATCGTAGGTCTCGGCAATCCGGGAATCGAATACCAGTTCACGCCACACAATGTGGGGTTCCTTGCCGTCGACCGCATTGCCGAGCAGTGCAAGGTCGAAGTGAGAAACCGCCAGTGCCGGGCGCTTACAGCAAGGGCGGTCATCGGTTCGGAAACGGTGCTGCTGGCCAAGCCTGAGACGTTCATGAACCTGAGCGGGCTTTCGCTGCGGGAGCTGGTCGCAGAGCATGACATCAAGCCTGAAGCGGACTTGATCGTCATTCAGGACGAGCTCGACTTTTCGCTGGGAACGGTCCGGATTCATCGCAACCGCAGCTCGGCGGGACACAACGGCATCGAGTCGGTCATCGGTGCGCTGGGCACGCAGGATTTTCTGCGGATCCGGATGGGAGTGGCTCCGGATCGCAAGATTGAAGACGGCATGAGTTATCTGCTGTCTCCAATGAAGAAAGCGCAACTCAAGGTGGTTGACCAGATGCTCGACCTGGCGGCAGAGGCAGTGCAGGTGATCGTGAACCAGGGCCCGGCATCGGCCATGAACCGCTTCAACCGCAAGCCCGACGAAGAGAAGGATTAGCCACGGATTTGCACGGATGAACACAGACCAAGGCCCTGAGAACGATCTGTGCTGATCCGTGAAGATCCGTGGCAGATGGAGACAAAGTAAATGAATCGTACTTATGAACTCATGTTCATCGTCCGCCCGGATATGGCGGAGGAGGACCAGGACAAGCTGATTTCCACGCTGGAATCCGCCGTCACATCTACCGGCGGGGTGGTGAAGAACGTAGAGCGCATGGGCAAGCGGCGTCTTGCTTACCGGGTGCGGAAATTCAACGACGGCATTTATGTTCTGCTGACAGTTGAAGGTAGTGGTGGCCTGATCCACGAACTGGAACGCCGACTGCGGGTTACCGAACCGGTGATTAAGTTTCTCACGGTGCGCATCGATGAGGAGCAGAAGCGTCTGGACAAGATCAAGGCAATCCGCGACGCGCGCCGTAAGGCCGCGCCCGCGCCAGCGACGGCGGAAGCGGCCGGCGAAGCGCCGGCCGTAACTGCGTAAGACCGCCGTTCGTCGTTGGCCTTTGGTCGTTGGCCAACGCAATCCTTCGCGGCCAGGGAAGGCTGACGACGAACGACCAAAGACCAAACGACAGGTTTAAGGAGCATCATGGCAGACGAAACGAGAGCAGCAGCAGGAACGGCGGAAGCACCTTCGGGGGATCGTCCCTCTGGTGGCGATCGACCGTCCGGTGGTGATCGGCCTGACCGCGAGCGCCGTCCACCGCGCGCCGGCGGACCCGGTGGTGGGCGCGGGGAAGGCGGCCCGGGTGGCCGAAAGTATTTCCGGCGCAAGAAAGTCTGCAAGTTTTGTGTGGAGAAGATCGAGGCGATCAACTACAAGGACATTCGGCTGCTCGCGCAGTTCGTGGCGGAGAGCGGCAAGATCGTGCCGCGGCGGCTGACTGGCGTGTGCACGCCGCACCAGCGGCGCTTGTCTTCGGCAATCAAGCAGGCGCGCAACATCGCCTTGCTGCCGTTTGCCGGCCGCGCCTCGTAACAATCCGCCGCTGATTACGCAGATCAACGCAGATTGTTGGTCTGCGAAAATCAGCGCAAATCCGCGGCAGAAGATTCTTTGAGATCGGAGTCATCCTATGGAAGTCATTCTGAAAGAAGATGTAGCCAAACTGGGCTCGCGCGGTGACGTGGTCAAAGTGGCGGAGGGATACGGCCGTAATTTTCTCTTGCCCCGGAAACTTGCGATTGAGGCCACGGGTGGCAACAAGAAAGTCATCGAACAAATGAAAGCGGCATCGGTGCGCCGCTCGGCTAAAGAGAAAGCACAAGCCGAGGAACTCTCGAAGCAGTTCGACGGGCTTTCGGTTTCTTTCCAGCGGAAGTCTGGCGAGCACGATCAGCTTTTCGGCTCGGTCACGTCCGGCGACATCGCGGAAGCCCTGGAGAAGAAGAGTTTCAACGTGGACCGGCGGAAGATTCAACTCCATGAGCCGCTACGAACCCTGGGCGAATTCACCATTCCGATCAAGCTGCACAAGGACGTGACCACGCACTTGAAAGTGGTGATTGAGAAGGAAGCAACAGAGTGACTTTGGTGCGGGCGGATCTTGTTCCGCCCGACCGCATTTCCGCTGTAACTCTTGTGCTGACAGCTCGTTAGAAGAAGCTTTGCGAAAGCAAGAACCCTGCCAAACTCCTATAATCCTGCTCACGGTTCTCATCCTGATACGTCCATAGCTATGCCACCGGGAAGAGCAGCAATAGGGCGCCCGGAGCAGTCGAGGACAGAGAAAAAGCATGCCGGCCGATGCGTGGGTTGTACCATTTACGGTTGGCGATGGTTCCCGCCGGGAGCAGAATTCAAGGGACGAGGCTAGCAGGACCCAGGTTCCCCCCTCTCGGAGTCTTATGGCTGGGCAAGGTCTAGGCCGCATTGACGACACAGTACTGGTCCGCGAAGCGCAGCGCGGTAATCGTGCGGCGTTCGAGGAGCTGGTGCGGCACTATGACCAGGCTGTCCTGCGACTGGCCATGCACTTGACCGGCTCGGAACATGAGGCCCAAGACATCTACCAGGATGCCTTCCTGAAGGCTTACAAGAGCGTGGGCAATTTCCGCTTCGAGTGCTCCTTCTACACCTGGATTTACCGCATCGTGACCAATCTTTGCCTCGATCACCTGCGGAAGAAGCAGGTGCGCAAGGAAGACGCGCCGGTGGCCACCGACCCGACGGGAGAGCAGTACGATGTACTCGAGCAAGTTCCCGACGGCCGGGCGGGCGCAAATCCGGAGCGCGACCTGATGCGGCGCGAGCTAGGCACGCGGATTTCCTCTGCCCTGGAAAAGTTGACGCCGCGCGAACGGATGGTTTTTGAGTTGAAGCACTACCACGGACTAAAGCTGCGGACCGTAGGCGAAGTATTGAACACGACCGAAGAAACCGCCAAGAACACTTTGTTTCGCGCGACCCAGAAGCTGCGGGGAGCGCTGGCGGACATGAGATGAGATTACCGGTGCAATTATGAAATGTGATTGGGTCAAAGAAAACATTCTGCTGTATGTCTATAACGAGTTGCCGGATGACGCCCGGTACGAACTGGAGCAGCATCTGCCACGCTGCACCGACTGTACTGCCGAGCTGAAGTCCAGCCGCAAGTTTCATGCTCTGCTTTCCGAGTTGCCGGTCGAGGAACCCTCCCCCAACCTGGTGGCAGCGTCCCGCATGAGATTGCAGGAAGCGCTGGAGACCACCAAGCAAGGCAGCTTCTGGCATCGGCTGATCTTCGATCCCGCCGCCTGGCTTCGTCAGGTTCGTTTCGCTCCGGCACTGGCCGCGGCCATCTTTATTGTGGGTTTCGCTGGCGGCATCGCGACCACTTACAAGCTGGTGGGCGGCAGCGGCAGCGTGAGTTCGATGATCTCTGGCACACCCAGCCAGCCCGCAGAATCTTCCATTACCGGCATTCAGTCCATCTCGCAAGAGCCCGGATCCAACCAGGTCACAATAAAGTACAACACGGTTTCGACCCAGGAGACGCAGGGGTCGCTGAACGATCAGCGCATCCAGCAGTTGCTCTTGTTTGCGGCACGCAACAACTACAACTCAGGCGTGCGCATGGATTCCGTGGATCTGCTCACCCAGCAGCCGAATGACACGCACGTGCGTGAGGCGCTGGTCTATGCCCTGCGCTATGACTCGAATCCGGGAGTGCGGCTGAAGGCGCTCGATGGCCTGGGAGCATACGTCAAGAGCGATCCACGGGTAAGGGATGCGGTGCTGGAAGCGCTAATGAACGATGCCAATCCGGGAGTCCGCACGGAGGCGTTGCATCTGCTCGATCCGGTTCGGGCAGACAGCAGCGTGCGTGCGGTCCTGCAGAGATTGGCGGAGAACGACCAGAACCAGTACATCAAGGCACAGGCCCGCAATATGCTGGCCCAGTTGCCGGAGTTTGATTAGGACAGGGCCGCTGATGAACGCAGAAGACGCAGATCGAATCGCTCCTTCGTCTGCGCGGCAATTTGAATTTCTTCAAGGGGTGAGGATGAGAACAAGGAAGGTGAATGTTGAAAAAGTTGTCTAAACTCGTTGCGGTTCTGCTGCTGGTCTTGCCTCTGGCCATGGCGCAACAGACCCGCGTTTTTGGTGACGGTGGAAACTGGACACAGGAGATTACCGGGTCTCTGGCAGCAGTAAAGAATCTCCGAGTCAAGGTGGATGTCGGCTCGGTGCGCGTACAGGGCGGTTCGCAGCAGGGCATCAGCTACGTTATTCGCAATCACTCGTATTCTTCTTCTGAAACCAAAGCCCGCCGCGAATTTGATTCTTACAAGATCAGCGCCTACGTCCGCGGTGACACGGCATGGATCGTGGGCGATTGGGAAGGCGGCCGGCCGCACAAGTTCTCCGGAGAATTCACCCTCTCGGTTCCCCGCGAGATGGAGGAAGTCAAGATCGAAACCGACGGTGGCAGCGTATCCAGCACGGGGATCACGGGCCGCGTCGATGCCCAAAGCGGCGGGGGCAACATCCGTTTCGATGACATTGGGGGCCCCATTAACGCTGAAACCGGGGGCGGCAGCATCGACGTGGGGAACGCCGCGTCCGATGTCAGCCTGCATACCGGCGGCGGCTCGATCAAGGTACTCTCTGCCAAGGGCAAGATTGTGGCCGAAAGCGGTGGCGGCAGCGTGATGGTGGTCTCGGGCGCCCAGGGCGCTGAATTGGAAACCGGGGGCGGAAGCATTCAAGTGGAACGCTGCAGCGGGAAATTGCGGGCCACCACCGGTGGGGGCAGTATTGATCTCGGCGATATCGGGGGAGCGGTGGAGATTGAGACCGGCGGTGGCAGCATCCGGGTAACTTCGGCAAAAGGCCCAGTACGCGCGGAAACCGGAGGGGGCAGCATCGAGTTGATGGGTGTGCCTTCGGCGCGGGCGGAGACCGGGGCCGGCGGGATTGAGGCCAAGTTCATCGCCAGTAGCGGAGACCACATCGATTCCTTGCTGGAAACCTCGGCGGGTGACATCACCGTTTACCTGGCGCCGAACGTGAATCTCAGTATTCGGGCTTCGATCGAAGTCGCCAATGGCCACAACATTCGTTCGGACTTTTCCGAGCTGCGCGTGACCACCGAAGGCGGCGACTATGGCCCGAAGACCGTGACTGCCGAAGGAAATGTAAACGGTGGGGGCCCGGTGCTGAAGGTGCGTACGACGACCGGCGACATCACCTTTCGTCGCAGCCACTAGCGGGGCCTGTAGGAGGCAAATATGCGAAGCGCAGTCCTGACCATGATGCTGGCACTGCCACTGATGGCGGCCGGCAGCTGTGTGCAAGGCTTGGCCTACGGCCCGGGCAGTGAGGCCTATGGGTTTCCTAGCGAGGACTTTGGGAGCAATTCCTACTTAGGGGTGGACACCCGTGACATCACTCCCGATCGCCTGGGACAGTTACATCTCAAAGAGGAAAGTGGCGTCGAAATCACCATGGTGGACCAGGACGCTCCCGCCGGAAAGGCGGGATTGAAAGAGCAGGACGTGATCCTGACCCTGAATGGCGAAAAAGTCGAGAGTGTGGAACAGCTCCGCCGCATGATTCATGAGATCCCGCCGGGGCGTCTGGTGACCCTGGGCATCAGCCGCAACGGCCAACCCATGACGGTCAAGGTCCAGCTTGCCGACCGCAAGAACAACTTTGCCGGCGGCTTTGGGCCAAAGGCCAAGGACTTTCACTTCGAGATGCCGGCCATGCCGGCCATGCCCGACATCGATGTGCCAGTTTCCATTGTTGTCGTGCACTCCTCGGTGCGCAGCGGTTTGATGGTGGAGAATCTCACACCTCAGTTGGGCGACTTTTTTGGCACCAAGGAAGGGCAAGGGGTGCTCATCCGCTCGGTGGAAAAAGGGAGCCGGGCGGACAAGGCGGGTTTTCGCGCTGGAGATGTAATCGTCAAGATCAACGGTGCACCGATTCGGGATAGCAGCGACTTCACCCATGCCATGCGCGGCCGCACGGACAATACCGTCACCGTGAGCATTCTGCGCGACAAGAAGGAGCAGACTCTCAAACTCACCTTGCCGGACCGGAAACAGTCGGAATCCATATGGGAGAGCTTGGAGATCCCTCAACTAGATGCTGAGACCCGGGCGGAGCTGAGCGACCTGCAATCGGAAATGGCGCAGCTCAGACCGCAGCTCGATGACGCTGTGAATCGGCAGCTTGCGCGAGTAAAGCCCGAGATCGATCGTCAAGCCCAAGAACTTTGCAAGCGCAAAGCGGAGATCAAGAAGCAGATGCGTGAGATGCAGCGCCAGATGCGCGAGCACAAGCTGGAAATCGAGAGGGAATTGCGGCGGGAATTCGATGATAACAGCCCTGAATTTTAGTGCTGGCGCCCCAGGTCATTTCCCGCTGACCTGCGCCAGTTCCCGCTGGGGTTGGGGAGCCAGGCAGACCCGGTTTCGTCCGGATTGTTTGGCGGCGTAGAGACCCGCGTCAGCAGCCTTCACTATTTCGTCACGAGTCGTCCCGTGGTCCGGGTAGTTCGCCGTCCCGGCACTGATGGTCACGGGGCGGGCCACCCCGGGAAACTGCCACGTCTCCACCATCCGGCGCAGCTTCTCTGCGACCGCGAGGGAGTGCTGCGGAGTGGCCTGGGAGAGCAGGATGGCAAATTCCTCTCCGCCGTAACGGCAAACCACATCAATCTTGCGAAGTTGCTGGTGGAAAAGCGAGGATACCTGACGAAGTACCTCATCTCCCAGCAGGTGCCCGAATTCGTCATTCAGACGCTTGAACTGGTCGATGTCAATCATGATCACGCCCATGCCCGTGCCGAACCGGCGGGCCCGCTCGATCTCTTCGGCGATACGTAATTCAAAGAACCGGCGATTGAAAATCCCGGTCAATCCGTCCAGATAGGCAAGCTGTTTCACCCGCTCCACATAGTGGGCGTTCTGGATGGCGGTAGCACAGATATCGGCTACGGATTCGAGGGGTTGGGTGTCGTTGGCATTGAAGGCGCCGACTCGCTCGCTGTCCAGCACCAGCACCCCGAGCGTCTGTCCGAAGGAAACCAGGGGAATGCACATGCGGGAGCCAGTCTCAACGTAAAGCCCGGCATCGGCGGCGGCCGTGGCGTCGTTTTCCAGCAGGGTCTTTCCTTCCATCAGGGAACGTCCCCATGGGCCGGCGCCCGCCGGCAGACGCCCGCCTTCGGGAACGCGCGCGGTGAGACTTCCGTGGCTGGCCCGCAGCACCAGGTCTTCTTCGTCCTTCAACAGCACGGACACATGGGACACCTGAAAGGCGTGCTCAATCAGCAAGCACACTTTCGAAAGCAGCTCCTTTAAGTCCAAGACCGCCGTCGTCTGCTGCGCGATCGCGTTGATGGCCTCGAGTTGTGCGGCCCGCTGGCGCTCGAGGGAGTGCAAACGTGCATTTTGTAGGGCCATGGAGGCCTGGGTGGAAAACAGCGTAAGCATGTCCACCGTTTCAGAATCAAAGTGGTTGAGGTTTTCGCTTTGGCAGTCGAGCACGCCTACCACTTGGTCTCGAACCATCAGGGGCACTGCGAGTTCCGAACGGGTGGTTTTGGCGGCCAGGATATACCGTCCATCCTTGCTGACGTCGGGTGTATAGATGGGACGTTTCAGCTGCGCGGCCGCGCCCGTGATACCGGTACCCACCTTTACCCGGGCTTTGTCCTGTCCCTCGTCCCAGCCCACCTGGCGGCGCACGTATAGCTCCCCAGTGTCCTTGTCCAGCAATAAGATAGCGACGTTTTGCAGGTGGAAGTAGTCGCGGGCGATGACCAGGATTTGTTGCAGGACCTCGTCCAAGTCGAACGTAGACAGGACCGCCTGGCTGGCGTCGTAAAGGATGGCAATTTTCTGCATAGGATCCGGTGCTGGCCGGATTCTATCGGGTCTGGGATTACTTACCGAGGTGCCGAAAGTAACTGCCCTGGGCCGGGCGACACTGGGGTTGAAGTTCCAAGTTGGTTGTCCGATGCTCCCCTTCTGAGAGAGTGATTTCGTGCCCCATATTGAAAACGGTTGTCTTATAGCCGGGAGCCGTCGCGACGAGTTGAACGGGCTTGCTTGGAACAGTGAATTGAAAATGCCCGGCCTGGTCTGTAAAGACCTCGACATAGGATTCCGAATTGTGAGCGTCTCGTATCGTGACTTTCCCACCTGAGATCGTGTGCTGGGTGTTTGAGTCGCGTAGATCACCTTCAACAATACCCCCTCGCCCGCCCAATCTGACCCTTACGCTCGAAACATCCGATTCCGCAACCGAAACCTCGGGGAAATCAGCGTTAGGATCGGAGGACAGCAGGAAGGTGGGATCGGGATATCCAATCGCCTCATATTTCGCGCGAATAATGTACCGGCCCGGTTTCAGGATCAGCCGAAAAGTGCCCTTACTCCCCGTCGGAACCCATGCGATACTGCCTGCCGAGCCAGTGGTGTCGGTTGGCACGGACGCTACAAGCGCCCCTGAAACGGGAGAACCGCTCGAATCGAACACTTGGCCAGTTACCGCGTGAGGCGTATTGGCATCCGCTGATACAGAATGGTAAGCCACCAAGAGCTGTAGGTACACTAAGGCGACAAATGTCGTTTTGCGCATGTTATCAATGACCGTCGATTGTGATGGAGCCACACTTGTACACAAGACCATCTACATGAAGCAATGGAATCCCCGACACTGTCCAGTTTTGGAGGGCATCTGTCACACCCGAGCCAGGACATGCGGACGAGCAAACAAAGTATGTGTCCGGAAAGCTACCATCCCCTGTTGTGGCTGCTTGGCTTTCTTGTGTACTGGAAATGCCCAAGTTATTTGGCGTGCCCACCGTAATATTGTCAGGGGGCTGGCCCAGTCTTTCGCTCTCATCATAACTGAGGGGTGCCCTTCGATAAGAGCGAAGGCGGTGTCAAGGGCACACTTCTCCTTGGCGGTGCGCAAGCACCGTTTTTTTTGCCAGAGAGGTTGAGGACCAAGACTCTGGAAATCTCACGCTGAATCACTTCTCGGTGGACTGACGTTCCACCAACCATCGATTCGGCCTTACCATCGACCATGCCTGTCTCGCCTGAAAAGCGGCTCGACAAGGCTGGGGCACGCTCAAAGGTAAATTAGAGCATCGGGGTGGGTCAGCCTCCCAGCCCCTCACCGGTTGCGGAGCCTGGTCCGATCCGATCGCCCCGCAACAGTCTTGATGATCCCGAAGACCACCAGGCAGAACCAGAAGTCCACCAGCATCCCAAGATCGAGCCGGAAGGGGCTGTGGTGCGCTTGGGCCGGCAGATACCTTTCCACGAGAAAGTACAGGACGTTGCCTGCCAGCACAGCTACCAAGGCCTGCAAGAAATTGACGACTGACTTAGACATGACTTCCTGAGACCTGTTCTTCCCCTAAAGTGTGATAGTCCGGATGCTCCTGCTAACATCCCTTGAGATGCTGGAGCCCTCCACTTCCGTTCAGTACGTCAAAGGCATCGGCCCCCGCCTGGCTGAAGTGCTGGCAACCAAGGGCATCCACACGGTGGATGACCTCCTTCATTATCTGCCGTTTCGCTACGAGGACCGTCTGAATCCGCGCAGTATTTCGGAGCTGCGCGCGGGAGAAATGGCCACGGTGATTGCCGAAGTACGCAATTCCGGTCTGTTCCGCACCCGCCGCATGCCCATTTTTCAGATGACGGCAGGACAGGGGCGAGCTCGTCTCAAGTGCATCTGGTTCAATGCGACCTACCTGCGAGACCGGTTCAAGCCGGGGCAGATGGTTGCCCTGTACGGCAAGGTGGAGCAGGATTACCGTGGCGGAGAACTGCAGCTCACCCAACCCCAATTTGAGATCATCGGGGAGCCTTCCGAGGATGGCTCAACCGATTCTGCGGAGCAGACGTTCGCGGCCTCGCTGGAGATGGGCCGGATCGTTCCGATCTACGAGTCAGCTGGCCAGGGCCGTCTGACTTCCCGGTGGTTCCGGCGCATCATTCACACAGCGTTGCAGAACTTGACGCCCGATCTGCCGGAGCCGATTCCCGCAGCAGTGCGCCGCCACTTGAGCCTGATCTCCTCGCGCGAGGCGCTTCACAAAGTTCATTGGCCCGAGCCCGGAGAGAGCCTGGAGGACCTGCAGTCCTCGCGCACGCCGGCCCACATCCGGCTCATCTTCGAAGAGCTGTTCTTCGTCGAGCTGGGGCTGGAACTCAAGCGCCGTGAGCAGAAAGCCCAGACGGGCATTGCCTTCCAGCTGAATGATTCGGTCCGCTCCGCCATCAAGAGGATCTTGCCCTTCCACCCCACGGCCGCTCAAAAGCGGGTCTTAAAAGAAATCGCTTCCGACATGGAAAAACCGTTCCCCATGCGGCGGTTGCTACAAGGTGACGTCGGGTCCGGAAAGACCATTGTTGCTTTCGAAGCCGCCATCATCGCGATGGAGAACGGATGCCAGGTCGCGCTCATGGCGCCCACGGAAATCCTGGCGCAGCAGCACTATTTTTCCGCCCGGCGGATTCTAGAAGGCGTGGGCTATCGAGTGGTCCTGCTGACCGGGTCCCTGGAGGACGACCGCAAGCGTGAGATTCGCAGACACATTGCGCAGGGTAACGCGCAACTTGTAATCGGGACCCACGCTCTGATTGAACAAAAAGTCGAGTTCGCCAAGCTAGGACTGGTCATCGTGGACGAGCAGCACCGCTTCGGGGTCTTGCAGCGTTTCAAGCTGATGAAAAAGTCGGACGGAAGCGCCTCGGCCGCCCAGGGAGAGCCGGATGTCTTGGTCATGACCGCCACTCCCATTCCAAGGACTCTGGCCCTCACGCTTTATGGGGACCTCGACGTCAGCGTGATCGACGAAATGCCTCCGGGACGCACGCCGATTGTCACTCGCCGGGTATCGGACGACCGTTCCAGCGAGGTTTGGGATTTTGTGCGCAAGCAAGCCGCCGCCGGACATCAGATCTACGTCGTCTACCCGGTGATCGAGGAAAACGAAGAACGCGAGCTCAAGGCTGCCATCAAGATGTACAAAGAGCTCAGCCAGCGTGTCTTTCCCCAGCTGCGTGTGGGTCTGTTGCATGGACGCATGGAAGCTGACCTCAAAGATCAGGTAATGCGGATGTTCCAGAAGGGCGAACTGGACATTCTGGTTTCGACAACCGTGATCGAAGTCGGCGTAGACGTGGCCAACGCGACCATGATGGTCATTGAACACGCGGAACGGTTCGGCCTGGCACAGCTTCACCAGCTACGCGGCCGAATCGGCCGGGGCGCGGCCAGGTCGTATTGCGTTCTTATGACGGGCGGTAAGGTCTCTGAGGATGGAGAAAGGCGGCTGGATGCCATGGTGCGCACCGGCGACGGGTTTCAAATCGCCGAGCTTGATTTGGAGCTAAGGGGGCCGGGCGAGTTTTTCGGCACACGGCAGGCGGGCCTACCCAGTTTTCAGGTGGCTAATCTGATCCGCGACCGTCAGCTGTTGGAAGCCGCCAAGCTCGAAGCAGCTGCTGTACTGGCAGGGCCCAATGCCGAGATTTCGCGGGAAGAGATCAGCAAGGCGCTGCGCCACATGCGTGCCCACTGGCAAAAGAGTTATGGGCTGGTGGAAGTGGGATGACCCCAGGGTTGAACTCCAGCGGCCTGTAGACGTAGCTAGCTACGTCTCCACAACCACGCCTCTACAACTGCCCTTGCGCCCGCCCAAGCCAGATCCGAGCGCGAGCGCAAGAGCCCAGTTGCCGGTGTCTCAGGACACCCTTGCCATACACAGGGTGAGTAGCTGCTCAGGGTGAGTGTTGCTGCCCTAGTCCACTAGCCCAAAACTGCCGATTGCGGAGTTAGAGCGCTGGCGCATGATTTTGTTGGCTCGCTCGAACCCAAGGCGCCCCGGCCGGAGTTCTAGCCCCTCGAGCTACGCAAACGCCAGTTTGCAGCGGAATAACGATTCGAGAATGGTTGCTAGCAGCGCAGACAACTGTCGAGGACAGTGACCAGGCCGTGCGTCGGGTCAACCGCGAACTCTCCGTGCTGGTGAAGGGTTCCTGATCCTCGAAGGATGGCGGCTGATTGAAAAACAGAAGCAGACAGCAGCGCGGCGGGAGCCGAGGTGCAGCGCGCGTGGATCCCCAAAGGAGAAGTGTTGCAGTGGAATGCCGTATCCAGCAAGTCCACCTGCGGCAGAATCACGATCAGCACAATCACCGCCAACGTGCCGAGTAAAAGCACCCATGCCGCCGAACTGATTTTTCGCGAGCCCACAGCACAAGAACGTACTTCGTATCGGCTGAGGCTGTCAACCTCCGAATGCTGAGGTATGCTCTGGTGGGCAAGGCGAAGTCGGGCGCGAGGCAATCCAAACCGGCCTCGCCTTCGTACTTGGTAGTCAGACAAGAAACTAGTACGTGGTGCAGATCACATCGAAAATTGAGGAGACGATATCGCTATGTCACGAGGTTTCAAGCAGTTGTTCTTCCTGGCGCTGGTTCTGGGCTTTCCAACAACGACCGTTCCGGTTTTTGCCCGGCCGCTGCCGACCCCGCAGGCACAAACCGCGGCACAGGACTCGCTTTACAAGCGTCTGGGCGGCTATGACGCCCTGGCGGCGGTCACCGACGACTTCCTCGGACGTTTGGCTACTGACGCCAAAGAGGGCCGCTTCTTTGTGGGGCTCAGTACAGATTCGAAGACCAGGGTGCGGCAACACGTGGTCGACTTTCTCTGCGTGGCCACCGGCGGCCCGTGCAAGTACACGGGACGGGACATGGTGACGGCGCACACCGGCCTGGGCATTACCGAGGAAGACTGGACCATAGCGGTGAAGGCCCTAGGCGATACGCTGAACAAGTTCAAAGTTCCCGCTAATCTGCCGCAAGAAGTCGTCAGCGCGATCGCGCCGTTGAAGGGCCAGATCGTCGGCCAGTAAGTCCGGTCAAATCACAGGTCGGCCCTGGCAAGTGAGGTGGGCGGCTTTGGTGTTCCAGGGCAGGAATGGGATAATCATCGCCGGTGAAAACCGAATCCAAGACCGACCTGTACCGCAAACTACCCTCAGTGGACGAACTGGTTCACCGAGCAGAGGTGGCGGCCCTGGCTTCGCAGGAAGGGCAGATCGCAGTAACGGACGCTGCCCGTGCCGTGCTGGCGTCTTTGCGCGAAGAGATCGCATCTGGGCGAATTGACGCAGCGGGAGTAGATATTGCGCTCACCGGGCTCGACGCTGCAGTAGAGCGGCGGGTCCAGCAATCCCTAACTTACTCGCTGCGCGCGGTCATCAACGCGACCGGGGTCATTCTGCACACCAATCTGGGGCGGGCCCCGCTTGCAGATTCCGCGTTGGAGCATGCATGTGCGGTGGCCAGGGCGTACTCCAACCTCGAATTCGACGCCCAGTCCGGTGAACGTGGCAGGCGCGATGTCCACGTCGAGCGGCTATTTCGGAGACTTCTGAACCATGAGGCCTTCGCGGCGGAGGGCGCCCGCGCTACCCGGCCCGAAGTCTCGACCATCGTCGTCAATAACAACGCCGCTGCCGTACTGCTGGCTCTTAACACCCTGGCGGAAGGCGGCGAAGTCATCGTCTCGCGCGGAGAGCTGGTCGAAATCGGCGGGTCGTTCCGTATCCCGGATGTCATGGCGAAGTCGAATGCTGTCCTGCGCGAAGTGGGGACGACCAATCGCACGCGCGTCAGCGACTACGAACGGGCGATCACCGAGAAGACCCGCCTACTGCTGCGAGTACACCGCTCGAACTTTCAGATCGCCGGTTTTACCGAGCAGCCCCGGCTCGACGAATTGGTCAGTTTGTCGCGCAAGCGAAATATTCCGCTGATGGAAGACCTGGGGAGCGGGGCGCTCATTGATCTGCGATCGGTTGGAGTAGGCGGCGAACCGACGGTGCTGGATAGTTTGCGCGCAGGCGTCGATGTGGTCACCTATAGCGGGGACAAGCTATTGGGTGGTCCGCAAGCGGGCCTGCTCAGCGGTCGCAGCGACCTGATTGCCCGCATGAGGTCGAACTCGCTGTTTCGCGCGTTGCGGGTGGACAAACTGACCTACGCAGCCCTCGAAGCGACGCTGATGGCGTATGTGAAAGGCGACCACGATTCGATTCCCACCTGGCGCATGATGCGTTTGTCCAAAGTGGAGATAGGGAGGCGAGCGGAAGCGGTCGCGGAGAGAGTTCCATCTTCGAAACTGACAGTTGAAGTGATTGATGGTGAGTCTGTGATTGGCGGCGGAGCAGCGCCTTCCGCTGTGCTGCCCACACGACTTCTCGCTGTGACCTGCGAGGGGTTACGTGCTGATGAACTGGCAAGGCGGCTGCGGACATCCGATCCACCAGTGATCGCTCGAGTCGAGGAAGGCCGCGTACTGCTGGATTTGCGAACGGTGTTTCCGGAGCAGGATGACACGATAATCCGGACACTCCGGGCCGCCAGTAGTTAGGTTAACCACAGAGGGCACAGAGGACTTCTTGTTCCCTCTGTGTCCTCCGTGTTCTCTGTGGTGAAATGTTCGTTTGGCAACCCTGTACACCATCGGTCATTCCACCCGCAGCCTGGACCACCTGGTCGCCGCATTACGCGCGCATTCCATCGAGACCCTGGTGGACATTCGCTCGTTTCCCGTGTCACGCCGGCTGCCGCACTTCAACCGCGAATCCTTGGAAAAGAGCTTGCCTCGGGAAGGAATCGACTATGTCTGGATGAAGGGACTAGGCGGTCTGCGCAAGAAGATCCGGGAAGACTCGCCCCATGTCGCGTTGCGGAATGAGGCCTTCCGGAACTATGCGGACTACATGCTGACTGAGGCATTCCAGCAGGGCGTTGCCGAGTTGGTCAGACTGGCAGAGCAATCGCGGACAGCGTACATGTGTGCCGAGCGAGTCTATTTCCACTACCATCGCATGCTGGTCTCAGACTGGCTGGTGGCGCACGGGAACGACGTGCTGCACATCGACGAGACTGGACCGGCAAAGCCGCACCAACTCATGCCGGAAGCGCGGCTCGTGGATGGCCAGGTGATCTATCGCGGCGACCGCTTGCTGTAGACGGGCGAGGACGCCCGCCCCCCACTAGCCCCCATCCGTTGTGCTAACTTGGCTGCATGATCGTCGGGACCGGGATCGACATCGCGGAAGTGCCGCGCATCGCCCATTCCATCGAACGCTTCGGAGACCGGTTCCTGCAGCGCATCTTTACCGAAGGCGAAAGACGCTACTGTGATGCCAAGGCCAACCGGGTGGAACGCTATGCCGCGCGTTTTGCCGCTAAGGAAGCGGGCATGAAGGCCATTGGCACCGGCTGGAATCATGGCGTGACCTGGAAGGATATCGAAGTAAGCCGCATGCCCGGTGGGCGACCAACCATCACGTTCCATCGCAAAGCCGCGGAGTTTGCGGCCAAGCTTGGCGCGAAACATGTGGCGCTTTCGCTGACCCACACCGCAGAGCACGCCATCGCGCAGGTAATTCTGGAAGACTAGAAATGTGCCGCTGATTCACCCTGATGAACGCAGATCAGGCGGCTGAAGCAGTTCGCTTGTTTGAAAGCTCCCGAGGCTAATGCCCTGCTCCACCTGAAACGCTATAGTGGCAGCCGCGTTCCAATCCCGCGTTTCAAAGCACGCTCATAAATCAGGGGTGCAATCGCGATGTCGTCAAGCGCCAGGCCCAGATTGCAGGCAAAAGTGCGCTCTCTTGGGTTTTGCCTGCCGGGTTTGCGCCCCGTGACCAGCTCGCCGAGGTCGGTGTAAATCGGCGGGATGTTCTGGAAATACCCGATGCCGCGATAGTGCTCGAGTTGTGGCACGTCATCAGTGCAGAACTTGTCGGCTTCATGGAGCGCGTCGGGGTGCCAGTAGGAGTCGAAGTCTACCAGCGACGCGAACCCGCCTTCGGCAAGCCATCCGCGCTGGATTGTCGCGTGCGGTGTGCGCAGGATGGGTCCAGTTGTGACCACGATGTCACAAGCCACAACCGCCTCTTTCGGAGTATCGACTGGCAGGACTTCGATCCCCAGTGCTGAACGCACCTCTCGCGCATACGCCGCACTGCGGTCGGGGTGTACGTCGTAAGCCCGAACCTTCTTGAGCGGAAATAGGACCTTTAGAGCCTCCAGGTTGCTACGGCCTTGGACGCCGCAGCCCAGAATGCCGACCGTCTCCGATTCGGGACGGGCAAGATACCTGGCAGCAACCGCCGTGGCCGCTCCAGTGCGTTGGGCGGTGATCCATGTGCAGTCCATGACTGCCATGGGCATGCCGGTTTCGGCGTCATTCAGAATCAACAGCCCGGCGATGTAGGGCAGCCCGCGCTTGTTGTTCTCAGGGTATCGCGGCGATGTAGGCGGGCATGGCGTGGATGAAGGCATCCGGCATGGGGTGAACGCCGATCTTCGCCGGCATCTCGACCCGGCCTTCGCCTTTTTCTCGAAACATCACCTCAAGTGCCTGAATGATCTCAGCCATAGTCGGGCCGATGGCCTGCACGTCGGCGCGAGAAAGATAAAGCAGTTGGTTGCCAGGACTTGAGTTCATGGTTTCGAGGGTAGATAGCCGGCCCCTTGGAAGCAGTATAACTGGCACTTTTCTCTTAGACTTGCCCCGAAGTAGCTCCATGCCACGGGTATCTGCAACGAAAGATTCAATCTAACACAGGATTCGTGATACACTGATTTCGTGTTATGAAAAATCGCCTGAGAAATGTCACCATCACCCTGGAAGAAACGGTTGCCCGCTGGGCCCGGGTGGAGGCAGCCCGCAAGGACATCAGTGTCTCTCGCCTGCTGGCTGGGATCTTGAAAGAGCGAATGCGGGAAAAGGACGAATATGATGGTGCCATGCGCCGGGCGCTGGCGCGCAAGCCCTTCCTGAAGACGGACGGCCATTATCTGTCGCGCGAGGAGGTCCATGACCGCGACCGTCTTCGTTGACACCAACGTCTTGATCTATGCGCTGGACGATGCCGACCCTAAGAAGCAACAGGCGGCACGCTCGTGGCGCGAGGAATTGTGGCGCAGTCATCGCGGCCGGATCAGCTTTCAGGTTCTGCAGGAATTCTATGTGAAGGTGACGCAAAAGTGGCCGGAGGCGCGGCCCCAAGCCCGCGCCGAAGTGCGCGACCTGCTGGCCTGGAGGCCGTTGGCAGCTGACGCTGCCCTACTCGAACTAGCATGGAAAATTCAGGACCGTTTCCAGCTCTCCTTTTGGGACGCACTGGTGGTCGCTGCCGCAAACTCGCTTTCCTGCCGATACCTTCTTACTGAGGATTTGCAAGCGGACCAGCAGCTGGACGGATTGGTGGTGGTCAACCCATTTCTTCGTGATCCGACCCAGCTTCCGGCATAGGGGTCTAAGCCATGCCTCCAAGCCAAGCCGGTAGCTTGGCAAGAAATCGCGGTAGGGATGCTTCGACTGCGGATGAGCTTCGCTGCACAAAGCTCATTCCTCGCTCAGCATGACGGCTGCTTCTGTTAGACTGTCGGCTTCCTGAGCGAAAGCGCGAATGTCCGTCACGACTGTAACTCTCCTGAAAAGTTCTACTGCCGCGCTGGAAGAAGCCAAGGCAAATGCGTTGCTTGCGGGCTTGGCCCTCAGCAGCTTTGCCGCTCTTCTGCTGGAGCTGGCACTCACCCGGTTGTTTTCCGTCGTGCTTTTCTATCACTTCGCCTTCCTGGCGATTTCGATCGCGTTGCTCGGCCTGGGGTCTGGGGGAGTTCTTGCCTACCTGGCGAAGAGATGGCTGCTGCGTGTTCAGACGCGAAGCCTGCTGGCCTGGCTCTGCCTCATCAACGCTCTCACCGTGCCCATGGTGCTGGAGGTCGTGCTGCGCGTGCCCGTGTCTCTGGAGCTCTCGCGTGCCAACTTTCTCCGCCTCACGGCGATTTACCTGGCGTCGGCGGTGCCGTTCTTTGTGACTGGGCTAGAGTTCTCGGTCATCTTCGCTCGTCACACTAAGCACATTTCACGTCTCTACGGCGCGGATCTTGCTGGAGGCGCCTTGGCGTGTCTGGCGATTGTTCCTCTGCTCAATTGGCTGGGCGGCCCTAACACTGTGCTCTTTGCTGGGGTGATGGCAGCGGCGGCAGGTGCGGTGTGGGCGATGTCGCCTCTGATGCGAAAAGCTGCCGCTGGTCTCAGCGTGATTCTGCTGCTGGTGACCGCCGCCAACCATTCTGGACGCTGGTTCGACGTTGTCTACGCCAAGGGCCTGCTGCGAGACCGCTCCTGGGTCGAATTTGCGCGCTGGAATGCGATCTCACGCGTCGAAGTCGACAACCAGGGCGGTGCCAAGGCTGTTGTCATCGACGCCGACGCCTCCACCTACATCATGAACGCCGACTTGGCCAAGTGGCAGGGCTCGGAATGGCAGAGCAACCTGATGTCGGCTCCTCCGGCCCTTGCCAACGTGCTTCGGCCACACGGCGAATACGCGATTATCGGCCCGGGTGGCGGCGTGGACGTGCTGCGTGCGGTCGCAAGCGGCAGCCCCAGCGTCACCGGGATCGAAATCAATCCCATTATCGCCAATACCGTCATGCGCGGGCGCTACGCGGACTACTCCTATCACCTCTACGAACGGCCCGAAGTCCACATTTACGTCACCGATGGCCGGTCGTTCGTGCGCAATGCCCGGCAGAATTTCGACGTCGTGCAAATGACGCTGGTCGATACCTGGGCCTCGACCGCGGCGGGGGCGTTCGCTCTGAGCGAGAACAGCCTGTACACCGTGGAAGCCTTTCGCGAGTATTTCGAACACCTGAAGCCCGATGGCATGATCGCCATTACCCGCTGGGAGTTCCGCCAACCCCGTGAAGCCTTGCGGGTGGTCTCGGTCGCGATGGAAGCCCTGCATCAGCTTGGGGTAGCAAACCCCGCCAGGAATTTCATCGTGGCCTCGGAAGGGGAACTGGACGAGGACGGGATTCCGGTGGTGGTGCTGGCCAAGAAGAGCGCATTCACGCCAGAGGAAGAACAGGTAGTGCGGGCGCATTTGGAGAGGAATCCGGACCTGGTCGCACTCTATTTGCCTTCGGACGCGAAGAACAATCCCTTCTCCGCCCTGATCGCGCGCAACGATCCCTATGCCTTTGCACGCGATTACGCATATAACATCGCTCCCGTGACCGACAACGCGCCTTTCTTCTTCTTCACGCTGAAACTCGGCCAGGTGCTGCACCAGGAGGGCTTGGATCAAGGCATCGATTGGAAAGTAAACCTTGGGGTTGCGGTGCTGGTAGCGGTACTGCTGATTTCGCTGGTGGCGGTGCTGGGATTTCTCATTGTCCCGTTGGCGTTGCGTGGCGGGCGCAACCAGCAAGGCGTGGTTCCGCTACTGTATTTTGTGGTCGTGGGGCTTGGTTACATCCTGGTAGAGATCGCCCTGATCCAGCGTTTTGTTCTCTTCCTCGGCCATCCCACGTACGCCCTGACCGTAGTGGTATTTCTGCTGCTGCTCTCGAGCGGAACGGGCAGCCTGGCTTCTCGTCGATGGCTGGGCGAGAGTCAGCGACCCACGTTTCCCTTGATGCTGATCGCCGGCGGGCTTCTGCTCTATGTAATTGCGCTTCCCACGGTCCTAAACGCTTTAGTGGGGTTGTCCTTTCCCGCGAAGCTGCTGGTGAGCGCTCTGCTACTGGTTCCTCTGGGATTCACCATGGGAATGCCCTTTCCCACCGGGCTGCGAGCGCTGGCCAGCTTTCCCGCGCCCGAGTTTCCTGCCGAGCAGGCGAGCGAGGCCCAGGAAAACGCCGTGGAGTGGGCGTGGGCGCTGAATGCCGGATCGAGCGTTCTGGGTTCGGTCCTGGCCATCGTGGTTGCCATTCAGTTCGGGCTCAACGTCACACTGGCTTGCGGAGCTGCGGCCTATTTGCTGGCGATTGTATTTTGGGGACGGCTGCGGCATCAGGTGATGGTGTCCTAAATTCATCAACCACAAAGGACACGAAGGACCACGAAGGAAATCCCGTGGGATTCACCCCTTTGTGTACCTTCGTGTCCTTAGTGGTTAAACTAGGACGCTACCCGCGCCAGAACGCCTGATGGGAAGCTTTGCAACGGTCTGCTATGATGCTGGCATTCATCTGCTACCGGGCATTCAGGAGAACGTGCATGACGTTGCTAGGGAGAGCCAGTGCCTAGCCAGAAGCAGTTGAAATGGTCACAACTGAAGGTCGGGCTCACCGTGCTGGCCGCCAGCACCACACTGGCCGTCCTGATCATGCTCATGAGCGGAACCGGCGGTCTATTCACTTCCAAGATCGTCCTGAAATCCTACTTCGACAATGCCGGCGGCCTGCGCGAGGGCGCCCCGGTGCGGCTGCAGGGCGTGGACATCGGCAACGTCAAACGAATCCGGGTGGTCTCCGACCCCAGTCATAAGTTGACGCCGGTCGAAGTCACCTTGAAAGTCAGCACCAAATACCTCAGCAACTTGCGCAAGGATTCAGTGACCTTGCTTTCCACCGCCGGCGTGCTGGGCGAAACCTACATCGACATTGACAGCGCCGTGGCCAAGGGACCCCAGGTGGAAGAAGGGGACATCCTTGCCACTCGGGATACGCCCCAGATCGAAGACGTCTAAGGCTCGACGCGAGCGAAAGCAACGGCTAATTGGCGGCGCGCGCGACACCCGGGAGCGGAACCCGCGCTGGATCGTTGATGGTAGGAAAGCCTGAATAGGGGGTTCGCGATATCAATGCGGGCAAAGGTACGGCGGGCAAGTTCCTGAAAGATCCCACTCTCTATGACAACGCCAACAAGACCATTGCCAACGTGAAGCAGTTCACCGAGGACGTGAATGCCGGCAAGGGCGCCTTGGGCGTGATGGCGCGGGACGAGGAATTCGCTGCCAAGTTGAAGAACACCATCAGCAAGCTCTCTGCCCTGACTGACCAGATGAATGCCGGAGAAGGCACGGTGGGCAAGCTGTTCAAGGACCCGTCGCTCTACAACAACACCAACGAACTGCTCACGGAAACCCGCGATCTGATCAAGGCCATCCGGCAGAACCCCAAGAAGTATTTGACGATTCACTTCAAGCTGTTCTGAGGGGTGGCGCAAGACTGGGAAGTGGATGTTGATGTGAGCCAGGGCCACGGTGATAGCGTCTTAATTTTGAAATCCAGAGGGGCTTCCCGTTATCTCGTGATTCGTCCGTCACCGGTCCAAGTGAATAGCCAAGAGAGAGGCACAGGCGCGTCGGCGTAGGAAATCGTGCTAGAGTTCAATGTCCTCAAATGTGATGCCATAGATGGAAGGGCAATAATACGAGATTGGGTCCATATTCAAGTCTTCCAGGATCCCGAGTTCCGCGAGCTTTCGTAGGTCAGAGCGAGCCGTAGGATACGTAACCTTTACTTCCTTGCTGTATTGAGTCACTCCGATAACCGGACTCTTGAACAATCGATCCACCAAGTTCGATAAGCGAACACGTCCGCTTCTCAGCCTCGCATGAAAATCCCGATGAAGTTCCAATAGTCTTTCACACCGCTTCTCAGTATCAATCGATTGCGCAAGAACGCCCTCCAAACAAAAACGAGTCCAAGCCTCCCAATCGCCCCTGGTGCTCACGTTCAAAAGAAGGTCGATGTAGTCGGTCTTTCGTTTCTCAAAAAAGGCGCTCATGTAGAGCCATTGGCTGGATAGTTTGCACCATTCGGCAATCATGAAAGACAGAAGGAGTCTTCCCACCCGGCCATTTCCGTCCCTAAATGGATGAATCGCTTCAAACTGATAGTGTGCGAGAAATGCTCGGACGAGCGGGTCGAAGTCATCTGGAGAGTGCATGTAGCTCTCAAAGGCATTTAAGGTCTCGCTCAGATATTCCGGTGGCGGCGGAACGTACCTTGCAGGCAAGCCTATCTGGTTCTGAATCGTCCTGAATTCACCTGGGGTTTGATCTGAACCACGCACGCCATCCATTAGAACCTTGTGAAGTTCTCGGATAAGCCTTAGCGACAGCGGCAAGTCGTTTGTTTTATCCAGCCTTGATCGCAATGCACGACGATAATTGAAGACTTCTCGCAAGGCATTGTTGGGGTCCTGGGCCGAGGTCGGGTAGCGCGGGTCAGCGTCAAACAAAACCTGCTGCGGCGGGTCAGTAATAGTGCCCTCCAGTTTTGATGACAATTGTGCTTCACGACGTTGAAGCGGTTGTAAGAGAATCTCTGGATTCGGCAGGTGCTTGCCAGTCCCACCAAGACTTGATAAAGCGCACTTAGCATCTAGTAAGAGTGGCCATAAATCCTGTGGCCAAACCCACCCCGGCGGGAGGGGATTCGGTACGAAAGCAATGGTCACGCCTGGCAGGCTCTTGGTGGTCTTTACAAGCCTGCCCGCCATTGCGGGCGTAAATATCTTAGAATCCACGCCCTTAATATAGAAGATTTTATTAAAATAATCAATCAATTATTTTAATACAATATTTATTGTTAAAGGTTTACTGCGGGGCCTGTCCTTTCCTGGACATCCTACAGGTGTTTGGAAAGGATTGGGCAGTCCCTCAATCCCTGGCTGCCCTGTCCGCGTGCTCGTGCGCGTGGTAGCTCGACCGCACCAGCGGCCCCGACTCCACGTGGCGGAAGCTGTGCTCAAGAGCAGCATCTTTAAGGTAGGCAAACTCATCGGGCGTGTAGAAACGGGCGATGGGCAGGTGGTCTCGCGAGGGCCGCAGATACTGCCCGACCGTAAGAATGTCTACGCCACGCGAGCCCAAATCACGGAAGACTTCCACCAGTTCCGGAATCGTCTCTCCTAGACCGACCATCACGCCGGACTTGGTCACCATGCCGGGAGAAAACTTCTTGGCGTTCTCCAGCAAGCGCAGGGTGCGCTCGTAGCGCGCCCCGGAGCGGACCACACGATAGAGGCGAGGCACGGTCTCGGTATTGTGATTCAGGACGTCCGGCCGGGCGTCGAGCACGATCTGCAAAGCGTCATCCAGGCCTTGAAAATCGGGAATCAAGACTTCGACCCGGCATTCCGGGGTTCGCTCACGAATCTGCCGGATGGTTTCGGCAAAAACCCGGGCGCCACCCAGGTTGTCGTCGTCGCGATTGACGCTGGTCACGACGGCGTGCCGCAGGCCCAGGGTTGCGACAGCTTCCGCTACGCGTTGCGGTTCTTCCCAATCGATCGGCGCAGGCTTTCCCTTAGGCACCGCGCAGAAGCCGCAGCGCCGGGTGCAAATGTCGCCCAGCAACATGAAGGTCGCTGTGCGGTGGTTCCAGCACTCTCCGATGTTGGGGCACTGCGCCGATTCGCAAACCGTGTGCAGGCCCAAGCCGCGGGCGAGTTTCTTGAGGTTATGGAAGTTGTCCCCGACCGGGGCCTTAGCCCTGAGCCACTCCGGCTTAGGCTGCCGGACTGGAGGGGCGAGATCGATCTGCACGAATTGGGGAGCACCCGCCATCTATGTATTTGATTTTACACGGGGTGATCGCAATTTGGCGATGGGGACCAGTCCCGCCAGGTTGTGCAGTGGTTCGCTCTTGGAAGCTTGAAACGCCGAGATCGCGGAGAACAGCCGCAGAGTCCGTTGAGAAATCCTCGAGACGCGCCACACGCCTTCGCACGGGCGAGGACGCCCGCGTCTATACCGACCCTCTAGCCTTCCACGCAAGAGTCTATCCACTCTTTGATTCGCAGCCGACGCTCATCCTGCGGGTCGAAGCGGATCCCGAAAGCCCGCCCGGCCTCATTGCGCCAGCTTACCGAACCCCGGACCCATACGCGGGGTAAAGTCAGGAGGGCGAAGGAGATCTCGACCGACTGCCCGGCCGTGAGGTCTTCCGCGCTGCGCATGGACATGCCGCCGGAACTGACCTCGATGCTGGTGGCGGTGAGGCGGCGGCTGTCACCGGAGATTGCCAGCGAAACCTCCGTGATCACCGGGATGCGCACGTAACGCCGCAGTTCGTGGAGCACGAGCATCTGGGTCGCGCGTACCAGCTTGAGCGCGGCAGGGCGCTCCAAGGGCTCACGAAACACGGCATTGATCCCGTACTTGGAAAAGCGCAGGGCGTCCTGGGCGCTTCCCCCAAGACCATAGATAACCATGCGGCTGTTGGAGGGCGAGGTCCGGGCGGATTCCAGCACGGGCTGGGCCGCGGGTGCCAGCTTCACCACGCACGCCTCAAATTTTTCCTTTCGCAGGCGTTCGTCTGCGGTTCCGCTGAGGATCACGCTCTCGATCCCGAACTGCCGGAAGCAGTCCGAAAGCATGTTTCTGGCAGGTTCCTTGAGGTCGATCAGCGCCGTCCGCGCCGAGGACTTCCTGCCGGTGGGAAGGGGGGAAACGGCAGTTCCGATGGCTCTATCCATAGAGGTATCGATCTTGCCTCGCAAGCTTTATTGTGTCCCCTACCGGAAGCCTTGGCAAAAGGGAAGAAGGACAGTCCCCGAGTACCAAGGTGTCATTACTGCGAATGCACTGGCGGGTCGAAGGAAATCCTTGCCAAAGACGGATAGGGGAGTTTAGTGGCTATTCCGTCCAACGCCGGAACAACAAGGCGCCATTGGTGCCGCCGAAGCCGAAGGAATTCGACATGGCGTACTCCACATTCGCCTTGCGGGCCTGGTTGGGGACATAGTCAAGGTCGCACTCGGGATCCGGGTTTTCCAGGTTCGCGGTCGGGGGCAGGATCTGGTCGCGGAGGGCGAGAACGGTAAAACCTGCTTCCAGCCCGCCGGCCCCGCCCAGCAGGTGCCCGGTCATCGACTTGGTCGAACTTACGGCCAGCTTGTGGGCGTGATCTCCAAAGGCGCGCTTGATGGCTATAGTCTCCAGCTTATCGCCGATCTCGGTGGAAGTGCCGTGCGCGTTAATATAGTTCACTTGCTGGGGTTGGACACCAGCGTCTTTCAGCGCTTTCGTCATCACCCGGTAGGCACCATCACCATTCTCAGCGGGAGCCGTGATGTGGTAGGCGTCGCCGCTCATTCCATAGCCAACGATTTCCGCCAATATTTTGGCGCCGCGCCGCCGGGCGAACTCCAGCTCTTCCAGGAGCAGAACGCCTGCGCCCTCACCGATGATGAAGCCATCACGCCCCGAGTCCCACGGCCGGCTGGCCTTCTGGGGAGCATCATTGCGGCGCGACAGCGCGCGCATGGCCGCGAATGCGCCCACGCCCAACGGAGTCACGGCGGCTTCGGAACCACCCGCGATCATGGCATCGGCATCGCCCCGCGCGATGATGCGGAAAGAGTCACCCACCGAATGGGCGCTGCTGGTGCAGGCCGTGCAGGTGGCTTCATTCGGCCCCTTAGCGCCGTACCGGATACTGACGTAGCCGGCGGCCAGGTTTACCAGCATGGCTGGAATGAAGAAAGGTGAGATTTTTCGCGGCCCTCCCTCGATCAGATTGGAGTGCTCACGCTCCAGAATTTCGAAACCACCGATTCCCGAGCCAATGTGTACTCCGATCTCAGGCGCGGTCTCCGGCGTGATCTGCAAGCCGGAAGACTTCATGGCCTCATCCGCGGCCGCGATGGCCAGGTGGATGAAGCGGCCCATTTTCTTGACTTCTTTTTTTTCGATGAACTGCAGGGGGTCGAAGTTCTTGACCTCGCCCGCAATCTGGCAGGCAAACTCGCCGGCATCGAAGTGGGTGATGCGGTTGATTCCGGACTTGCCGGCGAGCACGTTTCTCCAGGTCTCTTCGGCGGTATTGCCCACGGAGCAAATGAGCCCGACGCCAGTAACTACGACTCTTCTCTCCAACTACTTCCCGCCTTTCGCGTGCTTGGAGATGTAGTCCACCGCATCCTGCACGGTACGGATTTTCTCCGCGTCCTCATCGGGGATTTCGATCTCAAAAGCTTCCTCAAACGCCATTACCAGTTCCACCGTGTCCAGCGAATCGGCGCCTAGGTCGTCCACGAACGAGGCGTTCTGGGTTACCTCACCCTCGTCCACGCCCAGCTGTTCCACGATGATCTGCTTTACTTTCTCATCAACGGCTGCCATGAGTTCTCCTTGTACTTTGTAATTCCGATTTCTGCTTCCAACACCCGGTCCAGCGAACGGCACGGCGCTATCGGCTGATTTTTACGTGCGCAACGACGTAGTCAATGGCATTCTGCACGGCAACGATTTTTTCCGTATCCTCGTCAGCGATTTCCAGCCCAAATGCCTCCTCGAGGGCCATCACCAACTCCACCTGGTCCAGCGAGTCTGCTCCTAAGTCATCGATAAAGGAGGCGCTAGGGGTGACGT
>JAIQFW010000281.1 GCA_020073105.1 Terriglobia bacterium
GGGTCTACATCCAGCCGGGTTGCGCCGAACCGGAAACCTTGGTGGAAGCTCTGATGCGGCGCGCGCCGTTTGTCGAAGACGTAGAAATCGTTCACATGATGACGCTGGGCGCAGCCCCCTACGTGGCTCCGGACATGGCCGGCCATTTCCGCCACAACGCCATGTTCATCGGCGGCAACGTGCGCGAGGCGGTCAACGACGGCCGCGCCGATTACACGCCTATCTATCTGAGCGAGATTGAGCAACTGTTCGAAAGCGGAGCCATGCCGCTGGACATAGCCTTGATCGAAGTCTCCCCTCCGGATTCACACGGCTTCTGCAGCTTTGGCGTCGGCGTCGATACCACGTTGACCGCGGCCAAGTGCGCGCGTTACGTGGTGGCGCAGGTCAATGACCAGATGCCGCGCACTTACGGCGACAGCTTTATTCATGTGAGCGAACTCGATGCCGTGGTCGAGTCCTCGCGGGCGTTGTGTGCGTTGAAGCATCCGGAATCGAGCGACCTGCAAGTGGCCATCGCCCGTCATGTGGCCGGCCTCATCGATGACGGAGCTGTGCTGCAGACAGGTATCGGCGGTATTCCGGACGCTGTGTTGCCGTTCCTCATGGACCGCAAGGACCTCGGGGTCCACAGCGAGCTAGTTTCCGACGGGGCCATTCCCCTGATTGATGCCGGCGTCATCAACGGCGCTCGTAAGAACTTCAAGCCCCGCAAGGTCATTCTGGGTTTCGTCCTGGGCACGAAGAAGATGTTTGACTTCGTGGACAACAACCCCATCTTCGAATTCCATCCCACGTCGTGGACCAACGATCCGCTTTACATCGCCCGCAACGACAACATGGTGGCGATCAACTCGGCGCTGCAGGTGGACCTGACCGGGCAGGTGTGCTCGGATTCGATTGGCACGTATTTCTACAGTGGGATCGGCGGACAGGTGGACTTCCTGAAGGGCGCTTCGCACTCCAAGGGAGGCAAGCCCATCATCGCGTTGCCTTCGACCGCCAAGAACGACACGATTTCGCGGATTGCCCCCATGCTCGATCCGGGGGCGGGCGTAGTGACCTCGCGCGGCCTGGTCCGCTACGTGGTGACCGAATACGGGGTGGCGTATCTGCACGGCAAGAGTATCCGGGAGCGGGCGAAAGCGCTGATCGAGATCGCACATCCCAAGTTCCGGGAAGAACTCTACAGGTACTGTGAAAAGACCAAGTGGCTGCAGCGCCCTTTGACTGCAGTGACAGCGGCAATGAGGTGAGAGTCATGGCTGGCCAAGCGCGCGGTAAAGTCAAGGTGGATGTGAATGAGTGCAAGGGCTGCGGCCTTTGCGTGGAGTCCTGCCCTCCCAAGTGTCTGGAGCTGGCGCCGGAATTGAGCCAATACGGAGTACATCCGGCGCGTTACACCGGACACGACTGTACCGGCTGCGGCATCTGCTTCTACTGCTGCCCGGAGCCAGGGGCCATCACGGTATACCGGCTGGCCGCGCCACCCAAGCCCGCAGTGACAATGCAAGGAGGCGAACATGCGCCAGCTCTGTAAAGGCAACGTGGCCATCATCAAGGGCGCGATCCTCGCCGGTTGCCGCTCGTACTACGGTTATCCCATTACTCCGGCCAGTGAAGTCGCCGAAGCTGCGGCGTTGTACATTCCGCAGGTCGGCGGAACTTTTCTGCAGGCGGAGAGCGAAGTCGCCGCCATCAACATGGTGTACGGCGCAGCTGCGGCCGGGGCCCGCGTCATGACCGCTTCCTCTGGCCCCGGCCTCAGCTTAATGCAGGAGGGCATCTCCTACTGTGCGGGTTCGGAGCTGCCCTGCGTGATCGTGGACGTGGTGCGTGGCGGCCCCGGCCTGGGGAATATCGCCCCCGAACAAAGCGACTACTTCGCCATGGTGAAGGGAGGAGGCCATGGCAACTATCGCAACATCGTGGTCGCCCCCGCTTCGGTGCAGGAAATGGCTGATCTCACGGTGCTGGCGTTCGAGCTGGCGGACAAATACCGTAACCCGGCGGTGGTCCTGACCGACGGTTTCGTGGGCCAAATGATGGAACCGCTCGAAATGGAATATCGCGAGGTGACGGCGCCTGAGAAACCCTGGGCGGTGAAGGGAACGCCGGAGACCCGTGCGAACCTGATCAGCTCCATCTATCTCGAGCCCGATGAGCTGGAATTGCACAACCGGGCGCTGGAAGCCAAGTACATCCGATGTGCGGCGGCGGAGGTACGGTACGAGATGTACCAGGCGGAAGACGCAGAGGTGCTGTTGGTGGGATACGGGATCGTGTCGCGGGTGCTGCGATCGGCAGTGGAAGCTTTGCGTCGAGAGGGAGTGAAAGCCGGGCTGTTCCGCCCCATTACCCTGTGGCCGTATCCGTCGGAGGCGCTGGCGAAAGCGGCGTCCCGAGTTCAGAAAGTCATGGTGGTCGAGCTGAGCAACGGACAAATGTTAGAGGATGTGCGCCTGGCCTTGAACGGCAAAGTGCCGGTTGAGTTCTACGGCCGGTGCGGCGGCAACGTGCCGTCAGTGGAAGAGTTGTTGGCGAAGGTGTTGGAGCAGGTGGTGGTTCACGCGTAGGAGAAACCCATGGCAGACGAGAGCAAAGGCAGCCTGACGGAGATAGAGGTCAACAAGAACGGCTACGAGGTGGTGCATGAGAAGTCGCCCCTCTTCTACGACCTGTACGAGCGCAAGGCGGACCTGAAGCACCAGACGCACTATTGCCCGGGCTGCGGCCACGGGGTAGCGCACAAGTTGATCGCCGAAGCCTTGCAGGAGCTGGGGGTCCAGGACGAGACGATCTTCGTCAGCCCAGTGGGTTGCTCAGTATTCGCCTACTACTACTTCGACGTGGGCAACGTGCAGGTGGCACATGGTCGTGCGCCGGCTGCCGCCACGGCGGTAAAACGCGCCTGCCCGGACAAGTTTGTGATCTCGTATCAGGGGGATGGAGACCTTGCAGCCATTGGAACCGCTGAAATCGTGCATGCCGCCAACCGGGGAGAGAAGATCACCGTATTCTTCCTGAACAACGGGATCTATGGAATGACCGGCGGCCAAATGGCGCCCACCACCTTAGTTGGCGAGAAGAGCACCACTTCGCCCTGGGGCCGGCGTCCCGCGAATGAAGGGTTCCCGTTGCACATGGCGGAACTGCTAGCCACGCTGGAAGCGCCGGTGTACATCGAGCGCGTGGCGCTGTCTGACAACAAGAACATCATGAAAGCGCGGCGAGCGATCCGCAAGGCGCTGGAAACGCAGAAGGCCGGCAAGGGATTCTCGTTCGTCGAAATTCTTTCACCCTGCCCGACCATCTGGGGCAAAGACCCAGTCGAGGCGCGGCGCTGGGTTTTCGAGAAGATGGTGCCTACGTTCCCGCTCAATGTGTTCCGTGACCGCGCGCCGGAAATGCCGCTGAACAATGCTCCGCCGCAGCGTCCCGTTGCCGACGTGCTGGAGATCGCTCCCAAGCAGGAGACAGAGGCTGCGGCGGCCAAGGTGCACGGTCATCATCACTTCAAGAATTTCACCATCAAAGTGGCCGGATTCGGCGGCCAAGGTGTGCTGCTGCTCGGACAGTTACTGACCGAGATGGGCATGCGCGAAGGCCTGGAAGTGAGCTGGCTGCCTTCGTATGGCCCCGAGATGCGCTCGGGCAGCGCGCATTGCCATGTTTGTCTCTCCAAGGAACGCATAGGGTCGCCGCTGATCTCGCATCCCGACGCGCTGATTGCCATGAACGAGATCTCCCTGCGCAAGTT
>JAIQFW010000282.1 GCA_020073105.1 Terriglobia bacterium
TCGGGGATGCTATTATCGGGAGCGACGGCGATTTCCTTGAGGACCTCGGCGGAGTTCTGCAGCCGCTCGGTTGCGTCTTCGCGGGCCGAGCCCGCCCAGGCAAGATTTCCCAGCAGTGCTGCCAAACTGAGTACCACCAGAACCAGATGTCGTTTCATGGTTGCTCCTTTGCAAAGAATAGCCTTCATCGTAGGTCACCCCTACGAAGTGGCGCGCGAAGACCGATCCCTACGTGATCGGGGAAATGTGCCAACTCAAAGCGCAGGACCTATGCGGGGTGCTGACGCTACACCACCGCCCTTATCCCGTATTGCCCCGCGGAGAGTCAGCCAGCCAACCGACCGGCGCTCAGCAACGGGGTCGCCAGGCGCTTTAGTCGAGCGGATATTTTCGTCGCAGTCCCCAACTTGACACCATCTGCGTCTGTCCCACCGCAACCCGGGTCGTCAGTGACAGTGCGTGCTGCACGAAGGACCTTGCTTGAGCGGTCCCTCTGCGCCTCCGCCGTCCCGTGATCACCTGGCGTGGCTGCGGGTATCGGTCCAATATCTGTGCCGTCGGTCAGCAAAGGAACCGCCAATCGCAGAACCCTGATCTCTCGATCGACTCGCTCAACAGCTTTTTCTTTTTCTCGAAGAACCTCGTATACATCTCGCATATTGCTCTCCTGTAGAGGTATTTTTTCAACGGATAACAGGGGGGAATCGCGGACACAACACGGAGTTAGAACAGCGCGATTCCCACACCATCGACAGGGGCCCGCTGCAGACGCTTGGTTGAGTCGTCGCAGTCACCGCTACCAAGCATTGGTATCGTTTGTTCTGTACCGTACATGGCATCGCGCGTGCCAAACTCGTAAACGACTGAATAATGGGCTGCTAAGGTGTATCGACAGCGAAACGCGCCGTGTAAATTTTGCCCGCGACTCCTTCCCTTGCCCCCGATGGTCTTGAGGTCACTGGCTGAGACGAAGTACTGCCCTGCACGCTGAAGTGGAATGGGGACTTTGGCTCTTTGAGGCTTGGCTCACGGCGTACAGAACCACTTCCACGCGGCTGGACACTCCGAGTCTGTCGAAAATCCTAAAGACGTAATTCTTCACGGTGTGCACGCTCAGTTTCAAATGCTCGGCAATTTCCCGATTCGTCATTCCTTCAGCTATCCCACGAACCACGTCCTGTTCCCGCTTGGACAGCAGGGGCTTGCCGCCGAAATCGACAAGGTGCGACGGCGATGCACTTCTCAGCATTTCGAGCACCAGGCAGAGTTCACCACTGCTGGCCCAGACCTGACCTCTGTGTACGCTGCAAATGCACTTTTTGAGAATATCTAGCGATTCACCCCGAGAAAGTACGCCGTTGGCGCCGGCTCGAAACGCTTCCAGTGCTAATTGGGGCCGGTTAGGTTCAAGCAAGAGGACTACCTGGGTTTGCGGATGCACGACACGCACTTGTCGCACGATATCAGGGCCCTTCGATGGTTCTCTATCCGATCCGGCATCGATTACAGCAACGTGAGGTCGATGATTTGACAATGCCGCGGCCACTTCTTCGCAACCAGCTTCAATCGCGTCGAAGGTCTGATCTGGTCGCAGCGCTCCGGCGAGCGATTGGGTGTACATTCGCATCCCGACGAGCAAGACGCGGATGCTGTCGGCCGATTGTTCACGCTGAGCGCTGAGATCAATGTCCGGCGTGCTGGAGATGCCTGCACTTGTGATCATGGTTTTTGGGTTCTGACTCTCTCGGGCATCGTCGCGACGAAAGACTTGAGGCTCCACTGGGACTGTCACGGTCGATTCCCCTGCCATCAAAAACGCGGTGCTTGACCACACCAGGCTATGCTGGCGGAGGGTCACCCGCAATCGGGACTGTACTTGGATTGCCCAAGGAGAGTTCCCTGAATCCCATTTGAGGCAAAGACCCTAATCGGCAACGGTCAAACACCGCGGGCCGGGGGAAGAGACGTGAAGACGGGCCGCAGAGGACGAACGGCGGCAACGGCGATCAAAGAAATCGCCGAGCTTCGTGACAGTTAGGGGTGATGCTGCTGGTCTCGGGCTACTCCGATGGTTGGCTGCCAGTCCTCGACGTGCTAGTTTGCCCCATGGCTCTGGCTACCCCCTTGACGGCCCTGCTCTTGATACTAAAACTAAGCTCGGCGCTTAGGGGGTTAACCCGCGCGAGGAATAGAGGATTCACCCGATGGCGCACTGGGAAGCGCAAAATACTATTTGAGACTAGTGTTCAATAGTGAGTCTGCGCGTTCACCATTGACATCACCAGACAGGAGCGAAGTCTTATGCCTCGAGTAGATACTGACCGGAGTAGCACGCAAGTCCAGGAGGAATACGGTGGGAGCGCGGAACGGACTAAGCCAGCGTCCGTCTTGCTCAGTGAATTGGTCGCGCACTTGCGGGACAACCGCACCCAACTCCGAGAAGAGTGGGCACGGCGTATCACGGAAGCGCAACTGTTGACGGCGATGAACAAGGAAGAAATTTTTGCCGAGGCCACATCGGTCTACGACAACTACGTCGAGGCCTTGGAGACTGGCACCTTTGAAGCCTTGCAGGCCTATGCGCGCAACTTGTCCGAGCGCATCATTCCGCGAGGCGTGGAAACGCACGAAGTCGTCGGGATTGTGCTCCTGCTCCGTGACGTTCTGGCGCGCTCACTGTTTGCCAAGTACCAAGCCGACTTCACCAAGCTGAACCGCATCCTCGATGCCTATGAACCGGCTGCGAACCGCATCGCGAATACGGTGGCGGTGGGCTTTGTGCAAGAGCGAGAGCGCATCATCCGGGAGCAACAGGAAGCGATCCGTGAACTTTCGACTCCGGTACTGCAGGTGCGCGAGCGGCTGCTGATCCTGCCTATCATCGGCGTGATTGACCCGCAGCGAGCCCGTCAGTTGACGGAACAACTGTTGCGCGGGATCCGTACGAACCGCGCCAAAGTGGTCGTGATTGACATCACCGGCGTGGCGGCGATGGACGCCACCGTTGCCAACCACTTGGTGCAAACGGTGGAGGCGTCGCGGCTGCTGGGGGCCACGGTGATCGTAACCGGCCTTTCGCCCGAAATTGCCCAAACTATCGTGAACATCGGGGTTGATCTAGGGAAGATGAACACTGTCGGCGACCTCCAGGGCGGCATCGAGCAAGCTGAGCGCCTGTTGGGATACAAAGTTGTGCCGTTTGCCGAAGCTTCGTAAATCACGGCGCGGAGGCCGGTTGTGGAAGTCCCGATTCTCAAACAGGGAGATTTCTTGATTGCCACCGTGCAGGCGGCACTCACGGACGCGGATCTCCTTCACTTTCGCACCGCGTTGATCCAGAAGGTGGTACGGTGCCGGTCGCGGGGCGTCATCGTGGACGTCACATCGCTGGACGTGATGGATTCGTTTGCCTCGCGTACTCTGCGTGAGATCGCGCAGATGATCCGTTTGCGTGGAGCCGAAACCGTGATCGTGGGAATCCAGCCGGAAGTCGCTTTTGCCATGGTGCAATTAGGATTAAAGTTGGAGGACGTGGCTACCGCACTGGACTTGGAAGAAGGCCTAGCCCACTTGCAACAAAAGTCCGAGAGCCCTGCGTGAGAGCTTTCAATTCGTGGAAAATGAAATCCAAGTTCCGATCAACTCGGACCAGGATATTGTGGCTGCCCGTCAGAAAGGCCGCTCGCTGGCGACGGCGCTGGGTTTCTCCTCGGGAGACGCCACCCTAATCGCTACCGCCAT
>JAIQFW010000090.1 GCA_020073105.1 Terriglobia bacterium
TTATTCTCTCCGTGCCCTATCCATTTTACAGTGAGATTCTTCACCTCATTAGCAGGTTGCATCACATTGAAGCGATACAACTGGTCATCATACTGGTCATGTCCGGTCGTGAGTTTTGTTTCCCATATATTTGAATCATTATACAAAATGGCATTCTTTTGGGCTAATGTGGCCGGAATCCAGGAGGCGCTATAAGGTAATGGAAGATTATATCCGGCTGAGTGCCAGGCATCTTTGCCCCGGGGGACTGTGGGTATAAGTGAAATATTGGCATTTGTAATATTTGCACCGTTAATAGTCACGGTTGTAGAATTAATAGCATAGTTTTGCAGGATTGCGATTGTTTCTTCGATGGGTCGCGTGGAGTGCCCGATCGTGTACAGAAATGTGCGGGGCGCCGGCGCATCCATCACGAAATCCATCCGAAGGTCCTGGGTCAGTGAAAGCGTCGCTTTGCGCAGCGCCTCGGCTTCGGCCCATGCTGATTTTGCGAGTGCAAGGTTGGCGGCAACCTGTTCTTCGGCTTCCTTCTGCGCCGTAATTTCGAGAGCCGTTCCGACCAAGCGAAGGATCCTGCCGCTGGCATCCCGCACGGGAAACCCCCGCACCCACACCCAACGGGTTGCTCCCTGGGCGCATAGAATGCGGAATTTTTCATTGAACTGGCCTGTCCGAGTAGCTTCGTCGAGTTTGGTGAGCACATGAGTGCGCTCATCAGGGTGGATCAAGTCTTCGTAGGAAGTTGGGCTGTCTCGCAATGATTCGCAGGAGTGGCCGGTAATCGTTTCATAGGCCGGGTTCACGAAAAGAGCTTTCTTGGTTTCGGCGTCAATCATCCAGAAGATCTCCTGGATGTTCCTGGCCATCTGCTGAAAGCGTTCTTCACTTTCGAGAAGCGACAGTTGAGTGCGACGGCGTTCCGTGACATCGCGAAGAATCATGACGTGCTGGCCGGGCAGGCAGTCGGCTTTGGCAGTGAACTCGACGAAGACCGGCGAGCGGTCGTTTTTCATGAATTCCGCGTCGCCCTGGTGGAACCTCTGCACCAGTAGCAGTTTCCAAGTTTGCCGGAATTGCCCGGAATCCTGGCAAAAACGATCCAAAGAGTTGCCAATCAACTCTTGGCGTCGTACTCCAAACAGCTGTTCAGCCGCGGGATTCGCCTCGCGACAGATACCTTGGTCATCCAGGATCAAGATGGTGTCGAGGGCATTCTCAAATACTGATTCGAACTCGCGCTCGGTCGTTTTGAATGCTCCCTGGAATTGACCCTCCTCTTTCTGCGCCCAAAACAAGAACTTGGAGAGAAGCACCACAACGGTGGCAAACGTAAGAAGGAGGGCAAGAAGGAGGAGCGGGGGGAGTTCGTCACCACGGATCCGATATCCAAGAGTCAGAGCAATGAGAGCGACCGACAGTAGGCTTACCGTGACCGAAGCTATTCGCCATCCGAACTGATGGCCCTGAACGGGAAAGAGGGCGCGGCGAACGCGCTCGGCCGGCTCCAGAGGAAGACCACGCATGGGAGCTCTCAATACACAAATGACAGGTAGGTGAAAGATACTCTATGGAACAAATCGCACTCTGCCTATCTCTGGCAGATGGTAGGCGGGTGGTCTAGCGTGGTCAAGTTTCTACTTCTTCGGATGTGCGGCTTTCCATTTAGCCCAACGCGCGCGTTGAGCGGCAGCAATCCGTTTCCGGGCAGCGGCCGACATGGTCCTTCGCTTTCCCCGGCCACGTGCTAAGCCTCGTTTCACACCTGTGAGGCCGGTCAAGACTTTGAGTGCCTCGTCCAGTCGCTCCAGCTTGTTCCGCGCTTGGTCTCTTTCCTGCTTCAATTGCTGGACTGCTTTGGTCAGGTTCAGCATGATTCCCCTCGGGCACGAATTGTACCAGCGTAGCCGCGCTTGAATGCGCTTTCGCGAATTCCCCGCAAGTGGAAGTCCCGGAGTCTCCATCCCCAACCAACACTATCAATCCACCGATCACGCTTTTACTGGAGCGGAACCCTTCCTGATGGAGCGCAGCGTTCTCTTGGCAACTTCGGGGATCTGGCTTCACGACCGTACGGGCTTAACGGGTCCGATTTTCGCGAAGGAGCGCCCTTTATCATGGTTGGCTTTTCTTGCTGTAACCAGCGAATGCAATGCCGCACTCAACTCCGAGGTGAGGTCGGTTGGGGAGTGACAGCCTGCACCGCCCTCCTGGACTGACGACCGAGCCGAGCGTTCAGTTGCCGGGGTTGCTGGTTACGAATTCGGCCTGTTGGAAGACAGGTTTCCCTTGGGATGCCCAGCGCTCGACTACAGACACAGGCTCTCCCAGGACTTTGGCAATCTGCTTCCTGCCCTCCAGCGTCTCGGGCCTGCTTTTCTGTCCTGCGCTTGGCTTGGAGCGTCCGAGCATCCCAGGTAGATGAGGGCGCCAGCACCAGAGCGGCACCCTCATGTGAACGGGCAATTCGACCATTCCGATTAGGCCGCTGTCTCCTTCTGGTGCGCCGAGGCTGCTTGCTTCGCGACGCTCTTCCCGAGGAAATTGACCAACTCTGGATTGACTTCGTCCGCGTGGGTCCACGTGACCGCATGCGGTCCATCTTTTATGACCACGAGACGTGCTCCTCGAACCAGCTTGGCGGTTCGTTGTCCCGAGGCACCAATCGGCACGATGCGGTCGGCATCGCCGTGAATGACCAGCGTGGGAACATCGACGCGGGCCAAGTCCTTGCGGAAGTCTTCATGCCACGTCGGCACGCAGGCAAGACTGGCGGTGGCAGAGGCGCTCGCTGCAACATTCCAGCTCGCCTGGACTGCTTGCTCGCTGATGCGCTTCCCCGACAAGACATCGGTGTTGTAGAAACTCTTGAAGAAGTCGGTGAAGAACGCGTAACGGTCCGCGGCAACGGCTTTCTGGATTCCCTCGAATACGCTTGCCTCCACGCCTTCCTGATTGTCCGCCGTTTTCAGCAGGAATGGCGGGACTGAGGAGACGAAGACCGCCTTGCTCACGTCCTTCGATCCATATTTTCCAATGTAGCGGGCCACTTCGCCGCCACCCATCGAGAAACCGACCAAGGCGAAGTTGCGCAGTTTGAGATGAGTTACGAGCTTGTGCAGGTCTTCGGCGAAAGTATCGTAGTTGTAGCCCGTGGTTGGCTGGCTGGACTTGCCGAAGCCCCTTCTGTCATAGGTGATGACGCGGTGACCTGCGGCAAGAAGCGCCGGGAGCTGCTTCTCCCAGGAGGCACCGCTCAGGGGGTATCCGTGGATAAGAACCACAGGATCGCCCGAACCGTGATCTTCATAGTAGAGCTCGATATTGCTGGAGTTTTCCTTTCCAACATTAACGTACGGCATTGAGGTTCTCCTTTCCTCAGATCGAAATAGGTTAGGTTTTCAAGTTTGGAGTCCGTTTTGGCCAGATGGCAGAGAGCTGTTGCGACAGCGGCCCGCACCTCAACAAGTTCTCGATTACGAGTGCGACCCTTCGCACGAGAGCATTTTCGACGCTGCTACGTGTCGTAGATTAAGCGGGCTCGGAATCGGCTCAATAGTTTTTCACAGCTACGAGAGTCGAACGGCTCCGATCTCGACGGCTACCCGTGTTCGCGGTTAGGAGTTTGTGACCAGGGTCACTGAAATTTTAGCGCGAAGAGAGTAAAAGGAACTCAAAGTATTTTCCGAGAGTTGCTTCTCGCCAGCACCCCCGGGGTCATACATCGCAAACAGCTGGATGCCCGTGACCGTTCACGGGCGCAACCTTCCACCGAATCAACCGAAAGTGCGGGGCATCCCATGCTCGCCAAGTGCGCCAATCCAGTCTGTTCGGCTACTTTTCGTTATCTCCATGAAGGAAAGCTATTCGCAATCGAGTCGAAGGCTGACTCGCTAAAGCGGGGACCGCCAGCTGATCCGGAATACACGGGCAAATCTCATAGTCCCCAATATTTCTGGTTGTGCTCCTCGTGCTGTTCTGCCATGACGGTTGAATCCGATGGGGACCACGGAATCAGCGTGGTGCGTAAGCGAGGAATGCCGAGCATTTCTATGATGGAGGACAGCACTCTGATGGCGGCCTGAAAAACTCGATCCCTGGCTCAGGTCTCGCTGTTTTGGAGGTGTGTATGAAAAGGTACAACGCACTCGATGTCCTAAAGAACGAGCTGCGGTTTGTGCAGAAGGGGGGCTACCGCGCACCGCTCGTGTGGAGGGCACCGCTGGTCTTCGAAGACTCGCCAACCTGCCCCAGGGAATCATGCGCCGCTTGCCCGGAGACGGACTGCGTGCTGATGCGGTTTGTTCCGAAAGAATGCCGATATGAGGCTGCCCCCTGCCGTCACATTCCCCTGAACGGACTGGGAGAAACGGTCGACAGCCTCTACAGGACCGGAACAAACGAAGAAATTGAGCAGGCACTTGAAAGCTGGCTGCGGGAGACTATCGGGCAACTCGAAGGGACATTCGAACAACCGTGGCTCGAAAAAGCAGCTTAGGAGTGTGCAACCGGATCGTCGACTTGCCCCGCAGGCGATCCGATTATTCAAAGGGCGCTCTGGAGGTGAATCGTGGCCTGTGTCGAGGCGCAAACCCGCCTCTCGATCAAGAACATATTGCTAGGCACGGTCTTTTCCGAGGCGTCGCCTGCGATCCTGTCTTATACAGTCGGGTTCGCCCGTCGTTACGGCTCGACCATGTCTTTGACAGGCGCGGTCTCTCCCCGTGCGATTTGCGAGATCGTCAGGAATCTTCGGGTCGACTTAGCTGTAATCGATACAGCTACTCAAGAGTTGCAAAAGGCAGACCTCGATTCGGCAACTGAGGAAATTCTCAGCACCGTGCCGTGTCCCGTGCTGATCATTGGGCCGAGAGTTGCCCAGATGGAGCTGGCGGAGGGAGAGCTTGAGCGAATTCTGTACGTTACTGACTTCACGATCAGCTCTTTGGACGGCGTGTCGTACGCGCTTGCCTTGGCTGAGGACCACGACGCACAGCTCAGGTTCGTGCATGTCGCGGAGGAAACCACAATGAGCCCTTTCCATTTCGGGAACTCCAGGACTGTGGCTTTTCGAAAACGGCTCGAGAGCATGGTTGCATCGGGAAAGGGTTTCCTGCAGAAATCGGAATCTGTCGTTCAAGAGGGCGATCGGGCGGAAGGATTGGTCCGGATTGCATCCAACCTCCATGCGAGCTTGATTGTAATGAGTGCAGGCGGGAATCAACCGCCACTGTTGTGGCGTACTGCCAGTCAAGTGATCCGGCGTGCGCACTGCCCCGTGCTTACCGTGCGGGGTGCTTCGCCTGAATATTTGCGAAGCGAAGCGCAGTGAATGAGATCCTCCACTGACCGGAGTGCAAGTGTGCTCTGCAACTCTCACGAGTGGAGCGAAAATAGCCAAGCGCGGATCCCTACCGAGGTGGTCGATGTCTCAGTTCCGTAAGGATGTCTTCACGGGACGATGGGTGATCGTGGCCGAGACGGAGGTAGTCCGAACCGAAAATTTCCACTTCAGGAAGTTCACGCGCGAGACCACATTCTGTCCCTTCTGCGAAACCCATGAAGCTTCTACGCCGCCGGAAATCTTCGCTGTCAGACCGGGCGGTTCGCTGGCCAATGGCCCAGGGTGGAAAGTCCGGGTCGTCCCGAATTCGCAGCTGCGGTTAAGGGTTGAAGGTGAACTGAGACGGCGCCCCGAAGGATTCCACGACCTGATGAACGGCGTCGGCGCCGATGAGATTGTCGCAGAAACGCCCCGGCACGACCGCAGCCTTCATGAGTTGGAGGTGAACGAGATCGCGGATGTGATCCGGACCTACGTGGCCCGCATCCTCGACCTCGAACAGGACAAGCGGATTCGGTACGTCCTGATATTCAAGAACCACGGCGAGGAAGCTGGGGCACACACCATCACCCACTCGATCTCGGAATTGATGGCCCTGCCGGTGACCCCGCGTCTCATTAAGGCGAAACTCATGGCCGCGCGCGACTACTTTGCCTTGAAGGAGCGCTGCATATACTGCGACGTCCTGCACCAGGAACTTGGGGAGCAGCGACGTTTGATTGCGGAAAACGATGATTTTGCGTGCCTGGCGCCGTTTGCCTCAGGTTATCCGTTCGAAGCCTGGATAATCCCGAAAGCCCACTGCAGCGCATTCAGCCGGATCAATGCCGTGCAGATTGAGAATCTCGCAAGGATCCTGCGGGACGTCCTCCAGAGATTGGAGCACACGTTAGGTAGTCCACCGTATAACCTCTCGCTACAGGACAGACCTTTCCTTCGCCCACGCGAGGGCTACTGGAAGACGATCGAAGAAGACTTTCACTGGCACCTGGAAATCCTCCCGCAACTCATTGGACTGACCGGCTTCGAGCGGGCCTCCTGGTTCTTCTACAACCCGGTACCCCCGGAAACGGCCGCCCGATGTCTTTCCGCGTAACCAGCGTAGGTCCTAACAGCCTCTTGTGGCGGGATGCGAACCGCAGAAGGGATCTAGTCGACGGCAACACGACGCAAGAGCTTGAAGTCGTCGAGAAGCTTCGCCGTGCCCAGCACGACACTGTATAAGGGGTCGTCGGCAATGCATACCGGGAGGCCGGTTTCTTCGCGGATCCGCTTGTCGAGATTTTTCAGCAATGCGCCGCCTCCGGCGAGCACGAGGCCGCGCTCGCTGATATCGGCGGAGAGTTCCGGCGGAGTGCGCTCCAAGGCTACACGGATGGCGCTGACAATGGCGGTCACGGATTCGTTCAATGCTTCGCGGATCTCGCTGTCGTCTACGGTGATCGTCTTGGGGATGCCCTCGATGAGGCTTCGGCCCTTGATCTCCATGGTCGCCGGCTTATCGAGGGTGGTTGCAGATCCAATTTCGATTTTGATCCGTTCCGCCATGCGCTCCCCAATCAGGAGGTTATATTTCCGTTTCACGTAGTTCATGATGGACTCGTCCATGCGATTGCCGGCAATGCGCAGCGAGCGCGAATAGACAATCCCAGACATAGATATGAGGGCCACATCCGTCGTACCGCCACCGATGTCGACAACCAAATTGCCGGCTGGCCTGGTCACGGGCATACCGGCCCCAATGGCCGCCATCATCGCCTGCTCCACGAGGTGGACTTCCGCAGCCTTTGCTCGATACGCCGAGTCTGTCACGGCGCGCCGCTCAACTTGGGTGATTTCGGAGGGAACGCTGATGATCACGCGGGGATGAACCAACGTCCTGCGTTGATGCGCCTTTTGGATGAAGTAGGTCAGCATCTTCTCGGTGACCTTGAAGTCAGCAATCACTCCATCTCTTAAGGGCTTGATCACGCTGATCTTGCTCGGTGTACGGCCTACCATCTCTCTGGCTTCTTTACCCACCGCACGCACTTCTCCGGTGCTTTCCTCGAGAGCAACCGCCGAAGGTTCATTAACGACAATGCCCCGACCGCGGGCGTAGACACGGGTGTTGACTGTTCCCAAATCAATTGCCAGATCCTCAGAAAACAAACTCGCCAGTGGACGCAGGTTTTGGAGGGAGATTCGTATTGTTTCCCACGCAGGGCGCATAAAGCCAGCTCGCGCAATCTTTGCAGGACCTGCGGACTTGGACGACAGCGAGTGCCGTAGAGGCCGATGTTTCGTCGCAGCATGCCGTCAACGTACGCCAGACCGAGCTTTCCTGACCAAGAAACCGACGACGCATCCCAGAAAAATGATCGGGCAGGTCCACATGGCGAGAGGCAATGCCGCGCCGGCCGAGATGCCTATCTCTTCGTGGATGGTAAACAAGAAATAGGCGAGAACGTATATTGCCGCCGAAGCGGTCACTGCCAGCCCGATGGAGAGAAAGAGACAGTATTTGAGCGTCGATTTTACGACAGCCCCGTCGAACTAGGCTGTGCTCCCTTGCCCGATTCGTCAGCTTCTGCGATCAGGGTATTTGACTCTTTTTCCCTCTTACCACGAGAACTCACAGCCTGCCGTGACCGTGCTCACCAGCCCCTGTGAACCAAGCAGAAAAGGTTGAAGGTGCCGATAAGATCGGCTCGGGACCGGTCATTGCATTTCCGGGGAGAAAGAGAGCCTAATATCAGCAGGGGCATCCCGAACCGGGAGCCCTCTTGAAAGACATCCCCCGCCCGGGCGAGGAGGCTTTCATGAACACGCTGATACATGTGAAGGGGCACGGGAACTGTAATTTTCATCTTCACCCGCAGCATGCACTCTTCTCGCTCGTCGCGAGCATTGTCTTGGCGGTGCTGATGGTCTTAATACTGGTTTCATCGGCGAGGTAAGCGACAGACCGCGCCGCCGATGTCCCCATCTCTACGAACAGAGGAATCATGTCTCATCGGAGTTGTAGCGATGCCAGCAATTCCCACACAGCTCCCGTGGAGGCGTTTTGTTTGCCTCCTTCGTGACCTCGGCTATCGTCCACTGAAGTCGCGCCGGGGATCAATGAGGCAGTTCTTCTGTCCCACACGCAGCCCAAACCTGGTCTCATTTCACGAGCCTCATTCAGGCGACACGCTGCATAAAGGAACCTTGAACGACTGTCTGCGCAAACTCCGGCTCAATCCGGATGAGTTTGCCCAACTACTTGGGAGGAGTTGAGCCAATTTTGAGCGGTACGACAGAAGGAAACGCTCACACTGCACTTCTGCGATTGGAATCGTCGGTACCGGGTCACCCGATCGCTCGGCAGAAGGAGCCATGAAAAAGGAAACGAGATACAGACAAGAACTTGTCCATTTCGGAAAGCTGTTGCACGAGTATGGGTACGTCGCCCCCACGGATGGCAACTTGTCAGCGCGGCTGGATGAGCAGTACGTTCTCATTACCCCAACATGTATCAGCAAGGGCATGATGCGGCCGCAGGATCTGATCGTGGTCGATATGGATGGGCACAAGGTCCGCGGGGGAGACAGCGTATCGAGCGAAATCGCGATGCATCTGCTGATCTATAGCATGCGGTCAGAGGTCAAAGCCGTGGTCCATGCCCATCCGCCGGTCGCCACTGGATATGCCGCAGCAGGGATTCCCCTCAATCCTGCGCTCGTTTGCGAAGCTGTCATCGGCCTGAGGGCAGTTCCCCTGGCCCCGTACGCCACGCCAGGCACAGCAGAATTAGACGACGTACTTAGACCGCTGGTAGCGGAGCATGAAGCGATCCTGATGGCGAATCACGGCGTGGTGACATACGGCGAAGATCTGTTGCGAGCGTACCTAAAAATGGAGTTGGTGGAGCATTTCGCCACGATTTCGCTCGTGACGAAACTGCTCGGACAAGAGCACTTGCTAAACGCAGAGGAAATAGAACGGCTAAGAGAGCAACGGCAGCACACCTTCTAAGAAGGGCGCTCATTCCTGCAATGCTGCCCGAGCTTCTTGCCGCAGGAACCGTGTCTGGAGCGTTATCCCAGACCACAACGAATGCTGCTCTAGCGCAATACGCGATTTTGATCAGAAAAAGGAGGAACTATGCTGGGACGAGCGAAGCCGAAAGGAATCTCTCTCCACATCGGACTAAATCGAGTTGATCCTATTCACTATGCAGGCTGGAAAGGAGAGCTAGTGGCCTGCGAGAACGACGCCCGTGACATGGAAACAATTGCCGGGAGCCAGGGTTTTGTTGCTCAGTCACTGCTCACGAAAGCCGCAACTTCAACTGCGTTGCTGAGCATAATAGAAACGGCGGCGAAGGAGTTGTTCGAGGACGACTTCTTCTTGCTGACCTACTCTGGCCATGGCGGCCAGATTAATGATGCGGGCAACAATGAAGCGGATGGGCTGGATGAAACGTGGGTCCTGTTTGACCGCCAACTGGTCGACGATGAGCTGTACGCAGCCTGGTCGATGTTTCGGTCCAGCGTGCGCGTGCTTGTCTTGTCGGACAGCTGTCACAGTGGAACGATGACAAAAGCCGTGTTCCTAGACCCAACCCCGCACGTCACACGCTTGGAGGCACGGGTGCGTGCTAGTACGGGCGCAAATCTCAGACCCAAGTTTCTGCCTCCGGACGTGCAGGCGAAGATCTATAAGGAGCGTGCAGTCCTCTACGACGACATTCGCAGGAGGACTCCACGGAGAGAGAAGGTCAACCTGGAATGCAGTGTGATCCTGGTCGCCGCCTGTCAAGACAACCAGGTCGCGATGGACGGAATGAAGAATGGCCTATTCACTGAGGCGCTGCTGAGAGCGTGGGACAAGGGCAGGTTCGCAGGCGGCTATCATCACTTCCGCAATGAAATTGCGGATTTGATGCCACCAACCCAGAGCCCGAAATATACGATCGTCGGTCATCGGGAGCGGGCTTTCGAACACCAGAGACCATTTTCAATCATTGTGCCGCGGGCGGCCGCCGCGGCGTGAACATGACCGAAAGCGATTTCCTCGGAGCGTGAAATTGGGGCGTGAACCCGGCGTCCCCTCTATATTCTCATCCGGGCAGATCGCAAAGAGGGGGTTCGTAAGCGCCCGGTACTGGATTTGCGCGGCAAAGCTAATGACTGACAAGAAGCCAGTGCGGTCGAATGGAGAAATGCGCCACGTGTGTTTGTGATGCTGGTCACTGCAGCTCTGGCAAGTCGCGATGAAAATGAGAGTATCGGTGTGTTTTTTCCACGCAGTACACGTCCATGACGGCTCGCCCTCGCCTATGCCGTCCGCGACAGAAGGCCCGAGCGATGCTCCTTCAGCGCAACATCCGAAGGAGGATGTTATGAAGTCCAAAAGGGTGCCCCAACCGCAGCAATCTGATCCCCCTACCAAACGGTTAAGCCTTCGAAACGTCGAAAATCTCAACTGGAAGATGCGATCAGTACAGCTTGCGATCGCACGCCGTGCCTACGAGTTGTTTGAGACGCGTGGCCGTGAACACGGCCACGACTGGGAAGACTGGTTCCGAGCGGAATCAGAGCAACTACGCCCGGTTTCGGTTGCAATTTCAGAGTCAGAGGACCGGATTAGTGTTCGCGCCAATGTTTTCGGCTTTGAGGAGCACGAGCTGAGCGTCGGCCTCGAGCCACGCCGCATCACGATCTTGGGCAAGAAGGAGACGAGCGAGACGGAATCCGAGGGCGGAAAAGTCGAGTACATCGACTGGTATCCCGACCAGATCCTGAAGCTGATCGACCTTACAGCGGATGTAATACCAGAGAGTTCAGTGGTCGAATTGCAGCCGGGACTGCTGAAGTTCGAACTCCCCAAGGCTGCCAAGCAGAAGGCAGAGACTGTAGCCGCTGCGGCTTGATTGACTGACGGGAGACCCCGCGCGAACGGAGGTCCAATGACACTCACGGATGTGCTCCTGCATGAAGCTGAATTGACGTACGGCCTCACAGAGAAGCTATTCCGTCGCGTAGTTGACAGCGAGCTCTCTTGGCGGCCAGCAACCGGAAAGAACTGGATGACCGTCGGGCAACTCCTCATGCATTGCGCCAGGTTCGGTTGCGGAAGGGCCATTCAGGGCTTTGTCAGGGGAGACTGGGGGCTGCCCGAGGGGAGCCGACTCGAGGACTTAGGCGCGGAACAGCATGTGCCGCCGGTAGCGGCGCTACCCAGCGTCGAAAGCGTCGAACAGGCGCTCAAACTCCTCGCGAGGGACCGGGGACCTAGCCCTGACCTGCATTGCGGAAGCGAAGGAAGCCGACCTGTTGACCAAGATATTCGTCGCACCCTGGGGCGGTTGCGAGGTCTCGCTGTTTCAACACTTGCTGCAGATGATAGCGCATCTCAACCAGCACAAGGGACAGCTCTTCTACTACCACAAGCTGATAGGCAAGGACGTCAACACCCGCGACCTCTGGGGGGCGTAGACGTAACCACAAAGCGGTGTGCCCCACCGCATCGAGAACACCGGGGGCCAGGAGAATTAGGACGAGCCAAACGGTTGATTCCATCGCGCCGTCACGCTCGCTCCTCAACCGAGTAAGCGCAAGTCGTCGTAAGGAGGACAGCATGGTTAGGTTTGTGTCCAAGCTCTGGGGAGATGAAAGAGGCCAGGACATCGCCGAATACGCAGTCATGTTGGCGGTGATTCTGGTGATTGTTGTTGGCACGCTGAGGTTGATCGGCTCGAACGCGAACAATGCATTTTCGAGTGTGGCTAGCTCGCTGCAATAGGTTGGACGCGCGCAAAGTTGAAATCACTGGAGCCGAGTTAGGCTGGAAGAACACTACGGCGAAAATGGAGGCGGCTATGGGACTATTGGCGAAGCCTCTGTTCGGGGAGACGCCTGCCCTGGTCTGCCACGAGTTCTTAGATGCTCTCCTGGCAGATTACCAGAGGCGAGACTTTCAGATTCGATTATGGGACGGCACGATCTGGGGAATAGAAGAGCAGCCCCGCTTCACCCTGGTCCTCAAGCACCCAGGAGCGCTGCGTGCGATGTTTCTCTCGCCCAGTGAACTCGAGCTGGGAGAGGCCTACATTTACGACGATTTCGACATTGAGGGTGATATCGAAGCCGCCTACGGCTTGGCCGACTATCTGCTGGCTCAAGAACGCAGCCTGTGGGAGAGTTGTGATCTTAACGAACGGCTGCAGAGACTGCCCAAAAGCGATCATCCGCGAGCGAGTCTACACCCCACTGGGTTCGGCGGAGAGGTTCACACCAAAGATCGGGACCGTCAGGCCACCAGCTACCACTATGATCTTCCGGTCGAATTCTACGCTCTCTGGCTGGATTCGCGCATGGTTTACTCCTGTGCTTATTTCGCCACGCCGGACGAGGATCTGGATTCCGCCCAGATCCGCAAGCTGGGGTACATCTGCCGGAAGCTGCGTCTACGCCCCGGAGAGCGTCTCCTGGATATCGGTTGTGGATGGGGTGCACTGATGATGCACGCGGCGGCTCAGTATGGTGTGGAAGCTGTCGGAATCACGCTCAGCGTTCCGCAGGCGGAGGCGGCGCGAGAGCGTCTGCGCGCAGCAGGCCTGAATCATCGGTGCCGCGTGGAAGTTTCGGACTACCGTGACATTGACCATGACCAGCAATACGACAAGATTGTCAGTGTCGGTATGTTTGAGCACGTCGGTGAAGCGCTCCTGCCCGAATATTTCCGCCGAGCCTGGGACCTGTTGCGGCCGGGTGGTGTGTTCCTGAACCACGGGATTTCACACTCCGCCACTTATCGCAGACGAGGGCCGTCCTTTGTTGACCGTTATGTGTTTCCCGACGGCGACCTGGTACCGATTAGCACGAGCCTTCGAGCGGCGGAGCTGCGTGGTTTTGAGGTGAGGGACGTCGAGAGTCTGCGTGAGCACTATGCCCTGACGCTCCACCACTGGGTCCGGCGGCTGGAGGCCCATCGAGAGGAGGCGCGTCGCAGCACCGATGACACCGCGTACCGCATATGGCGCCTCTACATGGCGGGCGCGGCGCATGGATTCCGGAGCGGTCGTCTGAACCTGCACCAGACGCTGTTGGCGAAGCCTGCCAACGGGTCGAGTGGTTTGCCGCTGACCCGCGACGACTGGTATCGCGTCCAGAGCTAAGTCGATCCGGCCCCCCTGACCAGAAGGCTGGCGCGCGCTTAATCGCGCAGTGCCCGACGTTTTCCTTATGCCTGGCTACTACACGAAGAAACTTTCTGCCGAGCGTCTCCGAACCTGTTATGAACTCGCTCCGCCCAGAACGCAGGCCTACCTTGAGGCTGAGATCGACTTTGTGCTTCAGAAGACGTCTTCTTCCACGGCAGTCCTGGAACTCGGGTGTGGCTATGGGAGGGTGCTGCGACAGCTCCTGCCCCGTGCGCGCACTGTGGTCGGAATTGATACGTCGTTACGCAGCCTGAGAATGGTCGCGGAATTTGTGGGCCATAGCGAGTCGCTTCACCTGGTTGCCATGGACGCGGCACACATGGGCTTTCGAGATCGCGCATTTGATCTGACCGTCTGCATCCAGAATGGAGTGTCGGCCTTCGAGGTAAACCGGCTGGAGCTATTCACCGAAGCCGTTCGTGTCACTCGGTCCGGCGGCATTGTTCTTTTCTCCAGCTATTCCGAACGTTTCTGGGCGGAACGCCTCAAGTGGTTCGAGATCCAGGCCGAACACGGGCTTATCGGCGAGATTGATTGCAGCTCGACAGGCAATGGCGTTATCGCCTGCAAGGACGGCTTTCGCGCTACAACGATGGACGCGAAAGCCTTCCGGAGCTTAGCTGCGGTTCTCGGCCTCGTCCCGAAGATGATCGAAGTGGATGGTTCAAGCCTCTTTTGTGAGATTGCTGTCCCCTGAGCACGCGTGTTGGTTGCGTCATCTGGCCCTTAGAGGTGAGATCACAATCCCAGGGGACCGGGAATCGACGCGCGCGAACCATACCAGATTGGCCCTACCTCACGCATGAAGAGCCGGGCGGTGACGGGGCCGATGTGCTTGAACTCCTGCAGCCGGGCAGAGAACTCCGAGCCACGCTTGGTCTGCGCGATCAGTTTTGTCATGTTGCCGTAGCGTTGCTTCAATTCCCGGCATACCTCGAGCAGTTTGGTGGCGGTCGAAAAGTCGTAACGCACGTAATGCGCTTCGTCGAGCAGTTCGACCAGTTTGCCCCATCCCGCGCCCAGCACCGCATCCGGGCTCCGCAGACCCCTAGACACGAGCCGGCTGTAGGCCTGCTCGGCGACCTCCTGCTGGATCGGCTTGCCAAAGAGCAGGCAGGCTAGAAACCACTTGAACAGCTCTTCCTCCTCACTCGAAGACAAATTAATCCCAATCCCTTTGCCACACCCGGCGACCAAGGCACTCGTCCACGAGACTTCAAAGCGCAGCCAGAAACTCCTTCCACGGAGTCGCGACGAGGGTTTCCGTCATCGAATGCCCGTAGGCGCGGATGATCATTGCAGCCTTTTCGATTTGCATTGGATCCTCTGCATCGACAAGATCGACAACATCGAAACGTCCCAAGGTTGCGAAGCTGCCCTTCCAAGTAATGTCGGGACATTGCTTCTTGATCTTCGCCGACACAGCGGCAGCCAAGTCCTTAAAGTTTTTGGGATCTTCGAATGCCTCAGGGGAAAAGCGACTCAGAATAATATAGGTGGTCACAGTACACCTCCTTCATCTTCGACCGTCTGCTTCAATAGTTCGAACTCGCCGATTCTCAGGTGTAGCAGCATAGGACACACCTCCGTGAGCACGAGGTGCATTCGTTCGGCGCTGGCCAAGAAGAGCTCCTATTGATCCTGCTGCAGAAGGTACCGCTCTGTCTGTGACCTGGCGACTGGCCCACTGGGCGGCGACTCTTGGCGATGGTCAGCGCCCTTGTGCCGAATGCCACACATCGCGCCGGCTAGGCCGGCAGGAGACAGAACGTGCGGAACGCCTTTACCTGATTTTCTGCTTGCTGGGGGAACGCATTCTGCTCGCCGTCCGGTATGAATCGCAGAGCCATATAAGCCGCCATACTGCGGTCGATAAGCTTATTCTAATCCTCGTTCTGGATGAGTGCGCTACAGTCCTCACAGGCATACCAGTCAACGCCTAAGACATCGGTCGGATAGCAGTGCAGCCCCAGACGCACACGCCTGTCTGTGATTACCATTACCAGTGCTCACAATTCCCGATCCAGGAGGCACAGTGGAATCGGGAGAGATGACGATGCCGCTCATTTTCGAATGCTGGACTTCAGTTGAAAGTGCGGCAGTATACGCTCATCGACCGTCACTTCCTTATGACCCTGACCACACGAACCACGCTTTGGGGAAGGGTGAGCGCCCGGTTGAAACAGGGGGTAAAATAGTAATGGTTGTAAAGAGCTCGTTAGCTGGCCGAACCTCAGCTTTGAGATTCGAGTCTGCCCTGTTCATCTGACCCAGTTCTGGACCTCGTTCTTCGCGAAGACCAATCTTGGTCTTCCCTGGTCCTAAGGAGGCGCCGTTATGCTGGGAATGAGCTTGCTTTCTTTTCTGATTCTCACTCTCATCGGGGCAGTTGTTGCTGTTGCCTACCACTACGTCATTCGCTATCGGTTTCTTGACGGCAATGATGCTCTGGTCGGGAAGCTGATCATTGGTTGGCTTGGAGCCTGGCTAGGTTCCCCGATCCTCGGGCACTGGCTCTGGAAGGTCGAGAACGTGTACATCGTGCCCGCCATCTTGGGTGCGATCGTTGCCATCCACTTGACTGTTTTGACAGGGAAGGTGCTTGCCAAGCTTGCAAACACGCGGCCGGCAGTGACGGAAGAAAAGAAAGAGGAGATCCGTCCTGGCAAGCCGGTAGTAGCAGCCTAAGAAGCTGCTGCACGGCGAGCAAAGCGCTGACCCGTTGAAGAAACTGGCCACGTGCCGAGGAAGGGTTCCTATGCCTATCCGAAAGATTCTGTGCATTTCTTTCGATCGAGTTGTTTCCGAGAGCCGATGTAGCAGTCTGACAGAAGCCGGCTACGACGTGACGGCGAGGACTAGCACTAAGGAGGGGTTGGAGTTGCTGAATCGCGATAGATTTGACGCGGTGATTGTCGGTCACCGATTTTCGGCGGAAGAAAAATATCTCTTGGCCGTCGAGGCCGACGAGAAGGCGGACACGCCGGTTATCTTGGTGTGTGGCGCCGCTCCAGACTCCGAGATCCCTGCAACCAGCCGGGTATATGCACTGGAGGGCAACACAGGTCTTCTTTCCGCGTTGTCTCGATTGTTTCCCGTTGAGGCGGCCCGGCCGCAAACCGCAGCCTGAGGCGCGGGGCCAATCTTCGGCAATTACATGGGTTCGATTGGATCGAGCGAAATGCGTGTGCAGGCGAGGCCCGTTATGTTGTTCCGAGAAGAAGACGAAGACCTTGAGCTGCTTCCGTTCGCGGACCGTGCCGAGGCCGGGCGCATACTTGCGAGCAAGCTGTCGGCATACTCCGGTCGTAACGACGTAGTTGTGCTCGGGCTGCCTCGGGGTGGCGTGTCCGTGGCTTTCGCGGTGGCGGGCGCGCTGCGAGTCCCGTTGGATGCTCTTGTGGTCAGCAAGATCGGCACTCCATGGGAAAGAGAATTGGCCATGGGTGCGCTTGCTGAGGGCGGAATGCAGGTCCTCGATCTCTCGATCGTCAAGTCACTGTGTGTCTCGGAGGAGAATATCCAAGAGGCAACGGCGACTGCGCGAAAGGAACTCGAAGCCCGCGAAAGATTATATCGTCACGGCAGTCCGCCGCGGGGGCTGGAAGGAAAGGTCGTCATTGTCGTGGACGATGGCATCGCAACGGGATGCAGCATCCTGGCGGCGATTGCGGCTGTCCGCCGGAGAAATGCCGCGCGAGTTGTGGTTGCGGTTCCAGTCGCACCAGCTTCGGGGTGCGCTGCGATCCGGATGGAAGCCGACGAAGTCATCAGCCTGGCAGAGCCGGAAATGTTCCTGGCGGTCTCCCAGTGGTATGAGGACTTTGTTCAGATTAGCGATGAAGAGGTGCGCCACCTGCTGCAAAGACCTGTTGACTCGCTGCCACGTGCCGCTTGAGTGGCGCAGCATTGAACGCAAAAGGGGGAAAGGATGAAGAGACACTTTTCGAACCGCGGCGAGGCGCTATCCGAGGTGACTGCGGCTCGCGGTGTAGCTGACCGGCGGGCGCCGGTAAGAGCGGGATTCAGGACTCAAGCCGACCGTCGGGAGAAGTCCCCACACTGGTTCTCGCAGCGGGAGGAAATCAGGAGTCCCCGCAAGAGAAAGCAGAAACCTCCAAACGAAGACGTCAAGATTGTTCTGTGAAACTGCTCTGAGGGAGACGTGTCATGCGATCGACTGTAAAGAAGCGCTCCAGAAGCACCGGAACTAGGTTGGCCCGCGCCGCTCGGAAGAGCCGGACAGTCAATGCAGCTGCAACCATCCGCCGGATTGGCGATGATTGGGCTCGACATTGGAATGCGGGAGAGCTGGACGGAGTGGTTGCGGCGTACGCGGAAGACGCGGTCTACCTTCCTCCGCACCATGAAGCCGTTCACGGACGCGAGGCCATTCGAGACTACTTGAAAGCGCCGCTCAGCCATGGTGTGTCCGAGCTAGGGTTCGAAGTTACCTACATCAAGCAACAAGGGCCCATCGCCTGGGATGTAGGCACGTACCGCGTGACCATTCCGCGGAGTGACGACACGAAGACAGAAGACCCGGGAAATACCTCACGGTCTGGAGGCGTGTGGGAAAACATTGGCTGATCGTTGCCGATGCCTGGTCGAGCGATTTACCGCCTTCAGCTTGATGGCGTGGCCTGGTGTGGTTATGCCGTTTCTCCGCCAAGCGCATACTCGTCTCGCCCAGAGAGCAT
>JAIQFW010000091.1 GCA_020073105.1 Terriglobia bacterium
TGGGTGATCTCTTGCCCGGCAGCAACCTCGGCTCGTTTGGCCGCGATTTTGGGGTCAAGGGCCTGAATCAGAAGATCGCTAAGTTCAACAACACCATGGTGGGGCAGCCCACTCCCGCGGGCCAAGTGCTCATCAACAACAACCTGTTCACGCTAACCCAACTGCAACAGCTGGGCGGGGTCATCGGCGGCAGCACCCCTACGGCCACGAGTCCATTTGGGCCTTTGCAACCGGCGCCCCGGGGAGCAGTGGGACAGGGTTGGCTCAAGACGCTGGACTTAAGGTTAAGCTGGGCCTATAAGTTCAAGGAGCGATTTGAGATTCGACCGGGGGTGACCTTCTATAATCTGTTCAACTTCGCCAACTTCGACGGGCCGGCAGTCCCCTTCAATCAAGTGTTGGATGGGACGCCCAGCTCAGCCAACGGCACCCTCAGCCCGCAGCCCAACTCCCTCCGCTTGGGGTTGGGCTCAGGAGTGAACTCGCTGGGCGCGCCACGCGCGATCGAGTTCTCCCTAATGTGCAAGTTCTAACCGACCCAGGCCACATTTCGGCCCGCGGCGTCAGTCATCAGTCACGGCGTCGCTTAGCAGTGTCAATCGATTTCAGGTTTGGGGTTCCAGGTTCATCTTGCGCAGGAGGCCTACAAAGCGGGGGTCCGCGCGGATGGGATCTAAGAAGGGATAGCTCTTGATCGGCATCAACAACTGATCGCACACTTCGACGGCGCGATTGAGCCATTCGAAGGCGGTATCTATTTCTCCGAGGCCGAGATGGGTCCAGGCGAAACTTGTCGGAGGCACATAGCCTTTGGCCAACATTTCGCTAAGTCTGCGCAGCACATCCCGGGCTTCGGCGGTTTCATTGGCCAGCCCTAACGACAGCCCCAGCCAGCCCCACATGGCGGCTGTGCCGCCCGATAGCTCGACGGCCCTGCGGTGGAAGGCAACCGCTTCCGCGTATCTTCCTTGCGAGCGGTGGCCGACCGCGATGGCGAAGTAAGCGGCGTAATAATTCGGGTCGAGAGCCAGCAGTCTTCTGCCCTCCTCGATCCCTCGTTCATACTGGCGACCGAGCACCAGGGCGATGGCCAGCCAGAACCGCCCCACGAGGGAGAGGGGATCTAGGTCGAGGAGCTCCTCGAGTTCCGAGGCCGCCTCCTCCATACGGTTGTGCGGCATCAAGCAAGCGAGGGCGTGGCGCAGGCGGACCAGGGGCGAGTTCCGGTCCAGTCGTCGAGCGAGCGCCATTTCATGTTCCACCTCGCCCCAGTTGTATGCGCCCATGCGGTGGAACTCGCCCAGCAGGGCGTGGGTTTCGGCCCGTGAGGTGTCGAGCTCAATGGCTCGCAGAGCGTGAACGATGCCCGCCGAAGCTGCTTGCCGTGGTGCGACAAAACCCAAATAGCCGAAGTACCAGTGAGTTTCTGCCAAGGCATCGTGGGCGAGCGCAAACTCGGGATCACCGGCGATCGCTTTCTCCAGGTGCTGTCTTGCCGCGTCCAGGCTGGCGGGGGTCATCTTGGCCATCTCGTGCCGGCCCTGGAGGTATTCGTTGTAGGCAACGAGATTCTCCGTCGGCCTTCTGATAGGTCCGCCGGCCTGGATCGCCGGGATAAGCTTGCCGGCGAGGCCGGGGATATGCGCCGCGATGGCTTGGGCGATCGTGCTTTGCAACTGGAAGACGTCGGCCATCGCAGCGTCGAATTTCCTGGCGAACAGGTGGGTCTGGTCCGTGACCTGGATCAACTGGATATTGATTGCCATTCGGCCCTCGGCGCGACGAACGCCGCCTTCCACAACATAGTCCACAGCCAATTCGTGAGCGATCTGTTCCACATCCTTCCGGCTGCCCTTGTAGCGCATGGCGGTCGTGCGGGCAATTACGCCAAGCTGCTGGGTTGGAAGGGCTGCAATCGCGGTGATGATCTCGTCGGTCATGGCGTCGCTGAAGTACTCCTCGCCCGGGTCGCCGCTGAGGTTCACGAACGGAAGAACTAACAGCCTGGTTCTGCGCCCGGCGTCTTCTGCTGATGGGAGAAGAACCGGATGCACCTCTGCTATAAACCGGTACCCTCGTTTGGGCAGCGTCTCGATGAAGCGGGGGTGCTCGGCGGAGTCGTTCAGCGCCCCGCGCAGGCGCGCGACCGCGATGTTCAGGCCATTGTCGAAGTCAACGAACACTCTGTCACGCCAAAGCTGCTGGCGCAGGTCCTCGCGCGTGACGAGTTGGCCGGGGTGCTCCAGCAGCGAGGTGAGCACTTGAAAAGGCTGATCGCGGAGAGGAATGCGGATGCCACGCTTGCGGAGTTGGCCGACATCCAGATCGGCCTCGAAGCAGTCGAAGCGGACGAGGTGAGACATTGTCCCGCTCCAATCCCGAGCACAAGCATAGGCTACGCCCGGCCCGAACATCCGTCAACCGTTTATTTTCAGTGAGATGCGTGGAAAGCAGGATTAAAGCTTGAATAAAGCTGCGGTCTATTCACCTTGTGCGGCTGTGCCTCGACAATGTAGGGCGAACGATCCCCACCAGACTAATCAGCAATCTGGCAGGGTCGTGTTTCCCACCAGAGGAGGTTCGCTTATGAAGTTCAGCAAAGCACACATTCTTATGTTGGCGCTCGTCCTGACCGCAGTTCCGCTTGCGGCCCAAACGGACGCTGCGCACGCAAAACATTGCTCGCTGGCAACCCTCCACGGCAGTTTCGGCTTTTTTGGGCAGTCCCCCGCTACCCTGATTGGAGACCCCGCACTTCGGCTCGTCACCAGTGGAACCATCCACTTCGACGGCCATGGCAATCTTTCGGGCGGGTCTATCGCCAACGTGGAAGGGTGGGGTGCTGGTGAAATAGGTACGTTTGCGGGGACCTATACCGTGAACCCAGATTGCACTTATTCGGGCGAACACACGGGCGACGGGGAGACCCTCCACTTCGCCGGGACAATCACCGGTAGCGGTATGTTGCAAGAAACGCGCTTCGTGGTGACGGATCCGGGATGGGTCGCCCTCGGGACCGACAAAAGGATTCGACCAGAGCGCTGTTCTCTATCAACTCTTAAAGGCTCCTACGCCCTCTTTGGAGAGGGTACGGTTACGGCGCTTACTCCGCCCGCTCCGATCGCCCATGTCGGGACCGTCACCTATGACGGCCGAGGCAACTTTTTCGGCAGCGACACGATCATGCTGAACGGCACCATGATGCCGGATACTTTCACTGGGACTTATACGGTCACCAGGGGTTGCATGATATCGGTCGATATCACCAGCACGGCAGTGGGCGTCGTTCACGAACAGGGATGGATAGTTGGCGAGGGACAGTCGACGGAGGTGCATCTCATCGTGACTGACCCCGGGTTCCTCTTCTATGAAGCGACCAGGAAGCAATAGGCGTTAGCGTTTCTTCGGATTGGCGTTGCCGGAGGACCCCATGCCAGACACCCATCCGTGAAGCAACCGACCCCTGCGGAATGCCGCCAGATGTCTGGCGGCTTTTTCCTGCAGCGCGCCACGGCAGTTCGCTTGTTCTGTATCCAGTAAGCCAAAGTGCTTCACAGCCGAGATTCGGCTTCTTTCGGATCAAAAATTGAAAATCTGTAAATGACGGGAAAGATTGATCCAAGATTTGGATGGCGCCTGGATGACGGGCAAATAGGAAGTAATCTGGCGGTGTCGCTCACTTGTGTATCGCGCCTGGGGCCGCTCAGTTCACCGCATTTGACGGCGTCATCATCGCCGCCAACATTTCATCCTGAGCTGCTAGACGATCCTCGCTCATGCTGTGGGCGTAAATTCCTAGTGCGGTGGAAACGTCGCTGTGGCGAAGCATCTTCTGCACCGTCTTCACGTCCGTCCCCTTCCGCACAAGGAAGCTCGCCAAGCTGTGTCGCAGGTCCCCGCGCTTCGGAAACGAGCCGAATGGAATTCCCCCTTGGACCCACTTTGGGTACAATCCCTCAGCCGAGGAACCAGCGATGAGCGGGACAAAAGGAACTAGGCGCGGCCAAGCCGAATGGGATCGCATCGCGACGAGCGCACAGTTTCAAGATCTGCTGGCCCTCAAGAAAGTCTTCATCATTCCGGCATTCATTTTTTTTCTTGCCTACTACTTTCTCTTGCCTGTTCTTCTGGGTTACGCGCCCAGACTGATGGCCACCCGTGTGGTTGGAACGGTAACCCTGGCCTATCTGTTTGCGCTCTCTCAATTCGTAATGGGCTGGCTCATTGCCTGGCTTTACTTGAAGGCCTCGGCCAAGTTCGACGCGCTAGCCCAAGACATCCTCGACAAAGTGAATGCCCGCCAGGGAGGCCGGTGAGTGACGCTTTCCCTGGCCGTCTTCGCCGCATTTGTCGCAAGCACGTTGGGGATCACCTACTGGGCCGCGAGGCGTTCGCGCGGGCCGAGCGCGTATTTCGCAGCCGGGCGGCGAATCACGGCATGGCAAAACGGCTTTGCCGTTGCCGGAGATTTCATGAGCGCCGCCTCGTTTCTGGGGGTCGTCGGCCTTATCGCGCTGCAGGGATTTGACGGGTTCCTGTATTCAGTGGGCGGCTTCGTCGCCTATGTAACCATTCTGCTGCTGATCGCTGAACCGCTGCGCAACACAGGGAAGTACACCATCGGAGATGTGTTGACTTACCGGCTGCGTCCCCGCCCGGTGCGGGCGCTAACCGCACTCACCACGCTGACGACGGCCATCTTCTATATGATCGCGCAGATGGTAGGCGCCGGCGCCCTGGTCGGCCTGCTGCTCGGGGGGTCCGGAGTCAGCTACAACACGGCCGTCATCGGTGTCGGAATTCTGATGATGATCTACGTGGTTTTCGGCGGCATGCTGGCCACGACCTGGGTCCAGATCATCAAAGCGATGCTGTTGTCAGCGTGCGCCGTCGCGTTGACACTACTGGTGCTCCGACATTTTCATTTCCATTTGCTTGAGTTTTTCGCAGCCGCGAGTCAGGTCGTGTACCACCGGAATGGGCAGCCGGTGGTCCACGATTTCCTTCAGTCCGGGTTGCGTTACAAACCGCCTCACGGGCCGCTGGACCTGATCTCTTTAGGCATGATCTTTGTCTTCGGGACCGCGGGCCTGCCCCACATTCTGGTGAAGTTCTACACCGTTCCCGATGCGAAAACGGCGCGGAACAGTGTGGTGTGGGCGATGGTCCTGATTGGCAGTTTCTACATCATGACCTCGGTGCTGGGTCTGGGGGCGGCGGTGATTGTCGGTCCGGACTACGTAGTCACCCACGGCGGAACCAACATGAGCGGGATTCTGTTGGCACAAGCGCTCGGGGGAGAAGTTTTTCTGGCGGTGGTGTCGGCGGTGGCTTTTGCCACGATACTTGCAGTCGTGGCCGGGTTGACGATCAGCGCGTCCACTTCTTTTGCGCACGATTTCTGGATCAATGTAGTCCACCGCGGGAGAGAAATACATTCAGGCGAAACGGTACTGGTGGCACGGACTGCAGCGCTCGCTGTGGGGGTAGTTTCAATCCTGCTCGCCATTGCGCTGGGCCCGGCATCTAACGCGGGCATTCTGGCAACGTTCGGGATGGCGGTAGCGGCTTCGGCGAACTTCCCAGTGCTGGTGCTATCGATCTTCTGGCGCCGTTTCAATACTGCCGGAGCCATTGCCGGGCTGTCGGCGGGACTGCTGTCCGCGATTGGGCTCATTGCGGCAGGTCCGAACTTCATGGGCATCGATCCCCCGAACGCAGTCGGAGCGGTTCATCACCTCATTCAAGCGAATCCCTGGTTTCCACTGGAGAACGTTGGGATTCTGAGTGTGCCCTTGGGATTTCTGGCTGCTATCGTGGGAACGCTGTTGAGCAAAGAGCCCACCGCAGAGGCCAGATTTAATGAGCTAATGGTGCGGGCCAATATTGGATTGGACGCGGAAAAGGCTCACTGAGACAAAGCCGGGGGTAGCTTTTCAGCGTGTGCGTGAGTACCTGTGCCGTCCCTGCGGGACTCGCTCGGGGATCCGCTCCACCCGGCACTTACGTGCCGGGCTATCCCATGCCGCCGCTGCGCGGCTGGAATTTGCTAACTCTGTCTCAGCGCTTCGTCCAGAATCGAGTTCTCACACGGTTCAGACCTTGCCCGCCTTCATCTCTCCGCTGATGTGTTCCGCCTGCCGCAGTGCCAAGGCCACGATGGTCAAGGTAGGGTTGGCAGCGCCGGGCGTGGTCAGGACACTGCCATCGGAGACGAAGAGGTTCTTGATGTCGTGGGTTTGGCCCCAAGCGTTGGTCACGCCATCTTTGGGATCGGCACTCATGCGCGCCGTGCACATGTTATGCGTCGCCGGAGGAGTCGGCCCCGGGATGACTCGCTGCGCCCCGATCGCTTCATACATTTTCGCCATCTGGCCCTTGGCATGTTTGCGCATCGCCTGGTCGTTGCTGTGCTCGTCGACGTGGACATTCGCCACGGGCAGGCCGAAAGCATCTTTGACGTTCGAGTTCAGAGTAATGCGGTTGTCCGAGCGCGGCATGTCCTCGCCATTAATGAACATCCCAGCAAGGTTGCGATAGTTTTCCATGATTGACGCAAAGTCGCGTCCCCAACCATAAGGCAGACCGACCAAAGGCAAGGTCGGCAGATCGAGGGTGAGCAGTTCCATGCGGTAGCCACCGACGAATCCTCGTTCCGGCTGGTTGACCACCTCATCTTCGACTACGCCGGCGAGGGTGGCGCCTCGCCAGGAATAAATCGGCTTGTCGAAGATCGCCCACACACTGCCGGTGATGTGATGGCAATAATTGCGTCCGACCTGGCCGGAAGAGTTGGCCAGACCTTGGGGGAACTTCGAGGACTCTGAGAGCAGCAGCAGCCTTGCTGTCTCCACGGCGTTGCCGGCCACGCAAACCAGGCGGGCTTTCTGCCGTTGCTCTCTGCCTTGGCTGTCGTGATAGATCACCGCGTTGACCCGTCCGTCCTCGCCGTGCTCAATCCGGGTGGCCGTGGACTCGATACGCAGGTCCAAATTGCCGGTGGCTTCGGCGCTGGGAATTTCGGTGTAGAGCGTGCTCCACTTGGCGCCCATCTTGCAGCCCTGGATGCAGAAACCTTGCTGAATGCAGAAAGCACGGCCGTCATACGAACGCGAATTGATGGCCATGTGGCCGGTGTGCACCTGTTTGTAGCCGAGCTTCTTTGCGCCGGCGTACATAACTTTGAAATTGTTCGACGCCGGCAAGCCAGGGATGCCGTTGCGGCGAGTGACACCGAGCCGGGTTTCGGCGATCTCGTAGTATTTCTCGAGTTCCGCATAAGAGAGCGGCCAATCAATCAGAGAAGCGCCGGCGACATTCCCGTAGATACTCTTCGCACGCAATTCCCAGGGTTGCAGCCGTGGCGCCGCTGCCGTCCAGTGAACCGTGGTTCCGCCCACAGTCTTGCAGTGCCAGACGGGCAGGGGCGGAAAGTCCCGCGCCCCGCGCCAATCGCCGCTCTGGGTACGAGGATCGAGCCAGGTCAGTTGTGCAAAGGCTTCTCCGGGGACTTGAGAAAAGCTCTCCAGCGACTGGCGCTTGCCGGCTTCGAGCAGAACTACCTTAATGCCACGGCGGGTCAGTTCGTGTGCCAGGGTTCCACCCCCGGCGCCGGAGCCGATGATTACCACCGCGTTGCCGTCGCTGAAGTCAATCTTGGCCATAGTTCGCTCGTCAACTGCCTGGCTTCAAAGCGGCATCGGGCCGCTGTCGTCGAGAGGTACCTCCGGCAACCACCGCAGATCATTGAATCCGCGCGTCAAGTAGCCACCTTTCGAGAACGCCTCGCCTTCATAGCCGAAATAGGCATAAGCCATCGGAGTCGTGTAGAGAACTTGTATCGTCTTCAGACGCATTGTCTGAAAGAATTCTGAGGGCTCAACCTCTTTCAGGATCTCCACGCGATCACTCTCAGGTTTGCCGGTGAAGCCGGATCCCAGACCGGCAATGCCTGACTTCATCATCTTTCGGACAGTCTCGTCATTGGCCGCATCACGGTCGATGGCCTGGATGACCAACGCGTAAGCTGCGTCATCCAGCTTGTCGTGCGGGATGATGGTTCGCGCCACGATCATCAGCGTGGCTGCTTCGGAACTGGTGAAGACCGTCAGATCCACGGCCCACACAGGTCCCCGGGCAATGAGCGCCAGCGGGCTTCCTGCCACCACCAGGCCGGTCAGCAGACCGCTGGTGGCTTTGAGAAATTCCCGACGCGGCAGTGTCATTGGTTGATCCATAGTTGTCACCGATACCTTGGCGGATTGACCGACTGGTCCATCCCCATGCAGGTCTGACCGCCCTTCGCAACGTTCACGCTGATCAGACGAGGCTCGGGCGACGCAAACGCCTCTCTAAATGCGGGCTCCAACTCCTCTGGCCGATCGACCTCGCGAGCCGCTACGCCGTAACCCTGGGCAATTTTCACCATGTCGATGCCGGGAATGTCCATGCCAGCGACGTTCCGTCCGACTTGGGTGAAATCGCAGAATGATTTCAAGGCTGAGTAGTCTCCGTTACGAAGGACAATGACAATCACCGGAACCTTGTGCTGCACTGCGGTCCACAGCGCCTGGATCGAATACTGTATTGAGCCATCGCCGATAGGGCAGACGACTCGCCTATCTGTATGCGCCATTTGCAGACCCACGGCGGCGGGCAGGCCAAATCCGAGCACTCCATTCGGAACAGAATAGAACGATCCCGGCTCGTCCAATATGAGATGGCGGTCGAGGTCTCCCTTCGAGGAAGGACACTCTTCCGCGATCACGACGTTTCGCGGCATGACCTTGTTCAAGATGCTGAATAAATAGGCTGGTGTGATGGGATATGCGGCTGTGGGTTGCAATGGCAGAGTTTGCGCTGCGGTGGCGCGTTGCCTGGCTTTGGCGTGAGTGCGAATGTATTTGGCGGCAACGCCAACGTTCCCTACGATGCCGGTTCCTGCGAGAGCGGCTGCAGCATCAGCCGGCGAGTTCGTGATTTGAAAAAGCGCAGTACCTGGCTTGATGGTATCCCCCGGCACATAAGCGTAGTACAGGAACAGCGGTGCGCCCAGGACCACGACCGTATCGTATCTGGCGAGTTGGTCAGCGAGTGGCTGCTGCGCCGGCAGCAAGCCTCCGCAAAATAGGCGGTGGCTCCGGGGAAAAGTCCAGCGCGGCGGAATCGGCTGCTGATAGACGTCTGCATTAAGGTGCTCCGCCAGCGCGACCACCTCGTGCCAACCTCCGTCTTCCTCGATCTGTGCACCCACGACGAGGGCGGGATTCCGGCTTGCATCGAGGGCGCGAACCACTTCATCCAGGGCCGCCGAATCCGGCGCGGCCGCCGGTTTCACGGCGCGGACGGCCACCGGCTGGCATTCGTGAGTCCAATCGTCCATGGGGATCGAGATGAACACGGGGCCCATCGGTGGCTGCACCGCAAGATAGGAGGCGCGTGCGATCGCGGCAGGCACATCCTCCGCCCGCAACGGCTCATAGGCCCACTTCACGTACGGCTTCACAGTCTCCACCGCGCGGCTCACCAGGAAGGGATTCCCCAGAATGTGCCTGCGGTCCTGCTGCCCGGTAGTAATGACCAGCGGCACATGGCTGTGCCAGGCATCGACCACCGCCGATAGGCCATTGCCGGTGCTGGCAATGGAATGCAGGTTCACGAACACCGCCTGCCCCTTTCCCATGGAATATCCAAGGGCCATACCTGCGGCGGCACGCTCGTGTAGCCCAAGGACGTACTGGAAGTCCGCTGGCATGTCCCGGAGAAAGGGCAATTCCGTCGATCCAGGATTGCCGAAGATACGGGTCATCCCCAGGTCGCGCAACAGCTGATATGTGACTTCTCGAACCGTGCTCACCGTCGTGCTCCGGAGTCGCCCAGTGTTGGTCAGGTCGACTGTTTGATTTCCCGTTTCGAGGGATGCTATCGTCTCACACCTCCGGCGGCAAGTAGAACTTGAATCTGGCAGACGGAAGTTGGGCCGCCGCGAACCGTCAGATGGTCGATGGCCGTGAAGATTTGCATCGTGGGGTGTGGAGCGCTGGGCAGCGTGTTTGCCGCCCACTTGGCGCGACTGGAGGACGTCGAGGTTTACGCCTATGACGTCTCCGAGCAACACGTGAATACAATCCGAGAACGCGGATTGCGAATCAGTGGTGCCGCCGAATTCACGGTCAGGCTCCATGCAACGTCGCATCCGCGGGAAGTCCCCTCTTGTGATTTCGGAATATTCGCCACGAAGAGCCTGCAGACACGTGCCGCGGTTCAGCAAGCTGCGGGCATCTTCGGCGATTCCAGCGCCGTGTGCTCAGTGCAAAACGGCCTAGGCAACGAAGAAATCATCGCGGAGCGGGTGAAATATGTGGTCCGTGGCGCAACCACCATGGCAGCGCACCTGATTGCACCAGGCCACGCTGGATTTGAGTTCTACAGCAATTTGTGGATTGGCCCGTTCGAACCCTCAGGTACGCCCTACGGGCTTGTCGAGCAACTTGCGGAGATCATGAATCGCTCGGGGTTGCGCGTGGTCCCTCTCCAGGATGCGCGCGGGGCGCAGTGGACCAAGCTCATCTTTAACTCCGCCGTCAATCCGGTGGGGGCACTGACCCAGCTGCACCACGGGGCCGCCACGCGATTCCCGCCCACTGGGACGCTCTACGAGGCCATTCTGCAGGAAGGCGAATCGGTGGCGCGAGCGATGGGCATTACGCTCCACGGTGACGCAAGGGAGATGATCGCGGAGGGCGCGAGGTCTCCCAAGAAAAGAAATGTCAGCATGCTCTTGGACATTCTCGCCCACCGGCCAACCGAAGTGGACTTCATCAACGGCGCCATCGCGGATTGGGGAGAGAAACTTGGCGTTCCAGCCCCGCTCAATCGGGCGATGTGGCAGCTAGTGAGAGGGATCGAACACTCCTGGACCGATCCGGCATGAACTAGTTTTGAATTCTCTTTCCATCCACCTTCACGCGGAACAGCACGTAAGGTTTTTGACGCAGGTCCTGTCCGTTGTGGAACGAACCCTGGCGTTCGACTTGGTTCGCGGTGAAGTAAAGATAGCCATCTGCGGCGAGCGACAACGTGTCCGGCCACAGAGCGCGTGGATCGTCCACCAAGGTTTCAAACCCCTTCTCAGGTGACCAACGTCGCACCGCGTTGTGCTCGTAATCGCTGAGGTAGACACGTCCCTCTGCATCGGATTCGAGCCCGTCGCTCGCCCCGCCCTTCTCTCCTAGATCCTTTACGGTCGTTGCTACTTCGGCATCGGTTTTGTTCTGGTCTGCCAGTGCATCCACACTCACGCTGTAGAAATGGCGGCTGGTCAGCGGGCAGTAGTATAGAGTCTTGCTGTCAGGACTGATCGCAATGCCGTCAGAACCAACCGCAAACCGTTGCGGTGGCTGCCCCGGAAGCCGTAGCTGCAGAATCTCTCCCTCGACAACAGGAACAAACTGCGGGTCGGGTCTTGTTGATGGATGGTCGTGCAGGCGTCTCCAGCTTTTGCCCGACGCGAGATCTACAACGATGATGCCGTTTGGCCCAGGGGGTGAGGAATCTGTAAGGAACGCCATGCCCTTGGCACCGCGATGCAAGTCGAACCTCACGTCATTCACGTAGCTGGTCGGCAAGGCCACGTTGGGCGGGAAAGCAATCTTCTGGACTACCTGATTTGTGTTCAGGTCCACAACGACCAACTTCGCTCCACCTGGTTTAACCGGACCGAACGCGATGCTGCCGGTGTCGAGAATCCACAGCCGGTTTCCAGTGGGATCCACGACGACGCTCTGCACTGAAACCAGCTTGTCAGCAGGACTATCGCCTTCGTTGTATCGGTTGATCTCCGCAGTGGGATAGGGTTGCGTCTGGCCATTCTTCACTTCCACCACCGTGTACTCGACGTTATCGCCCCACCTGGGGAAGTTCACAAAGATTCTTCCGTCGCCTGCGACCGTAACTCCGGTTGGCATCGGCCCGTTGAACGTCGCCACTACTTCCAGTTGGCCAAGGATGCGCTCGCTGGCAAGTTCCTGGCCCCGACAAAACGCCGGGAGGAGGAGAAGAATCACGACAACTGGCGATTTCATGGACTTCATTGTAGCGCCGTCTGGAGTGATGCCAAGGCAATGAGAATGCCACGGTTTGCTATGATGCGACCCCATGGACTCGTCCCGGCGTTACGAGAACACGCTCGTCATCATTCTGTTTTTTACTTGGGGCACGGTTTTCCTCGACCGCATGTCGCAACTGTATCTGGCCCCCTACTTTGCGCCGGAGTTCCATCTCAGCGAGGAACAGATCGGCACGCTGGCTTCGGTGGTGGCCATTTCCTGGGCTGCATCCACGTTTTCTCTCGGCGCTTTGTCGGACCGCCTGGGTCGCAAGCGAGTGCTCATGCCGGCTGTGTTCGTCTTCTCGGCCTTGTCTGGGGCCTCGGCATTAGCGCATAGCTTTCATCAACTGCTGTTGATCCGCGCCCTGCTGGGCTTTGCCGAAGGCCCCACATGGTCGGTGATTACGGCGTTGATCGAGGAGTCGTCGCATCCCAGCCGCCGTGGACGCAATGTCGGCATGGTAGTCAGCGCGGCTGCCTTGGTCGGCCTGGCCCTGGCGCCGGTGTTAACCACTCAGGTCGCGTCGCGGTGGGGTTGGCGTTCGGCGTTTCTGGTAGCGGGTGCTCCCGGCATACTGATGGGCCTCGTAATCTGGAAATTGGTGCAGGAGCCGGAGGAAAGCGTTCACGGCTCTGGTCACGGCAAAGCCTCTTTCTCGGAATATTTCGCGATCCTGCGCCACCGCAACATGTGGCTGTGCTGCTTAGGGACGGCGGGTTTCATGTCCTGGCTGTTCGTGATGAACGTCTTCGCGCCGCTCTACATCACCAGGGTGGCGCATCAACCTCCGACCACTGCTGGGTTCCTAATGGGTGCCAGCGGGCTGGGGAGTTTTTTTCTGGGTTTCCTGTTGCCCGCACTCTCCGACCGCGTCGGGCGCAAACCGGTTCTGCTGCTGATGGCGGCCATGTCGGCAGTGGTGCCAATTGCCTATCTGGCGCCGGTTCTGTACGCGCACTCTCTGGTGTTGGCTGCGATTGTGTTTTTGACCAACACCGGTCAGGGCATCGCCAGCCTCATCATGGTGCTTGTGCCCACCGAGAGCGTGCCTTCACAATTTCGCGCGACATCAATCGGCTTGGCAACACTGGTTGGCGAAGTCATGGGTGCCACCGTTGCCCCAATGCTGGCGGGGGCGCTGGCGGAAATGTACGGCTTGGGTTTGACCATGTGGTTGGCGGCGGGCGGAAGCGCGGTCCTCTTCCTGGTAGCTCTGTTTCTACGAGAGACTGCTGGCGCCGATCCCACGCTCCTCCCGGCCTGGCAATCTTCGTCGGAAGGGACAGGCTAGCCACCGTGGCAGGTTCCTTCTGCCGGACCAACTACGCGATCGCTTTGTCGGTGGAGCGCCGGCACACCCGCCGTACCGAATCCAGAAAAGAGAGAACCGCGTTTGACTCTTCGTCCTTACGCCAGGCCATGTACACGTCGATTTTGGCTTCGGCCTCGTTCAGGGGAACGGAAGCCAGTTCCATACCGTGCACGGAGCGGGTAACGATCGCGCCTGCGCCGATGAAGATTGCCCGGCCGGAAGCCACCATGATCGCGCCTGCTTCCTCATGCGCCTCGACGTGGGTGACGGTGAAGTGCGGGGTGAGCCCCTGGCGGCTGTACAGGCCCAGGATCTTGTCGTAAAGCCCACACGAAAAATTGCGATCGAACACAATCAGCGGTTCGTCGGCAACATCTTTCAACCTCAAAAACTTGCGTTTGGCCAGGCGGTGCGACTTGGGCAGCACAACCACGAATTCCTCTTCGTAGAGCAGTTCGCAACCCAGATTCACTTGGTCGACGGGTGGGCGCATGAAGCCGACGTCGATCTCACACTTGTGCAGGGCTTCGTTCTGCGCCGTGGAGAAGATGTCCTTGCACTCGATATTGACAGTCGGAAACCGTTTGCAATGCTCGCCGACTGTTTTACCAACCACACCACCAAGCCCGGACGCTATCCCTATCTTGACGACCCCAAATTCTCCCTTTTGGGCGTGGCGGGCCGCTTCGGTGGCGTGCCCCGCCTGCACCACCAGCTTCCTGGCTTCATCCAGAAAGACACGCCCGGCCTTGGTCAACTCTACCCGCCGCTTGTTGCGGACGAAAAGAGCGACCCCCAAGTCTTCTTCCAATTGGCGGATCTGACGGCTCAGTGGCGGTTGTGCAATGTGTAGTTGCTGGGCGGCTTTGCTGAAGTTGAGGTACTCCGCGACCGCCAGGAAGTAACGAACGTGACGGAGTTCCATGGCGGCGTATTCTATACCCGCCGAGTATTACTCGAAACTTTTTTCTCACATCACTCAGTTTCCAGCCTGTGACCCAGGCGGGCGGATGAAGGCCGGCCTTTGGTTGGCTGCTGGGCCTGCAGTTGGCGCAGCTTAAAGCGCTGCAGTTTTCCGGTGGCTGTCTTCGGAAGCTCGGGCAGGAACTCAACCCAGCGGGGTCGCTTGTAGCCACCAATCCTCTCAGCAACCCAGTCCTGGAGACTGAGGACCAGTTGTTCGCCGGGGGTGAATTCGGAGTTGACAACCACGTAGGCTGCGGGCTTAGTCAATCCAGCCTCATCGTCACGCGCAACCACGGCGGCTTCCTGGACGGCGGGATGTGCGATCAGCGCACTCTCAACCTCCGCCGGGCTGAGCCACCGCCCGTTAACCTTGAACAGGTCATCCGCGCGCCCGGCATACCAAAAGTAGCCGTCCTCATCCTGGTAGTATTTGTCGCCAGTGCGGAACCACTGGCCTTCAAAGGTCTCCTTGGTCTTCTCATGCTGGTTCCAGTAGCCGGCGCAGGTGGAGTCGCCTTTGATCAGTAAATTCCCGATCTCTCCTGGAACGACTGGGCTTCCGCTGTCGTCGACGATTTTGGCCTCGTATCCGGGAATGATTCTTCCGCTGGATCCCGGCCTTACCTCCCCGGGACGATTGGCAATAACCATCTGTAGGGTTTCGGTCGAGCCCAAGGCGTCCAGAATCTCGATGCCAAAACGCTGCTTGAAGCGCTCGAACAGCGGCGCTGGCAGCGCTTCCCCCGCCGAGACGGCATGGCGGACGCTGGAGGTGTCGAACTCCCCGCCGCCCTCGCGGCGGTGGGCCAGCAGTGCCGCATAGTTCGAAGGAACGGAGAAGAACAGAGTCGGCCGATAGCGTTCAATGTCAGCATAGATGCGAGCCGGAGTTGGCCGGGCAGGGGAGAGAATGGTCGTGGCGCCGCAGGACAGCGGGAAATAACCGGCATTACCCAGGCCGTAGGCGAAGAACAGGCGCGCCACACTGTAGCAGCGGTCGTTTTGATTCATCGCCAGGATGCCTTTGGCATACAACTCCGAGCACACCACCATGTCGCGGTGGAGGTGGATGCACCCCTTGGGCGAACCGGTGCTGCCGGACGAATAGAGCCAGAATGCCGGGTCGTTCTTGCCTGTGGAGGCCGCCTCCAAGTCGGGGGACGCAGTGTCCATCAACTGGCTCAAGCAATGATAGTGGCCATGTGGCTCCCCGACTACGACAATTTCACGCAAAGACCCGAGGCGCTCCCGGCGTATCACCTGCAGTTGCGGCAGCAAACTCTCGCTCACCAGCACCACGCCCGACCGGGTGTCCTGGAGGAAATATTCGTAGTCAGGCGGCTTCAAAAGAGTGTTAGTCGGCACTGTTACGGCGCCGATCTTGATCGCTCCGAAGAAGCAGTACAGAAATTCCGGCGAATCCCCAAGCAGCAGGAGGACCCGTTCTTCTGGGCGAACCCCGAGTTGACGAAGCACATTCCCGACCCGGTTCGTTCGCTCCAGCAGTTGCCGGTAGCTGACTCGCTCGTCCTCGCACTCAATCGCAGTCTTGCTGCCTCTACCCTCGAGGATGTTGCGATCCACGAAATACGTGGCGACATTAAATTTTTCTGGCAGGGCAATCAAGGGCGTTGGGTCTTCTCCAGAATCGGCTCAAGTCAGGCGCAACGGTGCGGGAGTATAGCACGGGTACCCTACTGTCACCTGGCTGCTGCCGAATCCTGGCCGCCTTGCCGGAGGCCGGTGACGAGATGTGACACCGCTCCGGCGCCAGTTCGCTGCTGGCCGGTAGCCGGCCCGCTGGAAGCCAGATACCACGTCTTCTTTCGTTTGCCGGAACCAGTGAATGGGTGCGTGTGCGCGAAGCAAATCGCGGTCCGCAACCTTAGTTATACCTATACGGTATGACTGTCCGACCCAAGATGTATTGGACAGTTTTCCGGTTTCACACCATGCTGCTGCGCAAATTATCAGATGTGGGTCGTCGCCGGTGTAGCCGGTATGGGTGTCGTTGTCAGCATGTCCGTCACCGGAAGACTTCGAAACTGCAGGACGATCTTGGTGGAGGGAATAGTCATGAGACTCCGTTCCGCGCTGGCTCTGTGGTTGACAGCGACATTGGCTGCTGGTTTAACTCCGCAGGCCCTAGGGCAAGGAACCGTCAGCTTTGCCCAACTCAACGGTACTGTGCTGGACACCAGCGGGCGAGCCGTGGCAGGCGCCGCGGTCACATTGCGGGCTGTGGGCACGAACCAGAGCCATAGCGCCGTTTGCAATACCTCGGGATATTACGTAGTGCCGAGCCTTCCACCCGGGCAATATGAGTTGACCGTGCAATATGCCGGTTTCGCCAAGTATGTGCAGCAAGGGATCGTGCTGTCCGTAGGCCAGACCGCTACGATTGATATCACCCTGAAAGTTGCCGCGGCGCCGGAGGTCGTGACAGTCACCACCGAGGCACTGCCCGTCGAGACCACGCGCACCGAGATCAGCCAGGTCATCGATACGGTGCAAATCGAGGGCCTCCCTACCAACGGCCGCCAGTTCGTTGATTTCGCATTGTTGACGCCGGGCGTGGCCACGGGCCGGACCAGCATCCAATCCACTTTCACGGAGACGGAAGTCACCCGCATTTCTTTTGGCGGAATGCGGGACTTGAGCAACGCGGTCACCCTGAACGGTGCAGACTACATCAACGAGGCCACGGGTTCACAACGGGCCACGCCCTCCCAGGAGGCAGTTAGCGAATTCCGTGTGGTGAACAATAGTTTTGGCGCTGAGTACGGACGGGCTTTGGGCGGGATCGTCAACATCGTCACCAAGTCAGGAACCAATGACTTGCATGGTTCAGTGTACGGATACCTCAGCAACAAGGCGGCCAATTCCAGGTCACTTTTGCAGACTCCCCAGGACGACGCATACCGCCGCGGTCAATTTGGTGCAACCCTGGGCGGTCCCCTCCGCAAAGACAGAACGTTTTTCTTCATGAACTATGAAGCTCAGCGCCTGGGAGAATCGCCCACCTACCCAGCGACCTTGGTGAATAACCTGACCACGATCAATTTGGCTAAGGCGGCGATGGGACTCGCGCCTGAGGATTTGAATACGTTGAAGACCATTGACCATGACAATGGCTTCGTAAGAATTGACCATCAGATCAACAGTGACAACCGTCTTGCGGTTCACTACGGAATTCTTGATGCGCGCAACCTGAACACGTTGGTTGGCGACACCCTCGACGGTGGTGGCATTGGAGCTCCCAGCAGCGGACACAATACCTTCCTGCGTGACCAATCGCTGGTCGGCTCGCTCAACACATTGCTCAAGCCCGAATTGGTGAACACCTTTCTCATGCAATGGGCGAGGCGCCACAATAACTTTCCGGCGGTTACCGGTCAACCCAACCTGGACATCCCCAACACGCTGCTGTTTGGTCACAATTTCGGGACCTTTGACGCCACCAACGAGAGCCGCGTGCAGGTTTCCGACAGCCTGGCCTGGGTCAAGGGCAACCACTACTTCAAGTTCGGAGGAGATTTCAATCACATCTGGGATTTTGTGATCTGGCCCGGGTTTACGCCCATGCGCATTATTCTGCCGGGTTTCAACTGTATGGTGGATTTTGCCCGCTTCGTAAATCAGACGGCCGCAATTCCCGAGACCCCAGCCAACGGTCCATGTCCGACTTCGCAGTTCCCGTTCTTCTCGGGCACCGATGTTGGTCCCAATCCGAATGATGGCCTGCTCAACGGTGTGCCTATCGTCTTCTGGGGCGCTCCTGTAGGAACGGGACCCATCCCGGCGAGCGGTGAGTTGCCACCGGTGATCCC
>JAIQFW010000092.1 GCA_020073105.1 Terriglobia bacterium
AGTTTGGCCAGGCGCAAAGCTTCCGCCTCAGGCTCGCGCTTCACCAGCGCGAAGAAATAAAACAGCTTCATGAATTGGGCGGTGGGGTCGTCCTCCACCCGCCACAATGTGGTTACTGCTGACCGCGCTCCGGCGGCGAGCAGGGCCCGGCTGAAGGCTTGCGCACCTTCGCCGCGAATGATCGCGCCCCGCTCCGTGTCGCAGGCGGAAATCGTTGCCAGCTGGACGCTGGTCAGATCCAAGTCATAAAGCTCGCGCAGGAATATGTAGTCGGCCCCGGCATCTGGATGCTCCGGAGAAAAAAGCATCCGTGATTGCTCGGGATTATCTGCGTCCGCAAATCCATGGGTGCTCACGTGGAGCAGGGGCGCACTGTTCGCCTTCCCGCCAACGAAGACACGCTTCAGATCGCTGGGGCCCAAAAAGAGTTCAGATACTCCGTGAGTCAACGCGGCAATAGAGTGGATCTCGTCCGCGGAGGATGGGAGGGGCAATATCGTGCGCTCTGCCCCAATACCTCCCTCGCCCGGTGACCCCTGATCAGCAGCGACGCGGGGGTCTCCAAACGCCACCAGTTCACGTTCCCATGGGAAGCGCAATCCGGGTCCGCCAGCATTCGGGCGCCGAATCAGCGTAGCGGAGGGGAGATAAGAGATGTCGAATCGTTCAATGAGCAATGTTTGCGAACCCGGCGCAATGGGAAGCAAGTCAAACGGGAGGAAGCTGAGCCAGGCGTCAGGAACGATCAGCAGGTGTCTTATGTCGTTCGAGAAGGCGGGTAAGTTCGCGGGAATAACATCCAATGCCGCAAGACGGTCGCGCCAGTTTCCTCCGAACACGTCCGGAACTCCTCTCAGAACTTTTTGAATCGCCTCCCGGTCTCCCGTCGAGATCGTTTTCACGACCATACCGAAGCTGTCTCTCGTGCACCAGATGAGTCCCACCTGATCGGCCGGGGCCCAGAACTCTAACAGCATCGTCGCCGGAGTCAGGCGGGAACAGGTTTCGTCCATGCCAAGAGGGCCGGCCGGTGCGGCGTTCGTCGAGGTTGTGAGCCGGTCCTGAAAAGTCCTCGCGCGGCTCCGCTCGAGGAACGAGAAGGCTTCTTTGACTTCGCGCTTCGCGAACAGGATGGAGATAAGCGAATCAAAGGCATCCCTCTTGTCCGCCAGGAACTCGGCACGCAGTGCGGAGAGATGCAGCCCGCTCCGGCTGCCATCAATGATGGACACGGCTTGCCGGTAATCCGACTCAGCCGCGGGCAAATTTCCAGCCAACCCCTCTACCCGACCCCGGCCATAATGAGCCTTCCACTGTTCCTCGGTAGTACCGAGTTCGTGGGCCAGGGTCAGGGTCCGCTCGAACTCACTGCGCGCAATCGGCTCTGAGCGTTCCCGTAGGAAGGTTTCAGCCAAGTAAAGATGGGCCTGCATTTCTTCCCGGCGATTGTGGGTCCTTTCCGCCAGTGAGAGCGTATCCCGAAAGATCTGTTCGGCACGGCTCAACTCCCCCAGATCCAGGGCATAGACAATGCCGATGTTCTTGAGAACTCCGATCTCACCATCGACGTCGTGTTCTTCCGAATAAAGTTTCTGGGCCGAGCGGTAGGCGTCCAGGGCCTTGCGGGCGTCCCCCAGGCGGCGATACAGAGCCCCGAGGTTGCCTAGCAGATGCGCCCGGTTACTGGCAGTCAGCTGGCTGGAAGAGGCCTGCACTCGGCGATAGACCTCGAGGGCTTTCTCATAACGGCCGAGACGCTGGTACAGGGTGGCTTCATTGAAGTCGGTAACCTGGCGCCAATAGGCAATCCAAGGTGCATCAGAGAGCTCCTTCAGGGTGGCCCGCGCCTGCTCGTAACTCCGCAAGGCTTCGAAGTAGTGTCCCTGAAAGTAGTCGGTATTCCCCTGGTTGTTGAGAACCTGGACTTCATTCTCCGGATCTTTCGCCTGGCGGCTGAGGGTCAAGGCCGTTGCGAGGGACTCATGAGCGGCCTTATAGGAGCCGAGATCCATCTCCGCGATGCCCCGATTGAGCAGGGCATGCGCCTCGCCCTTGGCATCCCCTGCCCGCCGGTACGCGTCCGCCGATTCCTGCCCGTAGCGAACTGCCAGTTCGTACTCGCCATCCGCATCGGCGATGTGGCTCAGGGCGCTCAGTACGTGGCCCAACTGTGGGAGGGGTCCGTTCTTGCGCAACGTGGGCAATGAGGATTCGTAGATCTTTCTGGCCTGGTCAGCGCGGCTTTTGCTTTGCAGGGCCTGAGCCTGCGCAATTCTGTCTTCGACCGCCGTCTTGCCAGCCGATGTTTGCCCAAGTGTGAGTGGAGTCGAGACACACCACAAGACAATCCCAGCTGCGACTTGAGTGAGAACCCCCACTGGGTGTCATTGTAAACAGAAGAGAGGAATCGAGGCCGGTAAACGAGCATTACGCGCAACACCGGCCGCAGCCCTTAGGAGGCCACAGCCGGCGCTTGGAAACACTTACTGATCGATGCGGCGAGCGATCACGTTGAAGTTGCTTCCAGTGAAGAAGACCAGTCCGCGTACCCGGACCTTGTCTCCATTGCTCACGCTGTCCAGGTCATGCAGCTCCGTACCTGGCTGCCAGTAGACCGTCAAGGTGGTTTGGTCCGAAAGCATGGCGAAAGCCGAGTCGCCGGGCACGGTCAGAGTGAAAGTGACCGGCCCCGCAGAAGTCGCCCCCGGCAGTCCGGAAACTGTGCCGGTGAGCGCTTGCTGTTGGAGCTTCACCTTCTCCGCTGCCACGGCTCCTCCGGCTATCGCCCTGTCGCTGTCCAACTCGACATGCTGCCCAGCGTGAACGGTGGTTGCGTCGAATGGGAAGTTGGGAGAGGAAGGAATCCCACCCAGGCCGCTTGTGTCAACGTTGCCTTGATTGACTTTGTAACGCGCGCCGCTGACGTTCGCGGTCACGCTGCTACCCACGACTGTGTCGTCCACGCTCTTGCCAACCCCGTCGTGGGCAAGCACGGTGAGTTGAGTGGCAGGGTACCGATTAACATCTCGGCGGCAACATTGGATACCGATTTCGCCAGATGACCTACCACCACACGGACAACACCAACGACGTAACTACCGGCGACCTGATGGCAAAACGCTGATCTTCGTCACCGACCGGATCGAAAATATTCCGGAGGGCTGGCGAGCGCGGGAGACGTACAAGATCCTGAGCCAGGATGAGTACACCGAGGTGTTTGGACTAGCGCCGCCGCAGAAGGAGTTCGAGCTTTATTCGGAGAGTCATTGGAAGCGCGTGAAGTGACCGCCTTCGTGCCGAAATCCTGGTGAGAACTTGTGTGATCACACTTTCGGGCGCGCCACACCCCAATAAAGATACGATCCCGACTTCGGGAATGGAGCGAGGTACGCTGCGCCCATCTGCTCGATCTTGAATCCGCCAGCCTTGATGAGAGAGGTGATGTCACGGGTTACGTGACAGCCTTCGAATGCCCATTTGAAAAGGGGCTCCGTCCGCTTCTGCCACCGTTGCACTCGGGCGTCAGGCGCAAGGCCGTGCTCAAAAAAGAGGAACTGGCCGCCTGGCTTCACGACTCGTCCGATACCCCGAATAGCCTCCACCACGCCAGGAATCGTGCATAGGGTGAAAGTGCTAACCACCGTGTCTACGCTGGCGTCTGCGAGAGGAATGCGTTCTCCGGGCAGATCCAGAAATTCGATATCGAGCTGAGTCCGACGCCCCTGCCGTTCTGCACGCGGCATCATCCCTGGGTTGGGCTCCAATGCATAGACCTTGCTCACTTTTTCGGGGTCATAGTGAACGAAGTTCACGCCCGGACCCACGCCGATCTCAAGCACTCTCCCATGCGCCAAGGGAACGAGTTGCTGGCGAATTGTCTGGACAGGTTTCGGATTCCCCAGTATGGCAACCAGATGGGGATAGACATGATCTTTGTAGAAGGGCATGAGCTGTCTCTCACGTTCCGTGATAATCGTGGTACAAAAATTATCTCCAGCCTCCAAACAGACCAAATGCTTTAAGTCGCGGCGAAAGGCTTCCACCCTACAGATTACAGCCCTCTCTAGGCTAAGGCATGAGATTGTGCAACTGCTTTTGTCAGTAGCGCGACGGCGGATTCTATCTCTTCGCGTGTCGTTGTTCGGCCCAGGCTAAAGCGGATCGCGCCCATTCCGATTTGTGGTGGAATCTTCATTGCTTGGAGCACGGGCGATAATTCTACCGAACCGGAATGGCAAGCGGAACCAGTGGAGGCGGCAACGTTTTCCATACGAGCCAGAATCTCCGATCCGGCTCTCCCAACAAAGCTGACGTTCAACGTGTTTGGCAACCGCTCTGTGGGATGTCCATTGAGAGTAACCCGGTCCTCGAAGGCGCCTTGCAGCAAGTTCCAGAAGAGATCGCGTATTTGCCGCACGGACTCCATGCCTAGCCACGACTGGGCTGTCGCGCAGGCCGCGCCCAAGCCGACATCGAGGAGAGCATTTTCAGTTCCGGCGCGGCGGCCCAATTCGTGGCTAGCGCCGTGGATCAGCGGCTCCAATCGGACGTGCTCGCGCACGAAGAGGGCCCCGACTCCTTTTGGTCCGTAGAGCTTGTGACCTGCCACCGACAAGAGGTCGACTCCAAGCTCGTCGGTGCGAACGGCGACCTTACCAACTGACTGAGCTGCATCGGTATGGAAGAGAATGCCGTGTTCACGGGCTATATGGGCAATATCAGGGATCGGTTGAATCGTCCCAACCTCATTGTTAGCGTGCATCACGGAAATCAGAATGGTCTCCGGGGTAATCGCACGCCGCACATCGTCAGGATCGACGCGGCCGTATCCATCCACCGGCAAGTACGACACTGTGGCGCCGAGCCGCTCAAGGAACCGGCACGGATTGATGATGGCCGGATGTTCCACTTGCGTTGTGATGAAGTGAGCTTTGGCTTGCCCCTTAGCGAAGAACACGCCCTTCAGCGCATGATTGTTGGATTCGCTTCCCCCACTGGTGAAGACAATCTCGTTCGGCCTGCAGTCGAGTAAAGCGGCAACCTGGGCACGTGCTTTCTCAACGGCACTTTTTGCTTGTTCGCCAGCCCAGTGTCCGCTGGAAGGATTGCCGAATGGTTCAGCCAAGACGCTCCGCATGGCATCCGCCACCTCGGGTGCAAGGGGCGTGCTGGCATTGAAATCTAGATATATGCGTGGAGCTCCTACCGGCTTCTGCATAAGAGTACCTCTAGGCCTTATAGCGCTCGCGCGTTCATGCGATGCGCTTCTCATTCATGTATGTCTGCGCCTCTTGGGGCGCGATGGCTCTTGACATCAATAACCTCCAAGATGCAGACTATCAAATAATCAAGCGAATAATTGAATATGTCAAATCTCATTGATAAACACGAGTTCAAGGACTCTGCTTACGGGCAGCTCGCCCGTATTGGCAAGGCGCTGTCTAGTCCAAAACGGCTGGAGTTGCTGGACCTGCTTTGCCAAACGGACCGGACGGTCGAGATTCTGTCTCGTGAAACCGAGATGACTGTCGCGAATACCTCCCAGCACCTTCAAGTGCTGGAGGCGGCGCGACTGGTACGAGCGAAGAAGCAGGGCCGTTTTGTGGTGTATTCGCTGGCGGACGCCCTGGTCAGCGACTTTTTCAGGGCGTTCCGTGTCTTGGCAGAAGATCGTCTGGCTGAGATTGAACAACTCCGACGCCGGTTCCTCGAAGCGGGCGCGGACCTCGACCCGGTGGATGCGGAAGCCCTGATCGATCGAGTTCAAAAGGGTGAAGTCGTCGCGATTGATGTGCGCCCTATCGAGGAATACAAAACAGCTCATATTCCGGGAGCCTTGGCCCTGCCGCTGCAGGAATTGAAGCGGCGCCTATCCGAACTGCCTCGCAACAAAGAGATTGTCGCTTACTGTCGCGGACCGTATTGCGTGCTGGCAATTGACGCGGTCCGGCTTCTCCGCGCGCGCGGGCTACGGGCGCATCGGCTAGAAGCCAGCGTTCAGGACTGGCGAGCCCGTGGACTTCCCGTGGCAATTGGTATGGAACAAAGCTCAATCAAGGCTTTGCAGAGGAGGGCCCGATGATTCTGCGTCAACTGCTTCACCACGACCCAATAGCGGCCTCGTATGTTTTCGGTCGAGGGGGCAAAGGCTTGGCCGCCGTGTCCGACCCAATTGATGAGCCTGAGCTCTATCTTCGGACTGCCGAGGAATTCGGAATGAAGATCCGCTACGTCGTGGATACCCACGTTCACGCCGACCACATTTCCGGAGGTCGCAGACTAGCCGAGATGACTGGTGCCAGGTAAGAAGGGTTCCGTCGATTCAGCACTGATACACGCCCTTATTGACTGATAGGGTGGTCGCCGCTCCGCGTGCGGCGAGATGGTCGGAATACGACAATGCTCTTTAAATCTGGGTCCGATTTGGGTCTGGTAAGCCGTTTCAAAGAACTCCTTAGAGGATCATGAAGGGGCTGTCAGTGCCGTTGAAAGCCAACAAGTTGTACGTCGTTGCTGCCCTGTCACGGCACGGCCAGAGGGAGCGGGAGGGAACGAGAGGGAATCGGAAGGAATCAGACGACGTAGTATGCGGGGGCGTAGTTCAGCTGGTTAGAACGCCTGCCTGTCACGCAGGAGGCCGCGGGTTCAGTCCCGTCTCTCCCGTCAGCAAATCTACGGTCCACCTGACCTGTCACGTTCTTCCTGGTAGAGAGGAACTACTTCGAGCCGGCATTTCCTACCTCCTAAATGTCCAGCGGAGTTTTACAGCGATGACATCGCTCTGAGGCACGATGCTTGTCTCGCTAGGACTCAGAACTAACCGCTGCCATCCGCGGTTCCAGACGATAAACAGGTCATTGCCCGGTTTGATGGTCCAGCGCAAGCGTGTATTCGTGCCCACATTCTGCGATTCGGTGTCGTATTGAATGAAGCTGCTTAACACCAGATTGGGGCTCCAGGCGTAGGCACCTTGCAGTTGCCACAGCCGTTGGACGAAGTTGTCTTGGGGAAGGTGCCCGAAATCATTCTCGACGTCGGCTTCCAGTTGCACTCGGCCTTTTGGAGATGTCCACTTCAGATAGTTTTGCCATTGCGTCAGGTGACCGTCAAAGAAAGAGCCGAACCAAGTGGTATTTCCAAACTGGAGCGGGCGGTGACTGCTGGTTTGGGCTTCGAGCCGGTACCGCGTGAACTCGTACGAGCCTGGAGGGATGACGACTCCGGGAGCGATTGCAAAAGGAGCGAGCAAGATTTCACCATGCGGGTTCCAGTTGAACTCGAAGCGATCGCCGGTCTCGAACCAGACATTGATCGGTGCCATGAAATATTCCCAAGATTCGAGTATGCCCTGCGGGTCGGTGTAGCGAACGTATTCGTTTTCAAAGAACTCCTGGCGAATCCAGCGGAAGGGACCGTTCTTGGAAGGGCGAGGTTGGTAGGCGCAGAAGGCATCGGTGCGACGCGTACCAGGCCGAGGAAGAAATCCCAGCAGCGGTTCTAGCGCGATGCCAAACTGGTTCACGCTCGCATTGCAATCCAACATGTCGTTTGGGTAGTCGGCACTGAGTCCCCAACCGACCTTGCTGCCGGGACCAACGTCACCCTGGGTGGTAGCAGTCCACGCGCCAAACTGCAGGTTCTTATTGCCAAGGAACTTTGAAGTGCGCCAGACTGCGTCGATGCCCGCCAGCGTATTGTTGCGGCGTGCTTCGGGATCGCCGTGAGTCAAAATTGTTCCGACCCTGAGGTTTTCATTGAAGTCGTAAGAGACGCGACCGGCGAACAGATTTGTGCCAGGCACCACAGCAGAGGGTAAGCCAAGATCTTGTACGACCTGGTCGGACACGATCGTTTCGCGCGTCTGCACATCCAGTATGCCGAGATTCCATTTTCCGACGCGCCCGTTGAGTTTGACACCGGCATCTATCGGAATCTGGGCGCCGTCCAGCAGCCCGACGTTTCGGCTGAAGAATGGGATGAACAGCGGCGAGTCCTGGCGTGCGAGACCCAGTCCGAAATCATACTGATTTGCTCCTTCGAGGAAGAAAGAGCGCTTTTCAGGGAAGAAAGGTGGAAAGCGAGTTAGATTGATCTGGCGGGTATCAACTTCGGTCTCGGCAAAGTCGGTGTTCGCTGTGAATACGGTTACCAACTGCGGAGTAATCTTCCAGGTAACTTCGCCGCCGACTGCTCCCTGCCACGATCGCGATGATCCCGCACCATAGAACTGCTTGGTCTTCCCGACAGCGTACGGAGTAATTTCTAGGCCCTTGCCCTGCTTCACTTCTCCAACACCAGTTATGCGTCCGGCGCGGCTTAGATCGTACAGAAACGAATCCAGGGTCGGCGATGACCAGCGCAGCCACAGCCGTTCGCGAGGAACGAATCGCTCCAAATTCAGACCCCAATCGTTGAGGCCGGGCGTGAAGCTCAAGGTGCGTGATGGAATCACAATTTCTGCCGACCAACCATCCGGTGTCCTTGCGGTGCGCGCGTCCCAAATACCATCCCAGTCGAGCGAGACACTGTCCGCGGTGGAAATCAGGCCGTCGACGCGGGTTCCGCCCGCGTTGATCTGGAAAAAGTATCCCGTGCGTCGGTCTCCATATGTGTCCAGCACAATGCTGACGGTGTCATCACCCGTCAGATCGCCGTCGCGTCGCATGGTGTGGATGGCGATGTGGCGCGGGTCCGGGTCCTTGCATGTAAAACCAAAATAGACTCGGTCGCTGGTCACAATGACTTGGACTTGGGTTTCAAACGGGGTCGGCTGTCCCGGCTTTGGCGCCTGCTGTGTGAGTTTCATTGCTGGCGCATCTCGCCAAGCCGGTTCGTTCAATAGGCCGTCGAGCGTTATTGAAGCGGATGAAGTAGCGGAAACTTGTACAGCAGGGCCATCGTTTGAACGGGCGCTTGCCAGAGTTGCCATAGCCAACAGGGCACACAACGCCCAATGCCGTCGGTGTCGTCGAGGACATCGAGAATCTCGAACTAGCCTGACGGCTTCGGGTTGCGGTTTGTCTAGCTTGAGCATGACTATGGCGACTGCTCTTCCGGTGGCTTAAGGTTTCGAAAGGCACGATACAAGAGCAGGTCGTAGCTGATTTTGGCCCCGCCGCCTAGCACCAAAGGCGCCGAAAAAGCCACGTTCTGCATTAGAAAGCCTGCAGCGGACGAACCTACGGCCCAGAAAATATTGCGTGCTAGATTCGCGATGCCGCTGGCAAACGTCCGCTCGTTCGGCAGAACCACTGCCGCCACATAGGATTGGCGTGTGGGCACATCCATTTCCACGAGTGCTTCGCGACACAGAAACAGTATCACCGCGACTTTCAAGGAAGGTGCGAATGCAGCAGCGACCAGGAACAAGCTGGAAGGCAGGTGAGTAAAGACCATCGTGTTCACGAGCCCGATGCGGCGTGCCAACCATGCTGCCCCCAGATGAGAGGCAGCGTTCAGCAAGTGCACGGCAAAGAACAGAACGCCCAGGGTCTCTTCTGCTATTCCAAAGCGGCGGAAGAACCAATAAGCCACGAGTGCATCCGTCAGAAATCCGCCGCCGAATGCATCCAGGGAAAACAACCCTGCCAGTTTTGTGACGACCTTCTTGGTTGCTGGTGAGATGTGATGAGGAAGAGCCTCCATCGCTGATTTGGGGCCCTCGACTCTTGCGGAGGCGGACGAGTACAAGATTGCTCCCACTACTCCTAGGAAAGCACATCCAAAAAAGACTGTGCGGTACGAGGCGAACAGCGGCAAGGCTAGCCAACGCTGCAGGAGAAGGGGCAGAGCTGCAGCCAATGCCCCCAGCGAACCTGCGGCGTCAAGGACAACGTTGTACCAAGCCAAGCCCCAAGTTCTTGATGTGTCCGGTACAAGGCCTGGAATGATTGCCTGCTCAAGAGAAAATGCAGCCGAGCGGTCCGTGCCGGTTCCGTTCAGCATTCCCACGAAGGCCATTGCTAGGAGAACCGGAATTGCGGGTGTGAAGGCGAGAGCAAGAGCACCGATAGCACCCAGGAGAGAAAGCGCCACAAGTGTCCTCCTGCGTCCTGCACGATCTGCTTTTGTTGTAACGCCGATCGTTGCCAGAGCTGACCCCACCAAGCCGACGGCGACAACCATGCCAATGTTGAACGAGGAAAGACCGGCCCGAAATAAGTAGATGCCGAGAACTACGCCCATAAGCCCGAAGGTGAACGAACGTAAGAATGCCGCAGTATTAATAATGAACAGGTCTTTCGAGACGGGTACCTTCACGGCGCTAGACGCGCGTACTCGTAGAGTGCGTCGTAAACTGGGAATTGCCGTACTAGTCGTTCTTCATCGGAAAGGCCCAGAGCAGCAAAACCCTCAGCGATAGCCCTCAGGCCAGTCCCTTCGACTGCAATTTGTTCCTGGCCTTTGATATCGGCGGCGCGGACGATCAGCGCGAGACGTTCGAGGCCTGGTGCTTGCAAGTGATAGTCCTCAATAATCGCTTCGAAAGAACAGCGCACTCCACGGTGATTCAATTTCACTTCTGAAAGCCGCGGTACGTCGAAAGGAGTCGCATTCTCGCGCGCGGCCGTTTCGAGGAGTTGCCCTTCCTCGACGAACAGAAACTCAGCTTGGGGGTCGATAAAGCGACGGATCAACCAAGGGCAGGCGACCCGATCCACTTTGATATTTTCACGAGTAATCCATTTCATGATTGTTTACCCAATCTCTCGACGCCGTGAGTTTGGTTACCAGTGGCCGCTAAGGCCCACCGACGGCTTCGTACACAACCATACGCGCGACAGGCTTTCCGTCCTCTTCTTGCTCTGGGGTGTAAACCCTGTGGGTCTTCGGATCGACGGCGAGACTGTGAACAGCATGCTGGACGCGAAAATCTTCGAGCTTGCGGTAATGATCTGGATCGTCTTGATGGAGAACGGACAAGGCGCCGCTGTAGCAGGCGACATAGATTCGGCCAAGGCCGGCATCGAATTTGATGACATCGGGCCCGTCGAGTCCGGTCGCGCCAATTCCGAGAAAAAAAGCGGCAGTGAACAACAGGACATTTTTTCGCATCACTCACCTCACTACATTCGTTACTTCACCGCTACATGGCTCAATGCCACTTTGATTCCCGCAGCAACCGATTCTGAGCTACCCATAGCCCAGAAGTGCATAAAGAAAAGGCGAGGCTGCTCTGTAAGCATGTGGCTGTGCAGTGCCGTGACCGCAATGTCGTGTTCTTCGAGTGCGGAGATCACAGAATTAACTTCCTCTGCCGTCAACACGAAATCCCCGGTTGTCGCAACTTTGCCAGTGCCGGCCTCCTGGAAGTTGATCGCCTCGGCGACGCCTTGCGGCGTGGTCAGTGTCATTCCGTGATCGGTGATCGCCCCTTTACGAGGAATCCCGAAGGAAAGCACACCCCCGGCAAAGCGGCCTTTCGTGCCCAACGTGTCTTCGATTGCCTTTACAAATGCTGGAGGCTCCGCAGTTGGCGCTGGCGGCGCTGGCTTATCGAGCGGCGTCTTCGACTCCGCCAGGGCGGCGTGGAGAGCTTTCGCAAGTTCAATGGCCTTTCCGTGGCCTATGTAATGCATGTAGATGACACGTGGGGTTTCATTTAAGACATGATTGTGGACGGCGGTGATGTCGAATCCCGCAGCTCGCAACTTCTTCATGACCGGCGTGAGTTCGTTCTCCAAGAGAACCAGGTCGCCCATAACCATAGTGGCATTGTCATTCCCAGCGAACGCCGCCCAGGAGCCGAGTGCCAGTCCTGGCTTTATCTCCACACCTCCAACCGAAACATGAAGATCTGTGCGGGGAAATCCTAATCGGTAGACGTCGCCAGTTTGCTGGCCAGAGCGGCCCATCGCTTCGTCAATTTTGGCCGTGTCCAAGCCTTGGGCCGCCACGATCACGGGAAGAGATAGTGCGACCGAAAGAATTAGCAGTCGTAGTTCCATAAAAGTACTCCTTTCCGTACCTCGATTGCGCTGGGCGTAAAAGCCCATTCACAGTTCTTATGAGTCAGTTGAGAGATTTGTACAGCCCGTCAGCCAGCTGCATTCCTCGCTTCAGAAGTTCTTGATCGCTGAGGCCCTCGCGGGCCCAACCCTTCATCACCTCATCGATTCCGAAGCCCTCCTTCCGGCCAAACTTCTCATCGAAGAGGTCCGCATCGTGAACTATTTCCGCCATGACCAGTACTTTCTTGTCGCGAATATGAAAAACCTTGAGCAGCGTTTCAAAAGTGCAGTCTTCGCCACGGTGCCCAAAGCCACCTTCGTACATGTCGAACGGGACAGCTTTGGCCGGTTTCTTGTCCTCTGGTGCAAAGGCGAATTTGGCCTTAGGGTCAATGAACTTGCGGATCAGCCAGGCGGAGGTCACTCGATCGACGCCTGGCCGCGGCCGAGTGACCCATACTCGGTTTCGATATTCGGCCGGTGACACATTGGCGATCTCTGGTGCGACTGAAGTTGTTTTGGGTGATAGAAGGGAATTCAATGTCTGCTCGACCTGTTTACGAAGCGGACTGCCGAAGAAGTCGATGGAGACGATGTCTTGGAATCGCTGCCGGAGACGCGTGATCCGCGATGACTGGTTGGCGGAAGACGGATTTCGAAGCTCCTTGAGCAAATCCCGATAGTCCCCGGCACGGGCATCGGAAAACCGCTGCTTCATCTGCGCGAAGGAGCAATTGTCAATGGACTGCACCTCAAGAACAGAAGCCTCGCCACCCTCGGTGCGGACCGCCGTCGCCAGCCATTCCAATCGTTCACGGTTCCCCTCAGTGTTCGGAAGAAGGTAGCCAGAGTTGCCGAGCGGCAATGCTCCATACCGCTGCAGTTTCCGCCAAACCGTCACTCTGAGACTGGCTCCTTTTTTCGCCAAACTAAAGACCAGGAGCAGCCATGGGGGTTTGGACTCGTTCCTTTTAGTAACGCTCATTGCCGCACGTTATATTCATAACAGATACGCAACTCCGGGTTCAATTTGATTTGGAAGGGAATGTATTGTCTGACACCGAGACGGAGATCACGAGTCTCGCGACAGACTGGAGTCAAGGAAGAATGTTGGTGGGCTAGGCGGGCCGCATTGCTATGCCGTCCGAATAGATACTGCCAATTTTTCTCAAACTGAGAAATTGAAGTATATGTAAGTTTGCCAGATCTGCGCCGGTTGTCGAAATTTGTCCCAGAGATTTTTGGTCACTCGCGATGATGGCATAACGACACCTGCAGTAGAGCGCCCATGCCCTTGGGCGACGCGCGATCGCCAGCCAGACCGGGATCGAAACGGGACGTGCCACCCAGGCACTGAGGCAACTCCGAACGGGAGCGGTCTCTGGGAATTCAAACCCGGAGTCCCTTCGATGTCGGTACCACTTTCTTTGCCAGAAAGAATTGAGGAAATTCCACACGCGCTAACAGCAAGACAACTCGCAGAAATTCTGAACGTGTCGCCGATCACGAGCTTCAAGCACGCGAAAGCTGGACGTCTTCCAAGTTTCAGCATTGGCACTGCGGTTCGCTTTTGTCCGCGATCCGTCGCGGCCTGGCTTCGTCGCAACGGCACGGGTCTGGTCTCGTTTCGTGAAGCTGCTTAGACTTCAAGATGCAATGAACCCACATCGCGACAACAATCAGAGTCAAGGTCCTAGTAGCCGACAAGCTAGACGCGAAACGATAACTTGCGGTTTGTCCGTCATCCGGAGAGAAACTGCTACGGCGAAGGGCTGTTCTTGATTCGGTGCCACTGACGACGCAGAGAACACCATGTCGAAAACGCCCAGCAACATCCGTGTAGAATTCAGACTTGGGTTGAGACGTACGTGACGTAGAAAATACCGCTTACGAATTGATACCTGAAGTTCGCGTTGTATCGAACCGCAACTCCTAGGATGTAAAGGACGAAGGCTTGCCGACCTGCTTCTTCGCCACGGATCTGCACGGAAAGACCGATCGGTACGACAAACTACTCGCATCCATCATCAGGGGCCGCCCCGCTGCGGTGTTCCTCGGTGGAGATTTGCTTCCTCGTTCGGCGTTGTCAGCATTTCAATCCGGACAGGCTGATTTTGTTCACGATTATTTAGTCCCAACTTTCACCAGGGCCCGCGATGCTCTAGGCGTAGACTACCCAGACATCTTCCTCATCCTTGGCAACGACGACCCACGATGCGAAGAGCAGAATTTCGTCGCGGCAGCAGCAGAGGGCATCTGGCACTACATCCACGGGCGGAAGCTTCTCTTGGGCGATTTCCCCATATATGGCCTTGCCTATGTTCCGCCGACCCCATTCATGCTGAAGGACTGGGAGCATTACGACGTCTCCCGATACGTTCCGCCGGGCTGTGTCTCACCTGAGGAGGGACATAGGAGCGTGCTGGCGGAAGAGAGCGAGATCAAATGGGCCACGATCCAGAAAGACCTTGCCTCCCTCGTGGGTGAAGATCCTCTCGACCGCGCAGTGTTTCTCTTCCATACGCCACCGTGCGACACACCACTAGACCGCGCGGCGCTGGATGGAAAGACATATGAGCACGTTGCGCTGGATGTGCATGTGGGTAGCATCGCGGTCAAGCGGTTTATCGAGGAGCGGCAGCCTTTGCTCACCTTGCACGGTCATGTGCACGAGGCTGCGCGATTGACCGGCGAGTGGAAACTTCGGATCGGACGAACTGTCTGCATAAACGGCGCTCACGATGGGCCTGAGTTGGCGCTGGTGCGTTTTGATCTGGAATCACCTGAGGCTGCTACACGGGATTTGCTCTAGCTGATACCCGAGAATCCTTCATTGGCAGTTTACGCGCGGGATCCGTGATGGCATCGATTTTTACGGCGAAGCTCGAACGTTCCGCGATGTCCTTATCAGTAACCAGGTGCACGTCAAGAAGACCGTCCGTGCGATATCCGGTCCGGAGGAAGTTGATTTCTGCGAGGCAGCGGCTCCAGCCTTCGAGCCAGAGCATCAGTTCTTTCATCTGTACTTCATTTCCCTGGAAATGCAGCAGGATGTCGATATCGCTGGCGGGCCCCGCCGTGGCGTTCTTGGTGCTACCGATAAGGTAGAAGGCATTCACCCCAAATTTTTGCGGATCGAGATCTGCCGCGATCCTCTGTGCCATGCGAAAACGCCAGCGCCAGTGTTCGTTCGTTCCCCGGTCAATGAACTTGGCGTCTGAGTCGAGTGAACCGATTTCTTGCTGTGGAGGTGCTAGGAACCCAACCGCCTGGTCCAAGTCGGCGTTCATGAGTACTCGCAGGATGAGCCCACCCGTTTCCAACGGCACGTCAGTTACCCGGAGCGTCTCCGCAAGGTGCACGAATTCCGGGAGCACCTCCTGAAGTACGTTGCGGGACCGTCGAAAGAACAGTTCATTGAATACCGTGGTTGGATCGTCCGGGTAAAGCGGCAGGTAGCGGATCGAAGCCTCTACGAGATCCTGGAAGAAGTGGGTCCCGAATGACAACTCTGGCAGGTAATTTCCTCTCTGGCGCGCTACTTCGATTAACATTGCCGTGTTGTTGATATCGGAGTAGGTTACCGGGACTCCCAGTTTGATGTCTCCCCGACTACCCCAGCGCCCGGGCCCGACCAGGATGAACTGGCGTTTCGGCAATAGCTTATTCAGTCTGCCGACCGCACGCCCAACATCCCGCATTGCCGTTGGATCAGGAAGCTGGCTGTAGCTCTCGAGGTCGACATATACGATGTGCGTGATGTCCGGCACCTTGCCGTTCGAGACAAAATGCGTAGCGGAGAAGATAACCTTGTCCGACGGCAGGTTTTGCGGAATTGCGACCGGAACGGCATCTGCGCCGTAGCTCTGGGGTCGGCACTGTAGCAAATAGAAATCTTTCCCGTCGAAGGCGAACTCGACGTCCACCGGTGTCCCGAGCTTGGATTGCAACAGGACCAGCAATTCGCGGATGCGGCCTACGAAGGGGGTCTTTCGGATGAGTCCTTCGAACGTGAAAACTGCATCCTGGGAACTGAAGTCAGGCAGTGGTCCGATTAAGGGCTCAATCCGGTTGTGACTCACCAGCGAAACCAGATCGCGAATTTGTGGATACTTGGCACCTGCATGTCGCAGCAACTCGGCAACGTCGACGGTTTCGAAAGCGTTGGACTCCAAATTGATGAGATCAAGGCGCTTGGGCGAATACCTGAGCACTTCGTCCGCGGTCACGTTGACACGCAAACTCGGCTGGCCGGGAGCGATCAGCACGGGATAGTCATCGGCGACGCGATCCACGGCACGTGTCCCCAGCCCAGGTACGAGTCGTATGAGGCCATCTTCGCGCTTAATGCGCGCCGACCACCGGAACTCATTGTTGCTGAATGCAACCCCAGAGCACGCGGGCAGGAAGTACTTGCCAATGGCCTGGCCAACAACCTCCTGGATCATGATGCCCATCTCTTCGTGGACATCCAGCAGACCGCGCTCGGCGCGATACTCGGTCGGATCCGGCCCGAAGATCGAGGCGTACACCTCTGCGATAGCATCCGTCAATGCGGCCAGTCGCTCTTCCTTGGTCCCGCGGTTGCCTAAGAACAGACTCTTGTACTTGCCGGAGAAAGCTGACCCAGGACGGTCTTCCAGCAAACTCGAACTGCGGACGATGAGCGGAACATCCCAGAGGTCATCGAGCGCGAGTGCGAGTCCCTTGGCAAATTCCGAAGGGAACGACGATCTTTTGAACAGAGCCACTAGATGCGGGTATTCCTGCCGCACCTGGTCGATCTCCATGTATTTCCGGTTGAGAACGTCCTCGAGATCGTTATGGTGCACGAAGTTCTGAATCCAATCGGAGGTGAGGTACCAAGTTCTGGGGACCTTGACTTCGTGCAAGAGTGCGGTCGCTTCAGGGGCCTTGTCTATGACCTTCTTGGCTAAGAACAAGCCCGCACTCTTCCCGCCCAGCTTTCCGTGGCAACCAGGCGGGAAGATGACCTTACCCAACAGATCATAGAAATCCTTAACTTCAATGAAATTCTTGGCGACATTGATGAAGCCGAGACTTTCGGAAAAGAAGCGGCGGATCAGCGATACCCGGAGACCCTTCTGGGTGTAGAGAGAAAGTTCGTCCTCCTCGACACCGATGTGCCGATAACGCTCGACACACTCCATGATTTCTCCCAGCGAAGTGTCTTGGTTCTCCAGCGCTCGTACCAGAAAACTGGCCTTGTCCTCCTTGATCCATCGGGTCACACAACTGAGGATTTCGCTTTCACTGAGGTGTTCCCCGGCAATCCGGAAAACTTCCGTTGTCAAGTCGGTAGAGCTTCCAGGCGCGTCCGGAGGAAGAGGCCGGTTCTCGTCGGTGGAAAAGCTCGGCTCGGCAGGCAAGATCGTCCCACCGCGCCGCAGGAGGTCCTTGGCCTCCTGGACTCCGCTCCAGCTCAAGTGATTGATCAATTTGCGCGAAATCCGCTTCAGTAGTGCGGGGTCCGTGTCGCGCAGGAACTCGAGCACAATACGCCACTCCCCTTGACCTGTCGCTGCTGCATCCGCCGCCGCCCAGCCCGCGAATGCGGTTCTCAATCGCCGTTGAGTGACCGCGCTTGCGATTCGCTCGGCAATCGTCTCAATCAGCTTGCGCTCCTCCTTGAGGAACGGGCCTTCGTCGGATCGCGGCATCTCTTGACGATACGAGACCTCAACTGAGCCAACGGTCTCACCCTGCACGACGATGCCGGCCTTCTGAACCCATGGCGTTGCTTGGAAATCCTGCGGCTGGATTGTCAGGTTCTCAAAGAGGATCCGAGCTTGACAATCGTGCGGGTATTGCCAGCCTGGCGGCAGCACTTCGATGATGCCGCGGAAAACCTCTTCAAGAGTTCGGTTTGACTGGCTTAGGAACTCTCCCACCTGATACAGGCAGTTCAATTCCTTGGCCCGCTCTTGCAGTGCGTGAAGCATAGTCCCGAATTTACCTTCGTCTGCCTTCAACGCTTTACTGCTCCGTCTTGTCACCAATCTGCAGCGACAGGATGACTCCCCGAGCGGTCCGCCCATCGACGCGTAACGAGAGCTTCACTGTGGGGCGCACATGGCGAATGAATTCCGTCTCCTGCACAACGGGTTGCCGGTTCAGCCAATCCCAGTCGATTCCAAGACGGCGCCCGTGTTGCACCATGAAGTAGCTTGCCCGAAAGCTCGACAAGTTGTGAAATAAGTGCGAGCCCTGGCTCAACTCCACATTCATCTCGGGCAGTGTCGC
>JAIQFW010000283.1 GCA_020073105.1 Terriglobia bacterium
AGGCACAGCACAATCTCGAGGAAGCCCGCGCCACACTCGCAAATGACAAGATCACGCTCGACCGCAATCGCGAACTGTGGACCCGGGGGTTGTGTCCAAGCAAGCCTTCGACGACTCCCAGGCCCGCTTCGATGCCGATCAGGATGTAGCGTCGCGCCCAGTTCGCGGGCTCACCGCTTGGCGGCGCCGAACGGTCGATGCGCAGGCCCTGCAAGTCCGCGTGTTTGGTATCAAGAGGCATATAGCGTCAAAAGCTGCAACCACCGAGGGCACAGAGGTCCACAGAGGAAACCCCTAATCCCTCAACGACGCCAGAATCTCCCTCCGGGCGGCATGCCAGGCGGGAGCGATCCCGCCGAACAATCCCATGATGATGGCGAACCCAATCGCAGAAATCACCACGTTGGGCGTCATCCGCAAGCTGAATACGGCCTCGCTGAATGTGACCGGATTGTTGGTGCCGGTGGTCATCCCGTTGAACGGCAACATAAGGACGATCCCAACCAGCGCGCCCAGAATCGACAGCAGCACCGACTCGAACACGAATGACGTCAAAATGCTGGGCCGGGAGAAGCCAATCACGCGCAAGGTGGCAATTTCGCGAGACCGATAGGCCACCGCCGCATACATGGTGTTCATGGCCGCGAAACAGGAACCAATCGCCATAATGATGGCCACCAGCGTTCCGACAAACTTGATGGGGTTGCCGGAACTGGTCTGCTTGGCCCAATATTCGGTCTCAAGCATGCCGGCCAGCTTCAGGCGCTGGTCGTCGCTGACCCGGTTCTTGAGCGCATCTGCGGCGACCGGATCGGTGGCACGAATCAGGGCGGAGTTATACGAGGAGCGGTCGAAATCTGACGCCAACTGATTGTCGTCGCCCCATATCTCCGAGTCATGTGCGCTCCCGGCGCTATCGAAAATACCAACCACCGTCCACGGGCCTTTGCCAATCCACAGGCTGTCGCCGAGGTTGGCCTGGGCAAAGCGGCTGTGAATGGACTTGCTGACCACGATCTCGCGCTGGCCCGGGGTGAACCACCGTCCCGCCACCAGTTTCACCTCGGGACGCATGGCGATGCCGGTGGGAGTCAGGAAACGCACGGTGACGTTGGTCTCGCCTGTACCGTCGTTGCGGGGGAGCACGACCACCAGCAGATCTTCGCCCGAGACCATGGGCTGTCCCTGAGCATCGCGCGCGACTCCCGGCAGGTCTTTCATGGTCGGCAACGCGGCACGCTCCACGCCCCCGGCAGATAACTCCGCAGTGGCCCCTTTTCGCAGCACTAGAACATTGAGGGGATCGCCGCTGCCCTTGAAGGCAGCGTTCAAACCGGCCAGCAGCGCCATGATGAAGATGGCAGTGGTCACAGTGAGGGCGATACCGAGCGCAGTCATCACGGTGGCGCTTTTGCGCAGCCTCAAATTGCGGATGTTGTATTGAATCGGAACTGCCATAGTTTCTCCGCTTAGCCGATGTGGCGCAGTCCTTCCACAATGTTTCGCCGCGAGGCGTTGTAGGCGGGCACGAAGGAACTGATCAGACCTACCGTCGCCCCTACGAAGACGGCGACCAAAATCGTGGGAACATTCGTCTTCAGGTTCGAAAACAGAAACGCGGCTGGGGAAAAATGCGCCATCAGGAAAACCGCACCGGAAGCAGCCAGAGCTCCCAGCAATCCGCCCAACGCCGCCAAGGCGATCGCTTCACTCATGAACAGGCCCAGCACCGTGCCTCGAGTGAAGCCCAGCGTCTTGAGCAGGGCGACCTCGCGGGTGCGTTCGCGGATCGACATGGCCATGGTGTTGGCCGAAACCAGCAGGGTGGCGAACACCACCGCCGCACAAATGCTCAGGATGAATGCCTTCACGTTGCCCATCATGGCAATCCAGTCCAGGTTAAAGGCCTTCTCACTCTCCGACTTGGTTGGCCGGTCGGTGTTGCGGAAGGCAGCGTCGATGTCCTTGGCCACCTGCGGTACGGCTTGCGGAGAATCGGCCAGCACGCCGAAGAAGCCCACGTAGCCCTTCACATGCGGCCAGCCCTCATCGAGATAGGTGTTGTCAAAATATAGTGTTTCTGTGGCTTGAGGCGCAGTGAAGATGCCGCGAACCGTGAGCTCCAGATTCAAGGGGAAGATGGTTCCCTTGATGGGGATGCGGTCGCCGATCTTCCACCCATGCTTTTTGGCCAATTCGGCGTCCACGACGCAACCCGCGCGATCCTTCTTCCACGCCTCGAGCTGGTCCGGGGGGAGGTGGAAATCCTTCTGCACTTCAAAGATTTCGTTCGGGTCAGTGCCGAACTGGGCGAACATATTCTTGGGCTTGTCATCGATATATTGCCCGCCAAACCACTGCTGATTCACCACTTCCTTGACCCCGGGAATGGCCTGGATCTTCTGCTTGTAGTAGCTGGGCAAGTTGAACACCAGCGACACCTTGTGGCGAACGATCAGGCGCTGCGCCGATTGTTCGCTGGGCTTGCTGTCGTAAAAAGTACGCCAGATGGTGATCAAAAAGGTGAGCAGAAGCAGCGAACCGCCAATGCTGAGCACGGTGAGCACGCTGCGGCGTTTGTTGCGGAAGGCGTTTTTGGTGACAAAGCGAGTCAGGGTCATAGCGAACTCCGGGAGCCTGCAGGACGGGCGTGGCCAAAACCGCAGCCAGCATTCTATCAGGATAGACGAAAAACCTCGGGTCCCGTAACCGCGTCCTGTCCAGAAATCACGAAAATCAATCCTCTTAGATAAGTAGAACGACTATGGGACTCACAAAGTTACGGCCCAGATACCGACAAAGTTCCCAATGCCCCTATGCTTTCGTCGGGTGAGGAGCAATGGTCAGTCCGGGCGCGAATGCTGTCTCTTTCCACCTGTACGTCGAACGGGGGGGTACAAAATCGACAGGCTCGGTCTTTTTTTCCCGTCGTCGGTCCAAAGAGCGTGCCAAGAGACTGCGGTAAGACCATTGGCAGGTACTCCCCCGGCCTAAGCGGTGACGTTCCCGGTTGCCTGGCTGGGCTGAATGCACTAGCATGGCGCACGGTATTTGGGTCCCCACTCGGAACGGTGAAGGAGAGCTATGGGCACGCGCTGATGATGCCGCGTAGCGTGATCCTGGACCCCGCCGCAACGGTCCATACGCCGGAGTGGCTGTTCCTCTCCACCGGCATTCGCGCGGTCGATCATGCGGTGGAGGACATCTGCTCGATCAATCCGCAGCCGCTGTCCGACGGCACCTCGATCCATGCGCTGCGTCTGTTGGGCCGCGGACTGCTGGCGGTGAAGGCGGACCCTGGTGATCTTGCGGCGCGGCTGGACTGCCAGCTTGGCGCGTGGATGTCGATCATGGGATCGCAGAACGGCGTGACCAAGGGCGCCAGCCACGGGATCGGGCATGTGCTCGGCGGGACCGCGGATGTGCCACACGGCTACACCTCGTGCGTGATGCTGCCGCACGTGTTGCGCTTCAACGCGGGGGTGAATGCCGAGCGTCAGGCCTGGGTGAGCGAGGCGCTCGGCAAGCCCGGTGTGGCGGCGGCTGACGCAGTGGCGGCGCTGATCGCGGCGCTTGGGCTGCCCGCCACGCTGCGCGATGTCGGGGTAACAGCGGACCTGCTCGATCGTATCGCTGAAGAAGCGAGGCACGATCGCTGGGTGCACACCAACCCGCGCAAGATCGATGG
>JAIQFW010000093.1 GCA_020073105.1 Terriglobia bacterium
ATGGGGGATCTTCTCCTGGACCACTCAAGACGGAGTTTGGCACGCGACATCCGATATTAGTAAGGGCTCCAACCTGCTGAACTGGGTTCTGGGGTTCCAGCGGCGTTTCGAGGAGGGCATTTAATGACCACGTTTTCGCTGACTATCCCGCCGGATGAGCACCGCCGACTGGTTAGGCACCTAGTACCTCGCTGTCCTAAATCCGAAGAGGCAGCATTTCTATTCTGCCGGGTTCAGCAAACAAAGATCGCCATGGAGTTTCATTTCCTGGATGCACACCTAGTCGGTCCGTCCGAATTCAATTACAAATCTCTTTACGGAATCGAGCTAACAGATGGTTGCCGAGCGGCAGTCATCAAGCACGCACACGATCTGAATGCTTCCCTTCTGGAATTGCACTCGCACCCGCGGTCTGCGGTGCCGGAGTTCTCGGCGAGTGATCGTAGTGGATTCGCCGAGTTCGTGCCTCATGTGTGGTGGCGACTGAAAAACAAGCCCTATGCCGCCATAGTGATTGGCTCACGCGGCTTCGACTCACTCACGTGGGCGTCAAATCCAGAACACCCGGACGGGGTGCTCGATTTGCAGGTCGGAGGCAGGCAGCTAAAGCCTACAGGTCTGACCCTTGAGAACTGGGAGCGCCGTCATGAATTCTCGATATGATCGCAACATTCGTTTCTTCGGAGAGGAAGGCCAGCAAAGACTTCGCAACGCTAAGGTCACAATTGTAGGTGTCGGTGGCGTCGGAAGTCACATGACCCAGCAGCTTGCGCTGCTCGGCTTGGGATCAATCGCCCTGATAGATGCAGAGGAGTTGGATGAAACTAACCGGAATCGCTATGTCACCGCCCGCATTTCCGACAAAATTCCAGGGACTCTGAAAGTTGACATTGGGGAGCGCCTCATCAACGAGATTGACCCATCCATCGAAGTCATCAAAGTTCGGGATTCAGTTGTTAGCGACGGGGCATTCCGGGCTATCCTACGGTCCGATTACGTGTTCGGTTCTGTCGACTCTGAAGGGGCCCGGCTCGTGCTCACTGAGTTGTGCTCTGCGTATCGCCTTTCGTACTTCGATGTTGCCTCTGACATCGAACCCGGCGACAGACTCAGGTACGGCGGCCGCGTCTGTGCTGCGTTACGTGGCGAAGGTTGTTTGGTCTGCCTAGGGCAGCTCGATATGGACGAAGCGCGGCGAAAATTGGCAGGACCGGAAGCGAGGAAGCTACGAGGCGTTATTTACGGAGTCGAGAAGCAGCAGCTTGGCAGAGCCGGCCCGTCCGTGGTCTCGATTAACGGCGTTGTGGCCTCGCTCGCCGTAACAGAGTTCATGGTTGGTGCCACGGGTATCAGGGAACCTAATCGACTGACCATCTATCGCGGGAACATGGGGAGGGTCTTGGTTTCTGATGACGCACCCAAGCCGGATTGCTTCTACTGCAAGTCGGTGTGGGGGCAGGGAGAGCGCGCCGATACTCAACGCTACATTCGCGAAGGAGTAGGAGCATTTCTGCGATAGGAGGCTCTTCGGTAGTTGCGCCTGGTCGGCGCCTAGTTCGGGGCAGCGGTTTTTCGGCACGGCTGAAGCCGTGCCCTGACACGAACCGCACTGCCCGTTCGCGATATGTTTTGCGCCTCCCCATTCGACTCTTCTTCGTTCCAGTTGAAGTTCGCTTAGGGCAGGCTATCGACGGCTGCCCCCACGTGAGCATTGCAGATCCCAAACGAAAATCCCCACCCTAACGTCGCAAAAAACGCTCCCGTTAGGATGGGGCACCCGCCGCGGGTAAACACCCCCAGATCCCTCACTTTGTTCGGGATGACATGGTGGTTGGGTTGGGGAACGGGCCTTAGACGGGGTGGCACTCCTTGTGCCAGAGGCCGGGCAGACCCTTCGACTTCCCCCTCGGCTGCGCTCGGGGCTTCGGCAAAACAGGGCAGGCTATCGGCGCGTGTCCCCACGCGTGCAGACTTCCGGAGAAAGCAGATTCCTCGACACCCTTCGACTTCGCTCAGGGCAGGCTCTCTCGCCGCGCGAGCGCGGCTGCGGACGGCTCGGAATGACAAGGGGGGTGGGCGCAGTCAACTCGCCCAAGCAACCGCCTTGGGTGGATACCCCCAGATCCCTCACTTTGGTTCGGGATGACATAGTGGCGGAGTTGAGGAACGGGCTTTCATTCGGGGTGGCACTCATCGTGCCAGGGGCAGGTTTCGGCAGTGGCGCGAAGCAGGTGCCAGGCTTCTTTGTAGCGGTCGTAGCGGGAGCCCGGGCGGTGGGGCGAGAGCATGACGTGAGACTGGCCGTGGGTGGCGGCAATAGGAATGATGTACCAGACGTCGGCCGGAATGACGTAGGCGGCGATGAAGTCCGACTCGTGGCGAGTGTAGGGCACGCCGTTGGCGGTGACGTGGCACTTGTAAGACCGGCCACGACGGTACTTGGTGCACTTGACCTGGACGCGCAGGAAGCGTCCGTTGTACTCGACGGCGAAGTCGAAGGGGGACATGTCTCCCCAGGGCTTGGCGACGCGGAGGCCATGCTCGGCGGCCCGGGTCATGAAGCGCAGCTCGGCCCACTCACCCCGCGCCTTGGGGTGCTGGATATCCATTCCCTGATTGGTCATGAAAGTGTGTTTCTGGGGTGAAAATAAAAAAGCGGCCCGGGAGGGGCCGCTAGGAGCTATTCTCTATATTCTAAGTATAGCATTGTGCATACGGAGAATGGACACGGTTTGGGAAAATGTATCTGGATACGCTGCAGCAGGATGCAGCCATTAGTTCAAGCACGGGCTATTGACAAGAAGTTTCCCGAAACGGGAAAAGGGGGGCATCAGCTCCGGGCGGCTGTCGTGGCAGTTGCGCCTGTTGGCGCCTGGTTCGGGCAGCGGTGTTTCGGCACGGCTGAGGCCGTGCCCTGACACGAGTCCTTCGAGGGCGAGAGTACCCGCGCTATACACCGACGCTTAGGACGGGCGGGCACCCGTCCTCCATAGTCTTTGGTCCTTGGTCGTTGCAGATCGTTCGCGGACAGGAATGTCCGCGCTGCACAACCAAGCTGCGGAGCTTCGCTCTGCCGGACAGCCCCCTCGACTTCGCTCAGGGCGGCTACGGGCGGCTGTCCGCACGTGGGCAGGGTTCCGGAACAGCAGATTCCTCGACACCTCCTCGCCGCGAGAACGCGGCTACGGACGGCTCGGAATGACAAGGGTAAAAGGGGATCATCGCGGGCGAGGGTGGCCGCGCTGCGCAACAGGGTTCAGCCATGACGGCCGGGGACGCCCGTCCTCCACAATCCCAGGAGACCGTCGCGGACAGGAATGTCCGCGCTACACAAATATCAGAACTCGACGGTCACGAACTTGGCTTCGCCACGGCCGACATTGGTGATGGTATGAGTTAAGCCGCCTTCCACCCACTTGACGTCCCCGGCTTTCAGCTCCACGTTCATCGTCGGCTTGCCCACCACGTCGTTGCGAAATTCGAGATCAGTCAGCGCGACCACCAGGTGCGGCCCGATGTGGTGATGTTTGGGCAGAACGCCCGCCACCTGCAACTCGACTTCGGAAACGCGCGCGCCGTCCTTCACAAACAAGACGTCCTGGGTGCCGCCGTGCAGCACGTGCAAGGCGCGGTCCTCATCCCATTTGGCCGGCGGAGGCGCGGCGTGCGCTTTGTCGTCCTGCAGCAACTCGATGGTGACGTTGCGGAAAGGCGTATTCGCCAGGTTGCGGGCGACGTGGGCGAAGTTGCCCGGCGTGAAGCGGGTTTCGCCGTCCTGCAGTTTGAGCGTGACCGGGGGCTTGCCCTGGACTTCGTTGGAGACCTCGCTTGGGCCAAGCGTTACGAAGATGTAATCGTGCCGGTGGCGGTGCAGTAGAGTAGCGCGGCGGGGCGCGACCTCCACCTGGAAAACGCGGACGTACTGGTTTTCGAGCGCCAGATGGTGTGAGGGCTCGGAGGTCAGTTCGACTCCGGCGGGCGGAGCGGGGAGGGCAGCAACGGTAACGGCAACGAGCAGAACGAGTACATGAGCACGCAGGGATTTCATGGGAGGAATTTTAGCAGGGTTGGAAAGGCGGGTGGGACGCCCGCCTGGCAGCCGGCGAGGACGCCGGCGCTACAACTGCAAGCTACAATTGTGGTTGTGACTGATATCGGAAAGCTGCTGATATTTTTGGGCGGGACCATCGTCGTGGTCGGTCTCGGCCTGATGCTTTTGGGGCGCACCAACCTGCCCTTGGGCCGGCTGCCAGGGGACATTGTCTATCGCGGCAAGCACACCACGTTTTATTTTCCCTTGGCAACTTCCATCCTGCTGAGCGTGGTGCTTTCGGCGGTGCTGTATGTGATCGGGAGATTCAGGCGGTAGTCTGCTCAGCACTTAGCAATTAGCATTTAGCATTTAGTCAGTCCAGGCAGGTACTAGTCCGCGCGAACAAGAGGTTTGGCTGAGTGCTAATTGCCAAGTGCCAAGTGCTGTCTGCGGTAAACTTCCCTCAGTGTCCGCTTCCGACCAACTCGGGTTAGCCTTCACGCCCGCGGCCCGGCGCACCTGGACGGTGCACGACCTGGTGGCTGCCGTCCGCACCCATGTGGAGCGGGAATACACCGACATCTGGGTGGAGGGCGAAATTTCCAACTTCCGGGCACACGACTCCGGACATCTTTATTTCACGCTGAAAGACGAGAACGCGCAGATTCGCGTGGTGATGTTTCGTTCGTCAGCGCGATTGCTGCGTTTCCGTCCCGAGAACGGCATGCAGGTGGTGGCCCGCGGGCGGGTCACTATCTATGAAGAACGCGGCGAACTGCAGATTTCAGCGGAATATTTGGAGCCCAAGGGTGCGGGCGCGCTGCAGATCGCATTCGAGCAGTTGAAAGCCAAGCTGGAAGCCGAAGGTTTGTTCGACGCGGCGCGCAAGAAGCCGGTCCCTACATTGCCACACACGATTGGCATTGTGACTTCGCCGCAAGCGGCTGCCTTGCGCGACATCCTCAATATTCTGCGGCGGCGGCACCACGGGGCCAACGTCCTTATATATCCGGCACAGGTGCAGGGAGAAGCGGCGGCGCTCGAGGTCAGCGCCGGCGTTCGCCACTTCAACAAGACACGAGGTGTGGATGTGATTATCGTGGCGCGGGGCGGGGGATCGGCGGAAGACCTGGCGGCCTTCAATCACGAAGGCCTGGCGCGGACGATTGCGGCGTCGGAGATTCCGGTGATCTCGGCGATTGGCCACGAGACCGACTTCACCATTATTGATTTTGTGGCGGACCTGCGGGCGCCCACGCCGTCGGCGGCGGCGGAGCTGGTCATTCGTTCGCGGCAGGAAGTCGAAGAACAAACCAGCGGGTTGCTGGGCCGGCTGGAAAAGGCCATGCGCTATCACCTACTGATGGCGCGGCAGAGCCTCACGGAACTGGCGCAGCACGGTGCGTTCGGACGGATGATGGACTTGATCCATCGGCGCGGGCAGCGGTTGGATGAGCTGGTGTATCGCCTAGGGCAAGTGCAGCGGGGGATTCTGGAGAAACAACGGAGGAGATTCGAGACGCTGTCGGCGGCAGTGCGGCACTACGACGTCAGACGCGTGCTGTCGGGGATGAAAAAAGACCTGGCAGCCCAGACCACGGGACTGATTTCGGTTTTTCGCAACTCGCTGCTGGAGCGAAGGGTCCGGGTCGAGCGCATGGATACGGCGCTGCAGGCCCTGTCTCCTTTGGCGATTCTGGATCGGGGATACGCTTTGGTTTTTGATGCCTCTGGGAAACTGTTGAAAGATGCGCGCAAAGTAAAGGCAGGCGATGAGATTTCGGCAAGACTGGCGAAGGGGACGGTGAGAGCGGAGGTGAAGGGGAAGAAAGCGTAGTCAGCACATCGCCATGCCACCTGGAATTCCCAGTTTGGAACAATCCCGGCCGACCTGGGTCACTCGTCACAGGATGTTGGGTCTGGTCGTGAAATACAATCCGGCGGTGGTAGGCGCGGCTTTGGAGGACACTCCCGGTGTGGGTACTGGGCACGCTTGCCAAGCGTTGGACGGCTGCTTACAGCCTGAAGGGTTCGATTCCCTTGTCCTCCTGCGACCGTCCAACCAGATTGGAACTGGGTAACTTAGGAACCTCCCGTCAGTGTCTTGACACCGCCTTGGGTCGCGAATAGGCTAGAGTTGCTTGGCAAGCGTGCCCAGTATTTCTGGCACCAGACTATAAAGAAGCCCCGTTCCGGCGGGGCTTTTGCTTGGTGCCGATTTTCGCGGAGGCACCTGCTCGGAGCTGGATATCGCTGCGGCTTGCCTACCCGCCTTGGCCTGCTTATACTTCTGAATCTGCCGCCCAAATCCGGGAAATCTGCCCGGAACCCGGCCAGCACCAGCACCGGAACACGCAAAATTGGAGAATGCCATGACCGCCACCACCGCCAACCACGTCACCATCGAGCGCGAATTCAACCCCATGGAGGCACAATCCGCGCGCTTCGACCTGGCCGCCCAGAAGCTCAACCTGGACGAGGGCCTGTGGAAGGTGCTGCGGTACTCCAATCGCGAAATCACCGTGCACATCCCGGTCGCCATGGATAACGGGAAGCTTGAGGTCTTCACCGGTTTCCGGGTGCAACACTCGATCGCGCGCGGACCTTCCAAGGGCGGGATTCGCTATGCTCCGGATGTGACCTTGGACGAAGTGCGCGCCCTGGCCGCCTGGATGACCTGGAAGTGTGCGGTGGTGAATATTCCGTTCGGTGGCGCGAAGGGCGGCGTGATTTGCGATCCCCACAAGATGTCGATGGGCGAGCTGGAGCGCATGACCCGGCGCTATACCGCAGAATTGTTCGAGTTTATCGGCCCGGAAAAGGATGTGCCTGCACCGGACGTCAATACCAACGAACAAATCATGGCATGGATGATGGACACCTATTCCATGCACATGCGGCAAACGGTGACCGCGGTGGTCACCGGAAAACCGATCAATATTGGAGGATCGCGCGGGCGCCGCGAGGCCACCGGTCGAGGCATCATGATTGTGTGCGACGAAGCCATCAAGAAATTGGGCATGTCGATGGCGTCCACGCGGGTCATCGTGCAGGGTTTTGGCAACGTCGGCTCGAATGCAGCCCTGCTGATGGCGGAGGCGGGCTACAAGATCATCGGAATTCTGGAAGTCGATGGCGGACTGTACAACACGAACGGAATTGATGTGAAGAAGCTGTCGGAGCACCGGCAGAAGAACCGCACCATCACCGGTTTTGCGGGTGCGGAGAAGGTGGACCCGGCTGAATTGTTGCTGACCGAGTGTGACATTCTGATTCCCGCCGCCACTGAAAATCAGATCACCAGCCGTAACGCGGACCGGGTGAAGTGCAAGATCCTGGCCGAGGGCGCGAACGGGCCTACTACTGCGTCGGCGGACGAGATTCTTGCCGATAAAGGCGTGTTTGTGATTCCTGACATCCTTTGCAATGCGGGCGGCGTCACCACCTCGTACTTCGAGTGGGTGCAGGACCGCCAGGGCTATTTCTGGAAGGAGTCGGTGGTCAACGAGCAGCTCGAAACTATCATGGTTTCAGCGTTCGAGGATGTGGTGCGCTATGCCGAGACCCATCACGTGAACAACCGGATCGCAGCGTACATGCTGGCGATCGACCGTGTGGCCTACACCATTCGGCAACGCGGGATCTACGCCTAGCTTGCTGTGCGGAGAAAATTCGCAAGGCGAAGCGAGCACAAAGGACACAAAGGCGCACGAAGGACAACTCCCCTGGGCTGCGTGAATCTTTGTTCCCTTCATTGCTGGTGAGTAGTCGTCCCTTCTTCATTGCTTTGCCCATCAGGGTGGAGGATAATTTAGTTGCCTTCGCCCGGCGTTGTTGACAGTGAACCTTCCCAACTCCATCACGCTGACCCGCATTGCCAGCATCCCGCTGCTGATCTGGATCCTGTCGACGAACCGTTTTCAGAGTTTGGCAGGCGAGAAGGAACTGCTGGCCTCGGCGCTGTTTATTGCCGCGTCCATCACCGATGGCATTGACGGTTACCTGGCGCGCAAACGGGGGCAGATCACCACCATGGGCATGCTGCTTGATCCGCTGGCGGACAAGCTACTGATCGCCGCCGCGTTCGTCACCCTGGTGCAGTTCAATCCGGTCCTGGTTCCCGCCTGGGTCGCGGTCATCATTATTGGCCGCGAGTTTCTGGTGAGCGGGTTGCGTTCGATTGCGGCGTCCGAAGGATTCACCATCGAGGCCAGCGAACTGGGCAAGTTCAAGATGCTGGTACAGATTATTTCCGTGGTGGCCGTGATCCTCGACCATCGCTGGAAGGAATGGCCGGTGTATGGGCCTTACATCTTTCCGGTCCACTGGATCGCGCGGCTGGCCATCTGGTTTATGGTGGTGCTGTCGCTGGTCTCCGCCGGTGATTACTTCATCGCCTTCTGGTCGAAGATCGACCGCCAGGTCGTGAAGAGCCGCCGCCGCGCTTTCGTGCTGAGCCGACGAAGGAAGCGCGATGTCGCCGCCACCTGAAAATCCGCTCACGGGTTCCCCGGTCAGCTGCAGCACTGGTGAATTCACTCCGGAAGAGCGCAGGATCCTGCTGCAGTTGGGGCATGCGTCGATTGAGTCGGCCCTGGAGAACCGGGACATCGCTCTCGATCCTCCCTCGTCCCACTTGGCCGAGCCGCGCGGCGCGTTCACGACAATCTACTTCCACGGCGAGCTACGAGGCTGCGTGGGCTACGTGTTCCCGGTCGCATCTCTTTATCGGACGGTGGCGGAAACGGCGCGGGCAGCGGCCTTCGAGGACACGAGGTTTTCGCCGGTGACCTGCGAGGAGGCGCCGGAACTGGAACTATCGCTCAGCATTCTGTCCCCGCTGCAGCCCATCACGCCGGAAGAAGTGGAGATCGGAAAGCACGGGTTACTAGTTAACCTGCATGGACGGCGCGGACTACTGCTGCCACAAGTGCCCGTCGAGCATGGCTGGGACCGCGAAAAGTTTCTGGAGCAGACGTGCCGCAAGGCGGGCCTGCCGGCCGATGCCTGGCAGAAGGGCGCGACGATTGAGGGGTTCACAGCAGAAGTGTTCGGAGATGCGGACTGGACATAGCTCTCGAACTACGAATCGACTGGCCTTTTCGCGACGGCTTCCAGTGCCTGCGCATGTGCTATCACGGAACCCAACAGTTCTCCGATTTGTTCTGGGAACACCGATGGATTCATGCAAGTGAGCTTCAGACACTGGCGTCCGCGAACCACCGTATGGCCGATTACCGCAATCCCACGTTCGAACAACCGCTGGCGAAGAGCGGCATTGAAGGAGTTGGGCTCGATGGCGGGATTTGCCGGACGGTAGCGGAACACCACACAACTGAGAACCGGCTCGTGAATCAACTCCAGGCAGGGACTGTGGCGGATAAAATCCGCCGCGTGGGAAGCCAGTGCGAGGGTGGCATCGATCATTTCTCCGAGCTTTTTCCTGCCCAGAGCCTGCAGAGAGATCCACAGTTTGAGGGCATCGAAACGCCGCGTGGTGGCTAAAGACCGAGTCACCAGGTTGGGGATGCCGAGTTTCTCGTGCAGTTCGGGATTAAGGTAATCGGCGTTCATCTTCATATACCGAAAATGGCTGGCATCGCGGAGAAGGAACGCCGCGCAACTGATCGGTTGCCAGAAGAGTTTGTGAAAATCCATGGCGATGGAGTCTGCCATCTCGAGTCCACGCAATTTTTCGCGGTGGCGAGGTGAGAAAAGCAACGCTGAACCGTAGGCCGCGTCCACGTGAAACCAAGCCCCGGCGGCATGTGTGACCGAGGCCAGTTCCAGAAGCGGGTCTATCGAGCCGAAGTCGGTGGTTCCGGCCGTAGCGACCACAGCCATGGGCGCCAGATCGCGACTGCGCAATTCCTCGATTGCATCGCGAAGAGCTTCCGGACGCATGCAAAACGCCTCGTCGGTTGCGACTCGAACCACCGCATTGGTCCCAAGCCCCAGCTGGGCCGCAGACTTCTCGACCGTGAAATGGGCGACCTCGGAACACAGAATCCGCAGCTTGCGAGCCTCAGGAGGAAGGCCCTGGGTTTGGGCCGGCCAGTGCCAACGTTTCTCCAGGCAGGCATCGCGGGCAAGCAGCAGGCCCATGTAGTTGGATTGGGTTCCGCCGGATGTAAAGATCCCGCCTGCAACAGAGTCAAACCCAGCTTCACCGCATAACCACTGCACCATCTTCTCTTCGAGCACTGTGGCCACCGGCGCCTGGTCGAAGGAATCCATCGACTGATTGAGGGCGCTGATGACGACCTCCGCGGCCAGGGCAGGGATGAGGGCAGGACAATGCAGGTGAGCGATGGTGTTGGGGTGGCTCACCACCACCGAATCGGAAATGACCCGGCCCAGTTGCTGGAGGCAGTCTTCGATTTCAAAACTGGTGCTGGGGAGGATCTCGCCCGCCAATGGCTCATCCAGAGACGCGGCGGTTTTGCCGCTGTAGGGCTGCTCCGGCAAACCCTGACAAAGTAGCTCGACAGTCTTCACCATCCATTGCTGGTAAGCCGCGCGACACTCCGGCGAGTTCGTCAGAAATTCCGATTCGAACAAGCTTTCCTCCCGACCGTCGTTAGAGATGGACTGACACAACTCTGCACGAATTCTAGTCCACGCCAATGGCAGCAGATGTAACAAGTGCCGGCCATCTCGCTCCGGCGCTGAGGTCTTGCTATTCTGGACATCCTTGGATCACGGTTTCGTGAGCGATCGCTTGCCAAAGCAGCCAGCTGCCATAAACGAGGTTCCGCAGACTCCTCGCACTGATCACACGTCTCTCTTCGAACTCGCCCGCCTGTTCCTGAAGCTCGGAACCATCGCTTTCGGTGGGCCGCCAGCACACATCGCCATGATGGAAGACGAGGTCGTGACACGGCGAGGCTGGTTGACTCGTGAACAGTTTCTCGATTTTCTGGGTGCGGCGAATCTTATTCCGGGGCCGACGTCCACGGAAATGGCCATCCACGTCGGCCGGGTGCAGGCGGGCTGGCCAGGGTTGCTGGTGGCAGGAAGCTGTTTCATTCTGCCCTCCAGCGTTATGGTCGTTGTTCTAGCGTGGCTCTACCTTCGCCTCGGATCTCTGCCGCAAGTTGCGGGCGTGCTCTACGGTGTGAAACCGGTTGTCATCGCCCTGATTGTCCAGGCGGTATTAAAGCTGGGAAAGTCAGCGCTCAAGTCTACGTGGCTGCTGGCTGTGGGAGCAGCCGCCGTTTTCGCATTTGCCAGGGGAGTGGATGAGCTAGCCGTGCTCGCAGCCGGCGGCCTATTGGCAGGCATAGCTCACCGGGTGCGATCGGGACGAGCAGGCAAGCCGTCGCCGGCCGTTCTTTCCGTAGCCGGGATGTCCGGGGCAATGGTGGCAGTTCCGTTCGGTCTTGGCGCTCTCTTTCTGGTCTTCCTGAAGATCGGCGCCATCCTGTTTGGCGGCGGTTATGTCCTAGTGGCCCTGATTCGTTCTAATCTGGTTGCCCGACTGGGTTGGATCAGTGAGCGGCAATTGCTGGACGCGGTTGCGATGGGGCAGGTCACACCCGGACCGTTGTCCACGACAGCCACGTTCATCGGCTACCTGCTGGGTGGGTTTCCGGGTGCGACGCTGGCGACGGTTGCGATCTTCCTTCCTGCCTTTGTCTTAGTGGCGATCAGCGGCCCACTGGTACCGCGCTTACGGCAATCGCCGATGGCAGGCGCAGTGCTGGATGGAGTGAATGTTGCGGCGCTGGCGCTGATCACGGTAGTCGCCTGGCAACTGGCGCGGGCGGCGGTGATCGATTGGATAACATTGGTTCTGGCCGGGGTCAGCGTCTGGTTGTTGATGCGCTATCGCGTGAATTCCGTGTGGCTAGTATTGGGCGGAGCAGCTGTGGGCCTGGTGAGATTGTGGTGGTGAGGCCCGGTGCCGGGCGTTGCCCGGCCGGACAGATTCACCACGAACGACGCTGGCCGCTTTCGTGGCTTATCTTGAATGCGGAAAAGAATCCGGGGAGGTTGCCCTCCCCGGATTTCCATCACTTGAGTTGTGGAGAAACGGCTTGCCGGCTGTTACTGTTACTGCGGATCCAGTTCGACGCCATCGCCCAGGTGCAGATCTTCCATGGCAAAGACGATCATGCCGGTGGCAGTCGTGGGCGTGACCTCGAGAATGACGATCTCGCCAACCGCGCGCCGTGGGAAGTCGGCCACGTGGATGGTGGGACCGCTGCTCTTGGTGAACATCGCTTTCTCAATCGAAGGAGGTTTCGCCTGGGTGTCTTCGGCGGTCGAAGCCTTGAAGGAAAGCGAGTCCACCGGATTGTGCAGGTCGGCTTCGTAGGACCGGAAAGCCCGGAAGTAATCCCCCGCCTTGATGCCCTGGTTGGAACCGAGGTTCATATAGACCTTCATGCCTGAGCCCAGTTCCGAGTCGAAATCCTTCGCCAGCACAATACGGCCGCTGGCTTTCCCATTGGACGGTGCGAAGCGATCAAACTGCAACGGAGGATGAAACGGGATGGTGGCTTTCTCAACATATTCGGTCACGATGTCTCCCGGGAGCACCGGGGCGCAACTGAACTCAATATGTGCGACCGCCATCCGGCTGCGCGTATCGACCACGCGCGCGATGGCCAACTCGGCGTAGGGCTGCCCCATGGCCTTGAGCATGGTGAACTGCCCGTCAAACAACTCCCGGCGATTGGGATCGTGCAATTCCCGCACAATCCGGTAGCGCTTGCCCAGCTCATAGGTTTTGCCGGTGAGATACACGAGTTCACCGTCGGCAAACTGGGTGGTATTGGGCGTGTACAGGCCCCCGGCCACAAAACTCGCGTTGGGCAGAAGTCCCTGGTTGACGAAGCCAGCGCAGTAAAGGTCGGCGTGGGTCGGGGTCTCCATCCTTTCGACCGGGAAATTCACGTTGGTCGACACCGTTCCGGCGGGAGTGGGTTGGTCTACGGCCGTATTTTGCTGGGCTGCGGCGGCCACAACCAGCAGACACAAAGCCAGCAACAATCCTGTTTTCTTCATGTTACCTCCGAAGTCAGAGCCAGCTCTCGTCCGGCGTCGTCTCCGTTAAGTTGCAGAAAAATAAAAGACTTCCAGCCTCGGACAGTAACAACAGAGGTAAGCCCGGTCAAGGTTACGCTGGTGTCATGCGGGGTACGTTAAAAAGTTTTCCCGGCAGAAATTCATAATCCGTTGTTGCATCTAGAATTACGCGCCTGTAATATCGCGCCACTCTAGAAAACAAATGACGGCAGCGTCCAACAATTTTGTTGCCCGCCTCCGGCCGTTGCGACTGCCCCGGGTGTGCGTGGCGGTCACCGGGTCCGACCCTGGTGGGATGATCGAAAAGGCCGAAGCGCTGGTCCGCGACAATACCTTCCTGGAGTTCCGATTGGACTATCTGTCCCGGCCCGCCCTGGTACTCCCCAAGATCAAGCAGTTCTGCGAGTACCATCCGCATGTCGCTTCCATCGCCACCTGCCGGCGGGCTGCCAATGGCGGCAAGTTCCGCGGCTCACTGGCATCGCAACTGGACATCCTGGGGAAAGCAGCGGCAGCAGGCTGCCAGTTAGTGGACGTGGAGTTGCAAACCGCGTCCCACTGCAAGCCTCAGCAATTGGAACGCCTGCGCATGCGCGCCGCACTGATCCTCTCCTTCCACGATTTTCGGGCGACCAAGAAACTTGAAGAGACGCTGGCCAAGATGGTTGCCATCCCGGCGGACTTTTACAAAATCGTCAGCACGGCCACCACGCTCTACGACAACGTGGCCATGATGAAGTTCATTGAGAAAAACAGCGGCAAATATTCGCTGATCGGTGTGTGCATGGGAGAGCAAGGCATCATCAGCCGGGTGCTAAGCGTCCGCGCCGGAAGCGTGTTCACTTTCGCCGCCGTGAGTGAAGATGAGAAGACCGCGCCGGGGCAGATCACGGCCCAGGAACTGCGCAGCACCTATCGCATCGAACAAGTCGATGCCGCCACCAGGGTGTATGCGGTGGCAGGCGACCCGGTGGCGCACTCGCTGTCTCCGGCCGTCATGAACGCAGCTCTGCGCCGCGAAACGGTGAATGGGGTCTATGTGGCCTTGCACGCCAAAACCCTGAAGGACCTGCTGACCTGCGTGCGCGACATTCCGATTCACGGGCTGTCCATCACCATGCCGTATAAGGAAACGATCGTCTCACACCTGGACAACACCGATTCGCACACTACGAAAATCGGGGCGTGCAACACCGTGGTGCGGGCCCAGGATGGAAAGCTGTACGGCTTCAACACCGACGCGGCGGGGGTGGTGCGTCCGCTGCAGCAGCGGATTGAGCTGGAGCAGGCCAAGGTGCTGGTGCTCGGCGCCGGGGGCGCGGCGCGGGCGGCGGTCTTCGGACTGAAGGAACGCGGGGCCGAGGTCTACATCCTGAATCGTACCGCGGGCCCGGCGCAGAAGCTGGCGCGATCGGCCCGGGCACGGCTGATCAAGCGGGCCGACCTGAAGAAGCTGGCGTTTGACGTGATCATCAATGCCACGCCGGTGGGCTTGGGCAATACGCGGGAATCTCCTCTGAACGAAAACGAAATCAAGGCGCGCTATGTCTTCGACATGATCTACGATCCGCCGGAGACCAGGCTCATGAAGATGGCGAAAGCGGCGGGAGCGGAAGTGATCCCCGGCATCGAGATGTTCGTGTACCAGGCCGCGCGCCAGTTCGAGATCTGGACCGGCAAACCCGCCCCGGTGGACGAGATGTTCAACGTAGTGACCGTGGCGCTGCAGGAGCGGGTGGCGGCAAGGCAGGCAAACGAGGCCAAGAAGAAGTAAAGTGTGCTCAGCTCTAGCCTTAAGGTAGCTGGCAGTGACTTCGAGTCACCCGCTGCGCAGGTCATTTCTTCCCCTCGCCGATGCCCTGTGCCACAAAAGGGTTGCATTTTGCATGGGTACCGAAGTAATATGTCACTTGAGCGCGACAGTAAGCGCTCGATCCAATCGTAGTACCGCCCTTTCTTCCAAAGGTTCAAGAGCCGTAACCAACTGTCTCGTTCTGGGCGAGAGGTTCGCTGTTCGCCCGGAGCCAGGTACGGAGAAGATCCCTTATGGCGTGGTACGCATATTGCCTCACCGAGCAACAATCCCTTAATGGAACACGCGCAAGGCGCCCCTTCCTGCTGGAAGGTATTCAAGGAGTGAATTCAGCCCCGGTCTTGAGCTACCCCAGCGGCGAATTTGCGGTGGTGGTCAGTGAGTTTGATCGCGCTAGCGAAAGGCTGGAAGACAAGGCGGTCCTGGAGCATGCGCGAGTGGTGAGCGTATGCTTCCGCACCGGCACGGTGCTGCCGTTCCGTTTCGGCACCATCTTTGACAGCGACGACGCGCTGCGCCAGGCAGTGCGGGCGAATCGCCGGGCGTTCGGACTGAGTGTGGCGCGGCTGCGCGGCAAGGCGGAGATGCACTTGAAGCTAATCGTCCGCGACGGCTCGCTGCGGGACGCACTGGCCGATGTAGTGCTGCCCGACACGGTCGGCGGCGAGTATCTGATAAAGCTTCGAGAGAAGGCCTCCAAGGACCGCGAACGCCAGACCAAGGCGCGGGCCCTCTCGGTGCAGGTCCACAAGATGTTCAACCCGCTGGAGGAAGAGATCAGTTGCAAGAGAGTTAACACCGACGGAATGCTGATCGACATCGCCCATCTGATCGACTCAAAGGCGGTGGAGAAGTATCAAAACCGCTACAGCAGCGCAGCCAAGCAGCTGAAGAACTGCGAACTGGCCATCAGCGGGCCGTGGCCGCCCTATCATTTCCTGCCGGGGAAGTTGCGGACAGTGGCAGGAAACTCATAGACACGGTGCGGAACCCCCGCCTGCTGCTTGGGGCCACACCGGGAACAGTGACCTGCAGCCAATGTGCAGGAAAGTGCATCCCCGGAGTGATTCCAGTACTCCCCGAATGTCAATATTCAGGTCTTTGGCGGTCTTAAGTGCCTTTTCCACAATAGTTTAGATTCTCACCGTCACAGGCTTCTGTGATTTCCCGTTTTGGCTGGGCAAGTGCTTCTTCTCAGTGTCAATGAAAGAGGCCGCCGACGAAATGACCTTCACTCGTTGTTCCCGACTTCTCTCTCTGAGCCGACCCCTGTGGGTTAGCGCCTTGCATCGCCTTTCCTGACTCCTTCCTTCCTGCCTCTTTTGAGAATCGTGGCCCCAGCAATGGGGCCGCATTTTCTTTGGGGCAGGTCGCTGGTCACAGGCTTCAGGTGCCGGGATTCAGGAATGCGGAATCCTGACAGCGGACCGATGATTCCCTTTCCAACGCCGGCGCCGCCACCTTACACTAGCGGTCGACATGCGCAATCTAACCGGCCTTGTATTCATCGTAACGCTAACGGTTGTTTTGTACTCTGCGGCTCAGCCTCGAGAGAGCGCTTCCGTGGCACCCCCGAAGAGCGAACTGGTGGCGATTCGCGATGCTGCCCTTAGTGACGACTATGCATATCGGCAGGTAGCCCACTTAGCCGACAACATCGGGCCACGCCCGGTGGGCTCGGCACAAGCGCAGGCTGCCGTGGAATACGTTGCGGGCGAGTTGCGCCAACTCGGACTGGAGGTGCAGTTGGAAGAGGTTCGTGTTCCGCATTGGATCCGTGGCGTGGAGACGGCTGAGCTGGTGGAGTATCCCGGACAAGTTCCCGCCACGCACCAGAAGATCGTGCTGACCGCCCTCGGCGGGAGCGCACCGACCTCGGCCAGCGGTCTGACGGCGGAGGTGGTGGTAGTGAAGAGCTTCGAGGAGTTGAAGGCATTGGGCCGGGGCAAGGTGGCAGGCAAGATCGTGCTGTTCAATGTGGTGTTTGACAAGCAGAAGGCCTCGAACGGGATGGCTGGCGAGGCTTACGGTGAGGCCGTGGAGTACCGCGCGATCGGCGGCAGGGCGGCGGCAGAGTTGGGTGCGGCAGCCTGCCTGGTGCGTTCTGTCGGTGGCGCGGATTATCGCCTTCCTCATACCGGTTGGAGCCTCCCTGCAGGGATTCCGGCCGGAGCCGTCACCAGCGAAGATGCCGGTCTGATGGCGCGGCTGGCGTCCCAAGGCAAGGTACGCATGCATCTGACGCTGACGTCGGAGACCGGGCCGGACGTGGTGAGCTATAACGTCATCGGCGATCTCAAGGGGACTGAGCATCCCGAGCAAGTGGTGGTTGTGTCCGGACATCTGGATTCCTGGGACCTGGGAACGGGGGCGATCGACGACGCGGCTGGGGTTGCGGTAGCTATGGAAACCGCGCACCTGGTGCGCCGTCTGGAGCTGCATCCCAAACGCACGCTCCGAGTGATCGCCTGGATGGATGAAGAAAATGGCGGTCGCGGTCACGATGCCTATGTCAAGGACCATGCCGCCGAGCTGGAGAACCACGTGGCGGCAATCGAAAGCGACCTGGGGGCGGCGCACCCGCTGGGATTCCAGGCCAAGATCAATCCTGATGCGCTTCCGCTATTACAACCGGTGCAGGAGGTTTTGCAAAGCTTCGGAGCCAATGTGATCCGGCTGACGACGCACAGTCCGGGGTCCGACATTGCTCCGCTGGCCAAAGCCGGGGTGCCCGCTTTTGGGGTGATGCAAGACATCCGAACCTATTTTGATTACCACCACACCGCGGCTGACACTTTGGACAAGATCGTTCCTCAGGAACTGCGGGAGAATGCAGCTGCGGTGGCAGTGCTGGCGGATGCGCTGGCCAATCTGCCGGCACCGTTGCCCCGGTGAGGAATTCAGCCGCAGATTGCGCAGGTCAACGCAGACAAAAAGCGGCCACGGATGCGCACCGATCACCACGGATGAAGCTTTTTCTTTTGCCGGATCCGTGGGAAGTCCAGGGAACCAACCCCGCCGCAGATTTGCGCAGGTCAACGCAGACAAAAAGCGGCCACGGATAAAGCTTTTTCTTTCGCCGGATCCGTGGGAAGTCCGTGCAAGTCCGGGGCGGCACTGTGGCGATGGGACAGCGCCGAATCCCTTGGGGCAGTTGACGCATC
>JAIQFW010000284.1 GCA_020073105.1 Terriglobia bacterium
CAGCATGGTCTTGCCGGCGCGGGGAGGCGAAACGATCAACCCGCGCTGCCCTTTGCCGAGCGGGGTCAGCAGATCCATGACCCGGGCGCTGACATTTTCGCGGACGGTTTCCAGCTTGACGCGCTCCTGCGGGTACAGTGGCGTCAAATTGTCGAACAGGATCTTGTTGCGCGCCTCGTCGGGCGACTCGAAGTTGACGGCTTCAATCTTGACCAGGGCAAAATACTTCTCGCCCTCATGTGGAGGACGCACCTGGCCACTGATGGTGTCGCCGGTCTTGAGGTCAAACTTGCGAATCTGCGACGGCGAAACGTAAATGTCGTCCGGGCCGGGCAAATAGTTGTAGTCGGGTGAGCGCAGGAAGCCGTAGCCGTCAGGCAGGATTTCCAGCACACCTTCCGCGAAGATGTGGCCTTCTTTTTCGCTCTGCGCCTGGAGGATTTTAAAAATCAGGTCTTGCTTGCGGAGCCCGCTGGCTCCTGGGAGGTCCAGAGATCGGGCGATCTTGGTCAGCTCCGTAATGTTTTTCTCTTTCAGTTCTGCGATGGTCATTGGTCAATTCACCTGCGAAGGGAGATTTTCAAAGGGGGGTCACTCAGGAAAGACTTGCCCGTGCGAGGGAAGGCGGGGCTGGTTTTACGCAGCCCGCCGTTGTGCCTCGGCGAAGTTTTCCGGTTCCGACAGAACCGTCTGTCGCTCCGAGCTTGCGATCCGGTCCAACACTTCGTTCATAGTTTCCTGGATTCGGGTGTTGGGCTTGTGAAACTTCCGGGTAGCTTTGGAGGCAAGCTGGCAGAGCATATAACGATTCCGCAAAGTATGTAAAGCATCAAAAACACGATCAGAACGCATAGGTTATGTATTTCTCCTTACTGAGCTAGTAAGCCGCACGCCCATCTTGACTGGTCCAAACCGCCAGACCAGACTACGCAACTAACTCATTGCAAATGGGTTGTACGGGAAAGCTCCGGTTACTCGTATAGATGCTCCGCCCGGCCCGAAAGTTTCTTCACTTTCTTGGGATTCGGCCCTAGGGTCAGCGGAGATCCGTAAACCTAAGTCGGGTACAAAGCCTTCGGAACCGTATACCGTACGTGAAAGAGAACGCGGAGTCAAGTGTTTCTTGCAAGCAGGAATGCGGTTTACCAATTGGGGCCGGAGGTTGTGCTTCCGATCCTTAGGCACCCGAGGTATCTGATTAAAAAGGACTTGTCGCCTGCCCGCTGTTGTCTCGGCCGGACTGACCTAGAGCACCGTAACAATAGGTGCCAACAGTAGGCTCGAGTCACCCCGATGCCCACCCTTGTCGCGCGAGCAGGCCTGGGGGCTGATTTTCGGCAACCGCCTTCGACTGCCAATCATCCCTTCTCGATCGTCGATCCCAAGAGTTGTTGAACATCGCGGGCCGTGTGCAGCACACGAATCACTTGTAGAGGCTTTGTCTCCGCTCGATACACGATCAGGTAGGAGGACACTAGAAGAAATCTATGCTGGCGGTTTGCCAAGTCCTCTCTCACGTGACCGGTGTGTGGGCGTCTCGCCGGTCTCTGCATCGCCTTCTCCAGGTCCATCAATGTTCGATCTGCAGATTCGATGTTGTCGGTAGCGAGATACTCCCATATCTCGTTGAGATCGCTCGCGGCCAGAGGAGTTAGAAGGAATGACTTCATGTCAACAATTGACATCTATTGTTAATGGTCATACACTGCGAACCATGAACGTGAACCTGGGCCCCGTCTTCGACGAATTCGTGTCCGACCTGCTCACCAGCGGCCTTTATCAGTCGCAGAGCGAGATTCTGAGGGAGGGCCTTCGCCTGCTCAAAGAGCGAGAGGACTTGAAACGCCTTCGTCTTGCTGATCTCCGCAAGGAGATTGCGCTGGGCGCTGCACAAGCCGATCATGGCAAACTGATGAATGGCCCGGAGGTCTTCGCTGGGATCCGACAAAAGAGTAGCCGACGAAAGCGCACGAAGACTCCTACTTGATGTTCCGCCGCCTCGCGCGCTCAGACCCCCAACCCCTTCCAAAGACGAACACCCTATGCCCAGAATGTACGGTCCAGCGTTCGGTATTGAATGGCTTCAGCGATGTGCTTGGGCTCGAGGGCGGCGACGTTTTCCAGGTCGGCAATCGTCCTTGCAACTTTCAAAATGCGGTCGTGGGCACGGGCAGTAAGCCCCTGCTGCACCATGGCGCGCTCCAGCAGCCGCTCACAGTCGGCCGACAACTCACAAAAAGCCCGGATGTGACGGGGTGCCATCTGGGCGTTGCAGTAGAGCTTGTCGCGCGAGGAGGCAGAGAATCTCCGTAGCTGCGCCTCCCGGGCCCGCATCACGCGCTGCAGAACCGCCGCCGAGTTTTCGGGCACCGTGCTGGAACGCATCTCCTTGTAGTTCACGGCTGGAACGTCGATGTGGATGTCAATGCGGTCGAGCAGTGGCCCGGAAATCTTCGACATGTAGCGTTGAATCATGGGCTGGGTGCAGTGGCATTCGCGGGAGCGGTCATTGAAGTAGCCACAGGGGCACGGGTTCATGGCCGCCGCCAGCATGAATCGTGCGGGAAAGGTCAGGGACATGGCGGCCCGGGCGATACACACCGTCCCGTCTTCCAGCGGCTGCCGCATCACCTCGAGGACGTTACGCGGAAACTCCGGCAGTTCATCCAGAAACAAGACGCCGTTGTGGGCCAGGGAAACCTCGCCCGGACGCGGAACCGCGCCGCCTCCGACCAAGCCGGCATCGGAAATCGTATGGTGGGGTGCTCTGAATGGCCGCACACCAACCAGACCCGCACCGGGATCGAGCACGCCCGCGACGCTGTGGATCTTGGTCGTCTCCAGCGCTTCTTCAAACGTGAACGGAGGCAGAATGGTGGGCATGCGCTTGGCCAGCATGGTCTTGCCCGAACCCGGTGGGCCGATCATCAGAATGTTATGTCCGCCCGCACACGCCACCTCCAAAGCTCGCTTGGCAGTTTGCTGGCCGCGCACATCTTTGAAATCAACCGTGAAGTGGGCCGCCTCGCTCAGCAGTGTTTCACCGTCTACTTTGTAGGGCAGGATGCCGTTTCCGGTGTTCACAAAGCGGATCACATCGAGAAGCGACTTCACGGGATAGACGTCTACCCCGCCAACCATGGCCGCTTCCCTGGCATTGAGTTCGGGGATGACCAGGCGCGAGATCTTCCTGCCGCGGGCTTCGATAGCGATGGGAAGCGCACCCCGAACTCCGCGGACGCCGCCATCGAGCGATAGTTCGCCTACGAACAGGCAATCCGGCACCTCCTTCTTATTGAGGCCGCCATAAGCGCCCACGATGCCCAGAGCCATTGGCAGGTCGAACCCTGAACCTTCCTTCCTGATGTCGGCCGGGGCGAGGTTCACCGTGATGTGAGTGGACGGGATATCGTAGCCGCAGTTGCGGAGCGCCGAGCGCACCCGGTCGCGGCTCTCGCGCACTGCCGCATCAGGCAGACCGACGGTGTGGAAGTGGTCCTCCAGAGTCTTAATGCCGGACACGTCCACCTCGACCTCGATGATGTTGGCATCGATGCCATACACGGCGGCGCTCATGGTCTTGTAGAGCACAGGAGTTATGTACAAGGCAAGAGGGCTCGCCGGCGGCTGCGCCTAGGAGTCATGTTCGGCATCCACAGTAATATCTCTCCGCTCGAAT
>JAIQFW010000285.1 GCA_020073105.1 Terriglobia bacterium
GCCAGAACCTCCACCCCTCCGTCTTCCAAGCCGCTCTCGCTGATCAGCCGCAGAGCTCGTGAAACTGTGTTCGGCGTACCCAGCCAGGCGGGGGTTCCGGGCGAACACTCCGGACGGCAACGCAGGCAGGGACGGAAACCGGCTTCTGCCGCCGCCGCGGCACTGCAGAAGTAGCGGACATTCTTCTCTTTGGCGGTGGGTGCGGGACATATCGGGCGGCAGTAGACCCCGCTGCTGCGCACCCCAATGAAGAACTTCCCGTCGAAGCGCGCATCGCGCGACAGCCGGGCCCGCGAACACACCTGCCAGTCAAGATTCATATCTTTGAACTGATGATAGTCGATCCTCGAGAACTGACTGGACGTTTTCGGACGGCAATCAAACTCGCTTCAGGCGCCCAACCTCTCGGGAGCGACGTCCGCCAACGTGCAACCTCGATCCGCCAATCGATCTATCTTGATGGCAACTGGTGGCTGGCAACACAAAAAGGAGGTGCCCATGGGGTTATTCTCTCTCCGGCTGTTAGCGCTTGGCATACTCGTGACCATGGCAGTCAATACCGTGGCCGCGTCTGCTGACGATGAAAGGATCGTCGCCGATCTGGACACCCAATACCAGGCGGCGGTGAAAGCCAACGATGCCCTGACCATGGACCGCATTCTGGCCGATGACTTCGTGTTGGTAACGGGTTCCGGCAAGGTTTACAGCAAGGCCGACTTGCTCAATGAAGCGCGCAGCGGGAGCGTGGTCTATGAACATCAAGAGGACACCGACCAGATCGTTCGTGTCTGGGGCAACACCGCGGTGGTCACAGCCAAGTTGTGGGAGAAAGGCACGGACAGCGGAAAACCATTCGACTACACGCTCTGGTTCAGTGACACCTACGTGCGCACTCCGGCCGGATGGCGGTATGTGTTTGGACAGTCTTCGTTGCCGTTGCCCAAAACACCATGAATCAGCGCTTGACCAGGCTGCGGCCCAGGGGGACCTCGGCCAGATCCACCCAGCGGTCCCGCTCCCGCTCCCGGACGAAGGTAAGGTCCTGTACCTGGATGCGCCGGCTGCCGTGGAATTCCGCCCAGCGATCACGGGCGGTGATATAGGCCGCTTCGGCCAGCGCCTCGGTCGTCATCTTGGCAATGGTCAGATGTGGCATGTAGGGCCACTCCTCTACACACCGCAAAACCTCCCGGTTCAGGCGTTCGTGCAGTTCGTGCATCCGATTCGCGCCATGGTCGACTCCGATGAACACCGTCGGGGTGACCGGAACAAACGTCTCGGTCTCTCCCAGGATGATTTCAAAGGGTTCCGCCCGGCTGCAGGTATCTTCCAGCAATTCCAGCGCGGAGAGTTCACTCCCCTGGAGGTGGCGGGGCGGAAGGATGGTGAGATGAGCGGGCAGATGAGGCAGGTCAGGATGCAATTCCCGGCGGAGATTCTCTACAAACTCCCCCACTGCATTGCTCACATAAGCCACAAGCGCATAACGCGGGTTCTGCATGGCAACCGGAAGATTATACCTCCGGAGGCGAGAACTACGGGAATGACAGAAACGGTGCAGTTTCCTTCGGGCAATAAACCACGAAGCACCCGAAGCTTAGCAAACTGCGCCCTACAGGAATGAGTAGGCAGGCAAGCGATCCCAAGCAGCTCGGCTATAATTAGGCAGAACCTCCACGAAGTCGGGGCGTAGCGCAGCCTGGTAGCGCACCTGCCTTGGGCGCAGAAAAAGTCCTTCCAACTCGTCTCTCTCCCACCTTGGTTTTTATTGTTTTTAACAATTTGGGGAATCTGCTCTTCGTTCAAAGTTAACCCAAATGACCCGAATTTCGTCCATAAGTGCACGGTCTCTGCACGGATAGCGCACCTGCTTATGAGAGTGACCGATTCCATCGGCGGCGAACAGTCCTAGACTCCGGGGACTGGCTGCAGCCCTTGACTTCTTGCAAGCGTTTGGACGTCACCTCGGCTCATCCGAGAGTGAGGCGCGTGGGCGAGCGTTGAAGCAGCCAATGCCGATGGCCCGTTAATGGACGCTGATGGACGTCAGCCCATCAGCTAAACAGCTTCACATTAGGAGGCGCGAATGGCACATCAAACCTGAACTCCACGTTCTATTGGACGCTTAATGGATGCTGATTCCTTTGTGGTCGTGGCGATGTGAGCAACGGCAATCTGCGAACGGTAAGTCTATGCCCGATCACGTGGGCTGACACCGTATGAATGCAGGACATCCCGCAGGCTCACGACGCCTTCCAGCTTGTGTACATCAGCACGGCTCACTACCGGTAGGATTTCAATTTGATTTTCACCCATGCGCTCAAGCGCCAAATCAAGTCCTTGGTCTGGGTGGACGTGTGGAAAAGTGCGCGTAACCACGAGCTCGCTCAGTTGCTTGGTAGCACCTTCAGCCAACTCTCGCTCTAGCGTTGGGAGGTTGATAACTCCGACGACCCCGCGTCGATCAGTCACGAGCCAGGTTCGGGATTCACTGGCGCGAACCTGTTCAAAGGCTTCCCGAACCGTGATCTCGGCTGAGAGCAGCCAGGTCGCGGTGCGCATGACTCGGACCACTTGACGCTGCCCATGTCGTTGGCGTGCGGCTGTACCTGGTAGATGGATGCCATCCTGTACGGCCAAAGCTTCGTAGATGGGTTCCCGCTGCAACCGTGAAGAGATGAAAAGGCTCACCAGATTGGCGATCATCAGCGGGACGATTACCGCGTAATCCTGCGTCATCTCAAAGATCATCAGTACTGACGTCATCGGGGCGCGCACAATGCCGGCAAAGACCGCTCCCATCCCAACTAGCGCGTAGGCGCCCGCTGTCGCCGTGTAAGCCGGGAACCAATGATGCGCTATGGTTCCCACGCTGCCGCCTAACATCGCTCCGATGAATAGCGATGGACCGAAGATGCCGCCCGCATTGCCCGAAGCGTAACTGGTGGTGACCGCGAAGAGTTTAAGAACCACCAGCAACAGCATCATTTTGAACGCCATGGTCCCGTTCAACGCATCGCCGACATACCCATAACCCACCCCCAAGACCTGGGGCACAAACCATCCCAACAAACCGACCAACAAGCCGCCTGCCAAAGGTTGAAACCACTGTGTCTTTTGCGGGAAGCTGAGAAATCGTTGCCGCATGCCCAGCAGCAGTTTCGTGAAGGCCACCGAAACCAGGCCTCCAGCTAACCCGAGCACAGCATACACGGCAAATTCCGCAGGATGGACTAGTTGGTATTGCGGAACCTTGAAGAGTGGATGATTACCGAGAGAAACGCGCAGGACCATCCACGCAGTCGCTGAAGCCAGCACCACCGCGCCGATTACCGGTGCGTGGAGATCGCCAACGATTTCCTCAAGCGCAAACAGCACCGCCGCCAGAGGCGTATTAAACGCGGCTGCAATGGCGGCCGCGGCTCCCACCGGGATCAGCTTCTTTACTTGCTCAGTGCGCAGTCCAAGGAGCCGTCCGAGTACGGAAGCAATGCCGGCACCGACTTGAACCGAAGGCCCTTCGCGTCCCAGCGGAATTCCGCTGGCGAGCGTTGCCGATGTGCAAAAGAACTTGCCCAGCACCGTGCGAAGCGTGATGCGCCCTTCGCGCGCAAACAGCGCAGCCTTGGTCTGCGGTACTCC
>JAIQFW010000286.1 GCA_020073105.1 Terriglobia bacterium
CGAAGTGGTTGTTGTTGTTGACGCCGTAGTGGCCGCCATAAATCACCGTCGCTCCCTGCCACGCCTGCGCGTAGCCTCCGGGAATTTGGTTCACGTACACCGTTTGCATGTCTTCGCCGAACTGGTTGGGGTGGGCTGCCGACGCATTCTTCATGGCGTCGTTGTTCAACAGGATGCCGGCGAAAACAATCGGGAGTTTCCGCCCGCTGCGATGTCCGCCGAACGCCGGCCATCCGTAACCAGCCTGCAGGCAACCGTGGAGATCAATCCCGTACTGCACGAAATAGTTGGTCAGGTTGACTTTCTGGTCAGTAGGAAAATTGAGCATCAGAAGCAAAGAAGCATACGAATCTGCGAATGCGATGTGCTGGCCGTAGCTGGGCATGTACTCGGCAGGGGCATCGAACAAAAACGCATTGGTATCGATCCAGGGCCGCCGGTACAGGGTCTCAAACTGTGCCAGCGTGGGGGTCTGTGCGGGGTTGGGAGGTGTGAGGGAGGGCAACAGGTTTCGCTGAAGCGAGTCCGCGTGATAGATGGTTTGGGCCCGTTCGCAATAGGAGGGCCGGAAGGCGTCGGCGGAAGGCGCTGCCGAAAGCACCGTGAGCACAGAAACGGTTCGTACCGGGCTGGCACTCATGTCGGACGCACGCATCACTTCGGGCGCCGAATGAATTTGCGCCAGGCTGATGGAAGAAACCAGCGCATCTCCCGGCTTCAGGGAGATCGGAGGATTAGATCGCAAAGATGCATCGAACCACCACGACTGGTCGGTGCCGTCATTGAGCCGCGAGTCGAACCCGCTCTTGCCGTTGGCAGTCGGCAGGTTCAGCACCGATCCGTTCAGATAAGGGGAAGAAGTGGTTGGGGGAGGATCGATGGCAGTCACGGTGACCGATCCCACGACGTAGTAATCGCCGGTGACAAACTGTCCGACGGGAACCGCCTGGCTGAAAGTCCAGGTGACGCCATCTTTGGTGATCGAGGAGGCAGTTCCCGAACCTCCCGATGCGGCCACCGTTACGGAAGCTTCAGCTGACTTCGAGCCGTCAGCCACGCTGGTCGCGGTGACCTTATAAGTACCGGGTGTACTTCCCGCGGTGTAGGTCCCGGCGGAAGAGATCGTCCCACCCGTGGCAGTCCAGTTGACATCGGTATTCGAAGTTCCGGTGACAGTTGCGGAGAACGGCTGCGTGTCGCCGGCGGTGATCGAGGCCGAGGTCGGGTTGATCGCCACGGCCACGGCGCCGGAGCCCGAGCCGGGACCGGAAGAGGCAGATCCGCCGCCGCAGCCTGCAAGCGTCAAGCTCGCCAGCAAGACAAGAACGACAGCCATGTTCTGCTGTGAAACAAACCTGTGTACGGTGTCCATCTGGGTCATCCCGCCAACTCCAATAGTGTTCAGGATGAGCTATGCGGCGGGGCTTCCCAAGGTATCGAAGGTGCAAGCGGGACAAGCCAAGCGGCCAACTGGGTGCTAGGCCATAGACGAACACTCTGCGTTCTCTGCGTTGAAGGATGTTGATTTTCCGTGCCATGTAACACCAGCGTCACAGCAGCCTGTGACCTCCGCCCCTGACTTCGCCCTGCCTCACGGAGCACAATGAATTTTGGCTGGAAGTGGCATATCATTAAGTGCCACTCGCCGCACGGTTCCAGGCAGTCAGATTCAGCGTGGAGGATATAATCATGTCTCTTGCGACCATGGAAAAAGCTACCCAATACGAACTCCGTTTGGCCGAGCGTATGTCGCGCCTCGGCACCGAGACTGCCTTCGAAGTACTGAACCGCGCCAAGGCGCTGGAGCGCCAGGGCAAGCAGATCGTCCACCTGGAGATCGGCGAGCCCGACTTCGATACCCCCAAGAACGTGGTCGAGGCGGCGGTCGATGCCCTACACAAAGGCTGGACCCACTACGGCCCGTCGGCGGGACAGCCGGAGTTGCGGCAAGCCATTGCCGAGGAGATCAGCCGCACCCGGAAAGTGGAGGTCAAGAGCGACGAGGTCGTGGTCGTCCCTGGCGGCAAACCTATTATTTTCTTTACTCTACTGGCGTTAGCTGATGTTGGGGATGAGGTTATCTATCCCAATCCGGGCTTCCCTATCTACGAGTCGATGATCAACTATCTCGGAGCCAAGGCGGTTCCGATCCAATTGCATGAGGAACGGGATTTCGGTCTGGACGTGAACGAACTGGCGTCGCTGATCACCGACCGCACCAAGCTCATCATCATCAATTCCCCGCAGAATCCCACGGGCGGCGTTTTGAGTAAGCGCGACATTCAGGACATCGCCGCTGCCATCGGTGATCGCAACATCATGGTGCTGTCCGACGAAATTTACAGCCGGCTGATCTTCGACGGCGAGCACTATTCGATCATGACCGTGCCGGGCTTCAAAGACCGCACCATTTTGCTCGATGGCTTTTCCAAGACCTACGCCATGACCGGATGGCGTATGGGTTACGGCGTCATGCGTGCCGATCTGGCAACGCACATTACGCGGTTAATGACGAATTCAAATTCCTGCACTGCCAGCTTCACCCAGATCGCGGGGGTCGAGGCGCTTCGTGGAGATCAGTCTTCGGTCGAAGTTATGCGCAAAGAGTTCCAGCGGCGCCGCGACGCCTTTGTGGCTGGACTCAACCGGATCAAGGGCTTCTCCTGCCGCATGCCCAAAGGCGCTTTCTACGTCTTCCCCAATGTGACGAAGACAGGGTGGCCGTCGAAGAAACTGGCGGACGCACTGCTCGAAGAGGCCGGTGTAGCCTGCCTTTCGGGAACGTCATTTGGGGCGTTTGGTGAAGGCTACTTGCGTTTCAGCGTGGCCAATTCGCTGGAGAACTTGAATAAGGCCCTAGAGCGAATTGATCAGTGGACGAAGAAGAATCTGTAGAAGATCTTTGACCGCAAAGGGCGCAAAGAAAAGCTTAGCCACGGATTCACACGGATTAACCCCAGAAGCAATTTCCTTATGATCCGTGGTAATCCGTGGTTGATTGTGCACTCCGTCACACCTGCCTGTGATAAGCCGCACTGAGCCAGCGGACATCCCTGCCTAAACTCATCTCCAGGAACACCAGCGCGGGCACTCCTGTGTCGCTGCCGGCGCGGAAGGATGAGGCTATGGCGATCCAGGATTCCACCACCGGCAGGACGCTTCGCGACTACTCCATCGACCAACTGAAGGAGACTGCCAACTTGATGCGCGGCTACGACTTAGTGGCGCTGTGCGCGGCGGGCTCGGGACACGCCGGCGGAACCCTCTCCATCATGGATATCACGGCTGCGCTGTACCTGCGGGTGGCAAACCACGACCCGAAAAACCCGTCCTGGCCGGACCGCGATCGCATCGTTTGGTCCACCGGGCACAAAGCGCCCAGCCTCTATCTCGGCCTGGCATTTGCCGGCTTCTGTCCCATCGAAGACGTCATGCTCCTGCGCAAACTGTGGTCGCCGTATCAGGGCCATCCGCACTGGGTCAAATTGCCGGGAGTTGAGGTTTCTACCGGGTCGCTCGGGCAGGGTTTGAGTATCGCCGTGGGCATCGCTCTGGCGGGAAAGCTGGACGGAGAGAACTACAAGACCTTTTGCATCATGGGCGATGGCGAACAGCAGGAAGGT
>JAIQFW010000287.1 GCA_020073105.1 Terriglobia bacterium
CTTCCGCTGGGAAGAGTTTCGCCGCAAGGGTGATCCCGCCTTCGTCCCGCGGGGGCGGGAAGATACCGCCTGCATTGTCTACTCCTCCGGCACCGGAGGCCGGCCCAAAGGATGTGTGCTGACCCACGAGAATTATCTGGAACAGTGCAAGTCGCTGACGGCCTGGTACCCGTTCTGGCCGGGCGTACGGTACCTGAGCATCCTGCCCACAAATCACGCCATCGATTTCATGGTTGGTTTTATCGGGCCCTTTGTGTGTGGGGCTTGTGTGGTGCATCTGCGCACCTTGCGGCCGGAATTTGTCCGCGACGCATTTGTGAAGTACAGGATCACGTATGTGACCCTGGTCCCCATGATTCTTAAGAATCTGGAACGCGGGCTGGGCGCCAAGTTTGACGCGCTGTCCTCCGGGAAACGTTTCTTCCTCAACCGCATGATCGCCCTGAACAAAAGTCTGACCAAGGAACGACCCAGGGTTTGGCTAAGCCGCAGGTTGCTGCCTCAGGTGCACAAGGCCTTTGGAGGAGAGCTGCTCGCCTTCATCACCGGCGGCGCGTTCATGGAGCCTTCGACTCTGCAGTTTTTTTACGATTTGGGCCTGCCCGTGGCCAATGGATACGGACTTACTGAAGGGTGCACGGTGCTTACCGTCAACGACCTGAAGCCCTTCCGCCCGGACACGGTTGGCAAGCCGTTGCCGGGGGTTGAACTGCGCATTCTCAATCCCGATTCTGAGGGCATCGGCGAAGTTGCCGCTCGCAGCAAGACCGTGATGTCGCACTACCTGGATGATCCCGAATTGACGGCGCAAACCATTGTGGACGGCTGGCTTTTGACCGGCGATTTGGGCCGGTTTGACGGAAATGGGCACCTGCAGCTGTTCGGGCGCAAGAAGAACATGATCGTCACCGAAGGCGGCAAGAATATCTATCCTGAGGACATTGAAACCGTCTTCGAAGGTCTGCCGGTAAAGGAGTATTGCATTTTTGCGGCAAATTACATCTGGCCTGCTAAAGAACTTGGCCGGGAGATTCTGGTTCTGGTGTTACGCCTGGAGCAGAACCGGGAGTTCACCGCTTCGCTCAAGGAGAATATCGGCACCCTCAACCGGCGTCTGCCCGATTTCAAGCGGGTCAGGGGATACCTGATCTGGGGCAGGGATTTTCCCCGGACGGCATCGATGAAAATCAAGCGTACGATGCTCGCGGAAGAGATCGGCCAGACGGTCGAACGTGCCACTGCGGTGGTCGAGCTGTGAAAGACGCGTTTCTAGCGGTAGTGAATCCAACAGCCGGAGGGGGACGCAGCCGGAAACTGGTCAGACCTGCGCTCGATCGCCTGCGGGCGGGAGGGATCCAGGTCGATGTCATTGAGACACCGGGTCCCGGGCAGGGCACTGAGATTACCCGGAATGCTCTCACCCAAGGTTATCGCCGGTTCATAGCCGTCGGCGGCGACGGAACCTCGTACGAAATCGTGAATGGACTCTTTCCGCGCGATCTGTCGGCGGAACGTCCCACGTTGGCATTTCTCCCGCTTGGAACCGGCAATTCGTTTTTGCGCGAGTTCAGCGACCGTGGAGTCGAGCACGCGATCGAGGCATTGCTGGCGCGGCGGACCCAACCATGCGATGTGCTTAGGCTGCAGCACGCCGGCGGAGTGCTCCACTATATCAACCTGTTGAGTATGGGCTTCGCTGCCGACGTCGCTACCCTGCGTGCACGCCGCTTCAGCGGGTGGGGAGAGCTCGGCTACCAGGCGTCGATCTTCATTTCACTCGCCCGATTCCGGCGCCGGCCATTCCCGCTGCGAGTTGACGGGCAGGGAGAAATTGACCGGCGGCGCTGCCTCTTCCTGACATTCAATAACAGCAAATTCACCGGGGGAACCATGCTGATTGCGCCCCGGGCGGAAGTCAACGACGGCCTGATTGAATATGTGCGCTGGGGGCCAATCGGGAGGACCGGGCTGCTCCGCAATTTGCCGACGCTCTATGACGGCACCCACATTGACCACCCCCTGGCGGAACGGTACGCGGCGAAGCAGATTGATTTCTTCCTCGACGGACCGGTAGACGTGATGGTGGATGGAGAGGTGCTTAGTTTGCATTGTCAAAGGCTCGACGTTTTGCCGTCGGCACTCACCGTCGTGGTATAAAAATCTATTGCCATGTCAGAAGAACGCAGAAAACGACAGCAAGACCGAGCCCCGGACGGACCGCCCAGCGTACTCCTACGGAAGCTATTGATCATTGTGGTCATCGTGGCGGTGGCTGCGGGACTCTACTATCTTATGCGGCGAAAACATGACAGTCGCGTGGCCGCCTTTGCCCGCTGCCTGAGCGACAAAGGGGCGAAGATGTACGGCGCATATTGGTGCCCGCACTGTGCAGAGCAGGAGGAAAGGTTCGGTTCTTCCTTCCAGTACGCTCCCTACGTTGAGTGCGGGATCAAAGGTTCGAGAGCCACGGCCCAGGTCTGCTTGGATGCGGGGGTCAAGCGTTATCCGACCTGGGTGTTTGCCGATGGTACGAAAGTGGAGGGAGATCACAGCCTGGAGTTCCTTGGCCAGACAACCGGATGCCCCGTGCCATGAGCAGCGCGGCCCGGTGGGTTCTTGTGGCGATCGCAGTGTTGGCGGTGGCGGGCGTCACTGTGTCCTCGGTGTCGCTCTACCATCACTACGGAGTTTCAAAAACCTCCTACTGCGATCTTGGGGAGAACTTCAACTGCGACATCGTCAACCGCAGCATTTATTCCACCGTGCTCGGCATTCCGGTTGCACTCATTGGAATTCTTGGATACGCTGCGCTGCTCGCTCTTGCAACGCGGTACCGAGCGAAAGCGGAAACGCCGGCAATGCTGTTGACCGGGTCACTCGCGGGACTGGGATTCGCCCTCTACCTGACTTACATTGAAGCCTTTGTGTTGGCAACTTGGTGCATCATGTGCCTTTCGTCACTGACCCTGATTGTTCTGATTAGCGCTTTGTCGTTATTCCTAGTGGCCAGCACTCGGCAGCAGCGCGACTGAGAATCCCTCGCCTACGCATGGAACAAGCCAGCCACGAACAACCCGGCCTGAGTGAGCAGCGTCCTGAGCCTGTCGGGAATTCTTCCGTGGTGGGCGACCTCCGCCTGCACGAATTTTCCAGTCGCGTTTTTCGCAACACGCGCATGCTCCGCGTGTGGCTGCCGCCGGGCTATGATGCGTCGGAAAACCAAGACCGGCATTACCCTATCTTCTATCTCAACGATGGCCAGAACCTGTTTGACCGGGCGACCGCGTTTGCCGGCGTGGATTGGGAAGTCGATGAAGCCGCGGACCGTCTGATCCGAGAGCAGATGATACCGCCGATGATCATCGCCGGCATCGACAACGCCACGACCGATCGCATCAAGGAGTTTCTGCCCTACCGGTCCTTTCACCCACCGGTTTTGCGCCCGCAAGGAAAACGCTACCCCGACTTCCTGATGAACGAGGTCATGCCCTTCCTGTATCAGCGCTACCGGATTGCGCGCGGGCCCGAAAACACGGGGCTGGGAGGGTCGTCGCTGGGCGCCCTGATTTCCCTTTACACGGTGATGGATAGGCCGGGGATCTTCGGCCGCTTGCTG
>JAIQFW010000288.1 GCA_020073105.1 Terriglobia bacterium
TGGCGGACTCCGCCGGCGCCAAGGAAACTCACAAGCTGAAGTACGTTCCCTCGATCGGTGTGGAAGGCGGTTTCTGGTGGGGAGACCTGATGGACGATGTCCGTCCCATGGACGCGTTCAGTCTGGTTTACGATTCGGAGCCGCTGAAGGAAGAGTTGGCCATCCTGGGGAGACCGCGTGCGCTACTGCGAGCGTCGGCGAGCGCTCCGATGGCCGACTGGATTGCCCGGCTTTCGGACGTGGCTCCCGACGGCACGGTTACGCAGATCACCGGCGCGGGAATCAACGGAGCGCAACGCGAATCGATGAGTGAACCCCGCGACCTGGAGCCGGGGAAAGTCTATCCGCTCGACATCGAGATGCATTTGACCTCATGGGTATTTCCCAAAGGGCACCGTATTCGCGTGGCGATTTCCAACGCGCTATGGCCGATGGTCCTGCCCACGCCGTATGCGATGACCACTACCCTTGAGCTTGGCGGGCTGGAAGGTTCGCGCCTGGTTCTTCCGGTTGTGCCGGTGCATGCGGCTCCGGTTCCGGCATTTCCACCCCCCCAGCCATCCGACGAGAGAAAAGACATGAGCGGTGTTGGCGAAATCCTGCCGGGTGGGTGGGCGATAAGTCGGGATCTGCTAACCCACGAAGCAACCGCATTCTGGCATGGGAAGAGCGAAGAGACATACCCCTGGGGGAAGGAAACCGACTACGAAAGCCTTACCTACGAGGTGAACGATGACCACCCCGAGCTGAGCTCGACAAAAGGCGAAGCCAAGAGTGTTTTCGAGCTCAAGGGACGGGTGCTCACCTGGCAGGGACACTTGTCGATCGCCACTGATCAGAAGAACTTCTATTACAAGTACACCCGGGAATTGCTGAAAGACGGCCAGATGGTGAAGCAGAAAACGTGGCAGGAAACGATTCCGAGGGACCACCAGTAGGGACGTTGTTCGCAACGTCTCAGCGTTGCCGCAAGCTGCGTCTCTACGCAGAATCGAATATCTAATCCGCCGCTGCGATTGCGGGCCCCACTCCCGCCTTCAAATCCGCAGCCAGCAGCCGATGGAACAGATGCTCCCCGGCTTCACGCCGCACCGAAAGCCTGCCGGCGCCGTAAGCCCGCGACTTCAACCCGCGCTGCACCGCTTCACAGATACCCAGATCCTCGTCCTGCACGCGGGCGCCCACGGCCACACTTTGCTGGTTGTATTCGAGGTGGGCTTCGCTGACGTCGGCAAAATAGAAATCGAAAATGACCCGGCAATGGTCCACATCGATCGGCAGCACGAGGTTGGTGTCCATGTAGCCTTCGTAGCAGTTGATCATCAGGTTGGGATACTGCCAGAAATACCAGGCTCGGTCACCCTTACGAGTGGCTCCGGTGGCTGCATCTTCACTCGAAGACACCATCGGGCTGGACTGCAGACAATACCGCTCCTCGTTTTCGATGGTGTACTCCTTGTAGTCCAGCACGGAGTTCAGCCCTTTGTGTAGATGGGGCACGTGGTATCCGCCATCGAGATAGTTATCGACGAAGACCTTCCAGTTGCAGGCGATGTCATAGGTGCGGCTGTCGAAGTAGTGCAACCTGCTCACGCCCAGAGGCGCGACACGCTTCACCAGTCCGCCCAGGAAGTCTCGTAGCGGAACCGCCTGGGGATCGAGATTGACGAACACGAACTTTTCCCAGGTTTCCGCTTTCACAGGCACCAGGCCATTTTGCTGGCGTTCGAAGTCCTTGACCCCGTCGAACTCGGGCATGCCCTTGAGTGATCCGTCGAGGCCGTAGTTCCAGCCATGGTAAGGACAACGCAGGATGGAAGCCTGTCCACAAGGTTCCGTGACTACCGCGGCGGCGTGATGGCGGCACACGTTGTAAAACGCTCTAAGCAGGCCGTCGCTGCCGCGCACCGCGACGATCGGTTCACCCGCAATGCTGGCAGTGACGAACTGGCCAGGCTTCTCAACTTGCTCAACGCGTCCCACCATCTGCCAGGTCTTGCCGAACACGGCGCCGGCTTCTAGGTTTGCGATTCGCGGATCGACGTACCAGGGCGCAGGAATAGTGGAAGCTTCCGCAATCGGTGCGGTGTCGTCGTAGCTGCTCAGAATTTGCTGGACGGATCGCATTGTGGTTGGTGATTGCGCTAAGCAGCCAATCGCCCAGCTCCGATGGCCCGCTTCAATACGTCCAGAAACTGCCCGATGCGAGCCTCTTTTTTCTCCGAAGGGTCGCCGGACCGCCGGAACAAGCCGGGGTCGAGTTCCTCGGTCAGCAGCGCATCCTGGAAGCGCTCTACCGTCCAGTCCAGGATCGAGACAATCATCTCCTGATCGAGGTCGGTGCGCACTTCACCACGCTGCAGGCCGAAGCGCACAAAGGGCACCGTCCCGTAGGGATCTTCGGCCATCAGGAAGCGATTGATCTCGCGCTTCAAGGTGAGGTCCGTGCCATAGTTACCCAGCAGGGAGACGCGATAGGGAATCCAGTCCTCGTGGACCAGGTGTTCGGTGCGCACCAGCCAGTAGCGCAAGACTTCGAAGAAGCCACGCTCGCAAACTTCAGCGGGTGCGTCGAGATAGCAAGGAAACGAGCGCACGGCCTTCTTGTAGACCTCGAAAAACAAGCCGTCTTTGCTGCCAAAATGCTGAAAGATTGAACCCTTAGCGATGCCCAACGCGGAGGCGATGTCACCCACGCGGGAAGCGTGATAGCCCTGCTCGGCAAAGTGCCGCATGGCAGCATCAATGATCCTGGTTCGCTTGCCTTCGGAACGTGGCCGGGGCGGAGTGTGACGGTAACGTGGGGGAGAAACAACGCTGCTGGCGATTCCACTCATAGTTGACCTCAAGTCAGATGACTGTACCGGAAAAGCCTGCTGGATTTCAATTCTGTTTTTGGCGGCGATACGCTAATGTGGTGTGCCCGCTGACCACATTTCTTGACTAAGGGTCAGCACGGACCAACGATGCCCGCCGACTTCCGAAAGCCTCACGACGCCATCGTGGTGGGGGCCGGTCACAACGGGTTGACTGCGGCTGCCTACCTGGCACGCGCCGGACTGTCCACGCTAGTGTTGGAGCGCCGCGAAATCGTTGGCGGCTGCTGCGTGACCGAGGAGATCGCGCCGGGATGCCGTGTCTCGACCACTTCCTACGTTGCCAGCATGTTGCGCCCCGAGGTGATCCAGGACCTGAAGCTCGCCGGCTACGGCTTGCGCATGATTCCCTGCGACCCCGCCATCCAGGTCCCGTTTCCCGACGGGCAAGTTGTGCCCTGGTGGGCGGACCGCGAGCGTGCCAAGGCAGAGTTCCGCAAACTTTCCGCCAAAGACGCAGAAACCTTTGTGCGGGTTGACGACCGGCTGAAAAAGCTGGCCCGCTACCTGCAGCCGTTCTTTCTCGAACCTCCGCCGGAAATCGACGCCTCGAGTTTCAGCGGGTGGGCAGACCTGTTCCGCGTGGGCAAGCGTTTTCGGGGAATCTCCAGCAACGAGATCGCACAACTGGTTTCGTTTCTCACCGGGAGCCTGGGAGAATTTCTCGATCAGCACTACGAATCCGAGAAGATGAAGACCATGTTCCTGGCCAACAATGTGTATGGCAAGCATG
>JAIQFW010000094.1 GCA_020073105.1 Terriglobia bacterium
CTCCGGCCGAGCCGCGGCCGAGCCAGAGCTCTCTGTTACTACGGAAGTGCGCGACGAGTCGAGCGAGCGCTTGAGGCGTTTCAGATCGGCGCGCAACTCAGCCGCTGTCTGACAACGCAAATCACGGTCCTTTTCCAGCGACTTGCCGATGATCTCTTCCAGCTTCTGCGGCAGCTTGGGATTGAGCCGCAGGAGGGGCGCGGGAGCACGATTAAGAATGGCCTCGGTAATGACGGCAGATGTCTCGCCCTGAAACGGCATTACGCCGGTGGCCATTTCGTACAGCACGACGCCGAAGGAAAACAAATCCGTGCGGCCGTCCAGTTCCTTTCCCCGCAGCTGTTCCGGCGACATGTAGGCGACGGTACCCACGGCGCTCCCGGGGCTGGTCAGGTCGATGTCACTCGCGCGGGTCTGCGATTCGCCGTTGGAAGATTGGTGGGCCCGGGCCATCTTTGCCAGCCCGAAATCGAGAATCTTGGCATGGCCGCGGTCGGTGACGAAAATGTTCGCGGGCTTGATGTCGCGATGCACGATTCCCTTGCTGTGCGCGGCTTCAAGCGCGTCCGCCACCTCGATCCCGACGCCCAACAGACCGTCTAATTCAAGCGGACTGGCCTGAATGGCGTGCTTCAACGTCTGGCCGCTGAGGCACTCCATGACGATGAACAGCCGCCCGTCATGCTGGCCAATCTCGTGGATGGTGCAAATGTTGGGGTGGTTGAGGGAGGAAGCGGCACGCGCTTCCCGGCGGAAGCGTTCGATGGTTTGTGGATCCTGGGCCAAGTCGTCGGGCAGGAACTTGAGGGCTACAAACCGGCCGAGCGTGGTGTCCTCAGCCTTGTAGACGACACCCATTCCTCCGCCACCCAGCTTCTCCAGAATCCGGTAGTGAGAAATGATTTGGCCGATCATGGCGCTTGATGCGGCAACTGTGTCGAGACATCTTAGGGGGAATCGCCGGAGACGTCAACAAGTCGGTGGGTTCGGTAGCGTCTCAATTTCAGCAACTCGAAGGTCCTGGAATCGATCTGCCGGCTCCGCGTACTCAGCGGCGGTTCTCCGCGACCTCTGCGATTTAGGATCAAACCTTGAAACGCAGAGGCCGCTGAGAAGGGCCGCGGAGAGCGCGGAGAAGGACCGCGGAGAGCAACCCTCACTGCTCCCAAGGCCGGATACGTGGCAGCCATCGCCTTACGTGGCGGCAATATTCCTCGTACTCTGCGCCAAACATCCTTCGCAGGGTTGGCTCCTCATAGAGCCGCACAAACAGAACGACTCCGAGCACAGCAGCCGCCACCCCCACGATCACGGACAAGTTTGCCCGTCCGAACACCACCCACAGGCCCATCCATCCCACAAAGAAGCCGACGTACATGGGGTTCCGCACGTATTGATAGAAACCCACCACAACCAGCCTGCTCGGCGGGGCAAAGGGCGCGGGCGTTCCCCGACCGGTGTGTCCGAAGTCCCACACGCAGCGTAGTGCTACCGCGAAACCAAGCACTGAGGGCACGGCGGCCAACCATCGCCAGGGCGCGGTACTCGGCGTATCGGCGCGGAAACCAAGCCGGGGAGGCAACAACCAGAACCAAAGGGCAAAGAAAGCGGCACCCACGATCAATGATGCGATGGTTGTCAGCCACTGCGCGCCGCTATCCGTCGGCCGCATCGTCCCAGTCTCTCCGCCTGTCATAAGCACCTGGTCATCGGGAAGTGTCCCTCGATAGCTAATACGGGCAGACTCGGGTCTTGGTTACTTGATTCAAGATCCAGTTGCAGCCATCATCGACTAAGATGGTATGCCCTCGGCGTGATTTCTAGTCTTCTACGACTCTCGCCGTCATCTCTTCCGCTGGCACGCCGGCCGCCACACCCTGGGCGACGATGAGCCGGCGCGCCTCGACTCGAATCTTCGGCAGCCCCATCCAAAACAGCGTGGCACCCCCTACGGCAGCGACTGCGCCCATGGCAACCGTAATGGGCGCGCCCAAGCGGTCTGCCAGTGCTCCGGCAAAGAAAGCCCCAAACGGTGCCATGCCCATAAACATCATGGTGTACACCGCCATGACCCGCCCGCGAAGGTGGTCGGGAACCATCGCTTGGATCAGCGTGTTAGAGGAAGACATCTGCAGCATCATGCAGAACCCCACCGGCAGGAGCAGCGCCGTGGAGAGCCAGAAAGTCCGGGAGAAAGCGAACAAAATCAGACTGACCCCGAAACCCCCACAGGAAAATGCTACCCAGCGGCCGAGCCCGCGCACGCCGGTCCGTGCAGCCAGGGTGAGCGCGGCCAGCAGGGCACCCACTCCGGTCGCGCCCATCAGAATCCCCAATTCCCGCGCTCCACCGTGAAGGACTTTGTCGGCGAAGATCGGCATGAGCACGGTGTAGGGCATGGCCACCAGGCTCACCAGCCCCAGAAGAAGGAGAATGGCGCGAATCGGTCCGGTGTTTCGCACGAAGCGGAAGCCCTCGATAATGTGCGCCAGCGGAGAGGCTTCGGTGTGATAGGAACGCGGCTGCACCTGCATCATGAAAAGCCCGATGATCACTGCGATGTAGCTCACGGCATTCACAAAGAAACACCAGCCCTCGCCAATTCTGGCCACCAGGATCCCGGCGATGGCAGGGCCAATGATGCGCGCGCCGTTAAACATGGAGGAGTTCAGAGCGATGGCGTTCATCAAGTCCTCTTTCCCCACCATCTCCACCAGGAAAGATTGCCGACCGGGGATGTCGAAGGCATTGACGACGCCCAATAACGCCGCCAGCACGAAGATGTGCCACACCTGCACGGTGTGGGTCAGGGTCAGGACCGCCAGAATGAAGGCGAGAATCATGGAGGCGGTTTGGGTCGCGATCACAATGCGTTGCCGGTTGAGACGGTCTGCGGCAATTCCGCCAAGCGGAGCGACCACAAAGACGGGGAACTGGCTGGCGAACCCAACCGATCCCAATAATAGAGATGACCCTGTCAGGCGGTAGACCAGCCAGGCCTGGGCCACGCTCTGCATCCAGGTCCCGATCAACGAGATCAGTTGTCCGCTAAAAAACAGCCGGAAGTTCCGGTGGCGTAGGGCGCGCAGGGTCGCGGATAGCTGAATTTTCTCGGATGCTGGACTGGCCGGACTCTGGTCTTCTGGAAGGTCAGTTCTGGATGGCACGTTGCGTTCGCCCTGGAAACTATCCTACCAGCCGGAAACAGTGAACCGCGTAACGCGCTGACCTCCTCGGAGACACCAAAGTCGGCTTGCGCCCGCAGAACGTCCGCCGATTGCGGCTTCTCAGCCGCCTCTAATTTGCATTTCCCCGAAATTGGAATAGAATGTCTCGTAATCCACGGACCCTCCTCCCGGTGTGACGGTATCTGGTGCTAAGCGCATTTAGGCCCTGAGTGGGAATCCGGACAAGACTTTAAGGAAGTTTTTTCTGGCGGACATCGGTTACAAAAGTCACTTGGCGTAATGTCTGACTCTTCATACCATGCACTTATACGAAGGTAATTGAGGCCCGTCCATGCACGGCATTGCGGTCACCCTTCTGACCTATGAAAAAGAGCGACTGGCGGTTCTCCAGCAGCGCCTGGAGAACACCCAGATCGGCCGCAATGTGTTCGGTCACGTCGGATTTCCCGTGACTCCAACCGACGCTATCCTGCGCCAAATCCAGGACGTGCGGGCCGAAGTGGTGGTCGTCGATATTGACCCCGAGAACGTGGAGCGGGCCATCCATGCCATCGAATTGATCCAGGGCACGACCAGTGAAATCGTCATCTTTGCGGTGGGGGAATTGGACCGCCCTGAAACCATCGTTTCTGCCATGCGCGCCGGGGCCCGCGAATTTCTGGAACGCAATGCCACCGCTGAAAGCATGGTGGAAGCGCTCACCCGTTTCTCGGCGTCGCGCAGTAAGGCACGCACCACCTCGGGCCGCGCCCGGGTCTTCATGGTCACCAACGCAAAAGGGGGATCAGGAGCGACCACCGTAGCGGTCAACACCGCCATCGCCCTCCAAGAATTGCACGCGGGTGCCCTGTTGGTGGACTTCGCCCCCCTGGGGCACGCCGCCCTCCACCTCAATGCCCGGCCTACGTTTGGCCTCACGGATGCTCTCCAGAACCTGCACCGGATTGACTCTTCCCTGCTGGAAGGTTTAATGACCTCCTGCAAGGACGGCCTGCAACTGCTGGCGGGCCCGCAGCAGCCTCAGGTAGCATCGCCCACCGCCGCCGAACTAGCCCAGCTTTTTGATCACTTGGTCTCGCATTTTCGTTTCGTGGTGGTGGACTGCTCTAACCGTTTGGACGAGACCGCGCGTATGCTTTGCGAGCTGTCGAATGCGGTGTTGCTGGTTGCCCAGGCTGACGTAGTCTCACTTTGGAGTGCCGGGCGCAAGCGCAGCTTTCTGGAGGAGGGCGCCGGGCGCGATCGAGTTCGTCTGGTGCTGAACCGCTATAAGAAGATTCCGGGGTTCGGGGACGAAGACGTCGAAGCTGCCACCAACTGCAAGGTGCTTTGGAGGATTCCCAACAATCACCAGGCGATTGCCCCCGCCATCGACAAAGGTTCTCCGGTTGCGCTTCATGAGAGCGTAGATGTGGGGCGCTCTTTCCGCGGCCTGGCGGCTGTGCTGGCAGATGCCTCGCCTACGGCGGAAGGCTCGCTGGATCTGGTGTACCAGCCCGACAAATCTGAAACCAAGAAGAAGGCGGCACGGAGCCTGCTGATTTCGCCTCTGCGCGCCGGACACTAGGTTACCCCGCCATCAACTCGCAATCTCCGTCGAACCGCCACTCTTCTCACCCCTAATCAACACCTGTTGAGAAGAACCTTTGCGCGTCAAGAAAACCGGATATTCCCTCACCCACGGGCCCGGTTCGCAACGCCGCGAGACCGTTTCTTGGGCGGACGCTTCTTGCTGCGACTCTCGAGTTCTGACACGCGCTTACGCAAAGCCTTGAGCTCCGACTGGTCGTCTTGCGGGGTTGAACGCGGGCCGCCACTTAGGAGGCGTTTCATGGATTCCACCGGGGAGAGGATCGCCGACTGCATCTCGCCCAGACGGTTCTGTACCGCCTCCTGCACGCTTTCGTAGGTGTCAAAAGCCGACTTAAGGTACCACATGACAAATTCCTGCCGGGCTTGGTCGGATGCGACGATGAGCTGACGCAGGAGTTCGAGCGGCAGCCCGGTCGGCTTGTCCTTGGCATCTTCCGTGATGATCTGGGTGAGCGTGACGCGGGTCAAGTCCTCGCCGGTTTTGGCATCGACGACCTGTACCGGCTTGCCCTTCCGGATCAGGGCAGCGATCTCATCCAGATTCACGTAGCGGCTGCCGGAAGTATCGTACAGCCGCCGGTTGCCGTATTTTTTTATGACCACGGTTTCCGATGGCATCTACTGGCCTCTTATTGCACTGCAACAATCGTTATCTTTCCATATTGCCATTGCTGTCGATCGTTTGTACAGCAGAAATGCTGTAGCGTACGCAGCACCGTGGGAACCTGGTGATGCTCTATTGCGCTGATCTTGCGGCGCAAAACTGTACTCTGCTCCAGGCCCTGCCATCTTGCGTTGCACAAAGTCGCATCCATCTCCTTGACGCGCTTCCGGACAGTTAGGTATTCTGTGGGCGATGCTGCATCGCAGCATTCGGAAGCATCCGATCGATGCCTCCGGCTCCAACCGGAGCCCCTGGGCAAGTAAGGTAGTGGCGCGCGGAATCGCCTTGCTTTGCTGCGGAACCAAGACAAGGCCGGCCTGTGCTGCTGATTACTAGCTTGGACTATCGCCCGGTCTTTATCAATGAGGCGATCATGAACATTCCTCTTACTCCCATACGGTGCCTACGGTACGCTCGCGAACAGTTCCCCAACAAGGTGGGCGTGGTTTGCGAAACAGGGCGTTTCACCTATGCACAGTTTGCCGACCGCTGCGCGCGTCTGGCCGGGGCCCTTTTGGCGGCTGGCGCGCAGCCTGGCGATCGCATCGCCTTTCTCAGCACCAATTGCCATCGGCTGCTGGAGGCTTACTACGGAGTTCTGGAGGCCGGTTGCGTCCTGCTTCCCTTGAACATGCGGCTCGCCCCCCATGAATTGGAGTTCGTGCTCAACGACGCTAAGGCAAAGTTCCTCTTTGTCGAGCGGCATTTTCTTCCTCTGGTTGAGGCCTTTCGAAAGGCCGTTTTTTCGATCGAGGCTTTTTTTCTTTTGGATGGTCAGCCGCAGGCGGGCTGGCTCGCGCCGCACAACTACGAGGACCTTTTGGCGGCGTCCACGCCCTTCCAGTGCGACGTGACCCGGATTGACGAAGACTCCCTGGCAGAACTCTTTTACACCAGCGGGAGCAGCGACACCCCGAAGGGCGTCATGTTGTCTCATCGCAATGTGTATCTGCACGCTCTGTCGGTCATTGTAGCGGGTCAGACTTCACCGACCATGGCGGGATACACTGCGGGTGAAACGGTGATGTTGCACACCATCCCTCTGTTCCACGCCAACGGGTGGGGTGCTGCTCACACCATCACGCTGGTGGGCGGTACGCACGTCATGATTCATCACTTCAGCCCGGCGGAAGTGTTCCGCCTGGTGGAGCGGGAGCGAGTGTGGTGCTGCGCTCTGGTTCCCACTATGGCCAACGCCTTAGTAAATTCCCCCGAGAGAACCAAGCATGACTTGAGCAGTTTGCGACTGATCACGATTGGCGGGGCTGCTTCTTCTCCAACTCTGGTGAGAGAAGTAGAAGAGAAGCTGGGTTGCCGCTGCATCTCCGGGTACGGCTTGACCGAGACGTCCCCGGCGATCGCGTTTTCACCGATGAAACCGGGTTTGCCATGGCAAGACCATCAGCGCCATGTTCACCAGGCGATGACCGGGTTTGCAATTCCCGGCGTCGAGCTGCGGGTTGTCGACGGGAATGGGAACGATGTGCCGCGCGATCGCACGGCGGTTGGCGAGGTGGTGGCAAGAGGCGATGCCGTCATGCAGGGCTATTGGGGCCGTCCGGACGCCACCCAGTCCGCGATGGAGGGCGGCTGGTTCCACACTGGCGATGTAGCCACCATCGACGAGAACAACTATCTCCTGATTGTGGACCGCAAGAAGGACATCATCGTAAGCGGCGGAGAGAATATATCTTCCCTGGAAGTCGAGAAAGTGCTGGCTTCGCACCCCGGCGTATTCGAGGCAGTGGTCATTCCGGTTCCCCATGAGAAGTGGGGAGAGGTGCCGAAAGCGCTGGTGGTTTTGAAGCCGGGGGCCCAAACCAATGAAGCCGAACTGCTGCACTTTTGCCGGTCCCGTTTGTCCCACTACAAGTGTCCTCACTCGGTTGATTTTTTTGACAGCCTGCCCAAGACGGGCAGTGGCAAGGTCCTGAAGAAAGAGCTGCGCGAAAAATACTTCGCCGTCCGCAAGATTGCTATGCAGTAGAAGCTCGAAGAATGCAATTTTAGGGAGAGAGAATTATGGCCACGATTACTGCGTTGCCCACTGCAAAGGTCCCTGGTGGCAGCTTCCTGATTGAGGGCTGCCCACCGGAAAGCACATTTACCCCGGAAGATTTCACCGAGCAGCACAACCTCATCGCGCAAACCGCCGAGGAATTCGTTCTCAACGAAATCATCCCTAATATCGAGAAGATGGAGCACAAGGAACCTTTTCTGCTTCGCGAATTGGTGAAGAAGGCGGGTGACCTGGGCCTGAGTGCCGTGGATACTCCCGAAGCCTATGGTGGCCTGCAGATGGATAAGGTCACCTCGGCGATCATCGCTGACCGACTGGCCAGATATGCCGGCTTCAGTGCCACCTGGGGTGCCCACACCTGCATCGGCACGCTGCCCATCGTTTATTTCGGCACTGAAGAGCAGAAGAAGAAGTACCTACCGGGGCTGGCGTCGGGCCAGATGGTCGGCGCTTATGCCCTTTCGGAATCGTCTTCGGCATCCGATGCTCTCAACTGCCGCGCTCGTGCCGAGCTTTCGCCAGATGGCAAGCACTACATCCTGAACGGCGAGAAAATGTGGATCACCAATGCCGGCTTCGCCGACCTGTTCACCGTCTTTGCCAAGGTGAATGGAGAGAAGTTCACGGCCTTCCTGATTGAACGCAGCTTTCCGGGTTTCTCCATCGGCGCAGAAGAGCACAAGATGGGAATTCGCGGGTCGTCCACCTGCCCGCTCATCCTGACCGACTGCAAGGTGCCGGTGGAGAATGTCCTGGGAGAGATCGGCAAGGGACACCACATTGCCTTCAACGTCCTGAACGTCGGACGCTTCAAACTGGGAGCAGGATGCGTGGGCTCGGCCCGTTATTGCATCGAGCTCTCCATCGCCTACGCCAAGCAGCGCAAAGCATTCGGGAAGGTGATCGCTGACTTCGGCTTGATTCGCGAGAAGCTGGCCAACATGGCGGTTGGCATCTTCACTGGCGAAGCCATGGCCTATCGCACGGTGGGCATGATGGATGCGGCCATTGCGGGACTCGGCGAGTCTTACGTCACCGATATGCCCGCAGTCCGCAAGGTGATCGACGAGTACGCCATCGAATGTTCCATTCTCAAGGTATGGGGCTCGGAGTTGGTCGATTTCGTGGTCGACGAAATGGTGCAAATCTACGGCGGGTACGGATTCGTAGAGGAGTACCCGGCGGAGCTCGCCTACCGCGACTCCCGCGTCAACCGGATATTCGAGGGCACCAACGAAATCAACCGGCTGGTCATTACCGGCTTCCTGTTGAAGCGGGCCATGTCCGGCCAGCTGCCACTGATGCCGGCCATCAAAAAACTCATGGACGAAGTGCTCTCCGGCGCCGCCGCTGACGACGAGGGAGACGATTCCTTCGTGGAGGAGCGGAAGCTGGTTGCCAGCGCGAAGAAGATTGGCCTCTTCGCCGCTGGGATCGCCAGCCAGAAGTACATGCAGGCCATTCAGGACCAGCAGGAGATCATGGCTGCCATCGCCGACATGGTGATCGAGACCTATGCCATGGAGTCGGCCGTGCTGCGCGCGCAAAAGCTGGCCGCGCGGAATGGCGAGGCTGAGTCGAAGCTTGCCATTGCCATGACTCGCGTCTACCTGGCGGGTGCGATCGAGAGAATCGAGAGCAACGCAAGAAAAGTCATCGCTGCCGTCGCCGAGGGCGATATGCTGCGAACCCAAATGGCCGTCGTACGCCGGCTCGGTAAGCACGAGCCATTCAACACCGTTGGCTTGCGCCAGGACATCGCACAAAGGGTAATCGAAGCCGGCAAATATGTGATTGCATAGGCGCTGCTGCGCAAGCCGCAACCGTCATACTGGCCCAGAGCCAGGTGAAGGAGAAGATTCCTGCCCATTCGAATCGCTACCGGAGGTACGGGCTGGGAATGATCGCCTTGTCCCTGAACGAACGCGACTTGCAGCGGTTCACGCCGGATGAATTGCGAGCCGCCTTTTTCTCCGCCTACCCAACCTCCCCGGAAAGAGTCAGTGCGATCGAAGCCATGCTGCACGGCCCTGCTGGACCGCTCTTGCGCGAGCGGATCGGGCGCTGGGTCATCCAGCGTCTGCCGGCGGAAGAGCTGGTCCCCAATGAATATGCCCACTGGCGTCCACTGGTTCAGGACGCCATGCTGTTCATGTTCGTGCATCTCTCGATTGACCGCCTCGCCCCCAAGCTCGTCGAGCAGATGGAGCTTCCGTCGAATACGCCGACCGGTCAGCGTCTGCTGAAGCTCATCTCCAAGGTTCCAGGCCTGCAAAAACTTGGGCAAGTGCTGGCCAGAAATCGTCACCTGCAGCCGCGGTTGCGACGCGCGCTCATGGAACTGGAAAACGGAATCTCGGATATGGATCCTGAGCAGATCCGGGCGATCATCGTTGAGGAATTGGGGCCGCGGCTTGAAGCCAACGCGGTAAAGATCAAACCCGGCATTTTTTTCGAAGCCAGCGTCAGCGCAGTGCTGCGCTTCACCTGGCGGGACCCGGACACGGGGTGGCGGGAGCGCGGGGTGTTTAAGGTCATGAAACCCCACATCCCCGCGTGTTTTGCCGAGGACATGCACCTGCTGGCGCAGCTGGCGAAGTATATTGGATCCAAGACCGACAAGTACGGTTTCGCGAAGCGCGTTCTCCCCGAAACCTTCAGCGATGTCCGGCGCCTGCTGCAGCACGAGGTAGACTTTCCGCGCGAACAAGCGACGCTGCTGGAAGCGTTCCGTGTCTACGGCTCCCTGCACGGCATTCGCGTTCCCCGCTTGATTCGGCCGTTGTGTACCTCCGGGATTACGGCCATGACCGAAGAGCGTGGCAAGAAGGTCACCAACGCCGTCGCCCGCCTGCCGGAATGGCGCCGGGCCCGAGTTTCCGAGCTGTTGATTGAAGCCTTTCTTGCGGTCCCTATCTTCTCGACAGAGAAAGACGCCATGTTCCACGCCGATCCGCATGCCGGCAACCTACTTTATGACAAGCGAAGCGGAGAACTCGTCATTCTCGACTGGGCATTGACCGAGCACGTAAACGTGGAAGAACGGCGGCATCTCGCGATGCTGTTCCTGTTGACCGCTTTGCGGGACCCGGATGGCATATTCGAGCAAATTCAGGCGATGAGCCGGGGTGGAGCGCGGCGCAAGGGATCCCAAGCAAAAATCATCCGCGACTGCGTGGAGCGCTTCATCACCCAATTGCCACTCACGCGGGTCCCGGGAGCCGCGGATGCGCTAGATCTGTTGGAAAACATCGCCATGAAAGGGGTCCGCCTTCCTGCACCGCTCATCATGCTGCGCAAAGTGCTGTTCACCCTGGACGGTGTCCAGCACGATATCGGCGACCCCGACGTAAGCATGATCTCCATCATCGCGCGCCATGCCACGCAGCGTTGGCTGACCAGTTGGCAGGCGTTCGGGTCGCCGCTTTCCCTCAGAGATTGGCTGGCGGTCCAATCCAGCACGCTGTTTTATGGCAGCCGGGTGTGTTGGCAAGGAGCACAGGCGCTGCTGGAGCGGTCACGGTCTGCCTGAGTGGCGCATCGATCAGAAACCGCGAATTGCTAACGCGAATCAGCCCACCATCTCCAGCACGGCGCCGCCAATAGTTTCCAACTTCTCGGCGGACTTGCCGGTCCGCGTGAAGCTGAGCGCAGCGCTGGCCAGGCTGTTGTTCGCCACCTCGAAGGTTCCCGAGCAATCGGTCTTCAAATAAGGCAATCGGTGAATTCCCGGCCCCCGGCCGTCGAGGGCAACTTCTAACTGGGAGCCATCTCGGCTGACACCACGAAAATTCCATTGCAGATTCTTGCGATCTTCTCTGATCTCTCGCAGTTTGCGGAAGACGTACTGCTTGCCTTCGTGCCAGAGCACGCTCTTGCGAAAGACCAGGCCAAACGGCATTTCGTAGACCAAGGCTTCAAACGTGCTCGGACCCGCTCTGGGCCGGGGGAAATACGCATGCGCCCATGTCCAGAAGTTGCGATGCCGGTACCCACAATTGTGGCCCTGCAAGCCACAACCCAGAGGCTGTCCTTCGAACCTCCGGCCATCGAGAATTATGTGGCCGGAAAAGACAGCGTCGGAATGAGGGGTTCGGGAGAAACCAATCCAGCCCTTGCTGCTCAGCGTGACTTGAAAGGTGGAGGAATACCGCAGGTCCCAGGCGATCTCATGTCCATCCACCCGCAGGCGGCCGCGGCAAGATTCCTCATCGATTGCATTGTCCGCGATCGCAAAGTGAAATGGGCTTCTGCCCTTCTCGCTGAGTTGAAGTCCATCCAACGGGAAACCCTGGATGAAGCTCTGCGGCCGTTCGTTCAGCGGGAACCATGTTGCCCAAACCTGGACCGGCTTGCCTAGCACGTTGCCCACGCAACCGTCCCGCCCAGGATTCATCAGCAGATAGCGGAGCCACCAAGCCCCGCCGCCATCGGCAAGATTGAGGCGGAGGAACCACACCTCGTATCGGCGCCGAACCGAGCGGGAAGAATAGACCTGGTTGAGTGTGTTCACTTGACCGCCAATCTCGCAGCATAGCAGAGACCTCGGCCCTGCAATTGAGAAGGCTCTCCCGCCGAACTGGAATCACTGCTTAACGTGCTGGCGATCACAGCCCGAGTTGTCGACGGCCTGTAAGCTACATTCGTTGTGCCCAGCTTGTTGAAAACACTGGCCGTTTGTCAGCCCGATGCTCCGTCTGCCGCACCGCAACACCGATTGACTTCGACATTGACATAAAGACTTTAGAGGTATACATTTGCCTTGATGCTGCAGTGCAGCAAATGGAGGCTATTTATGAGAAAGCAATCCAAGCCCGGGCACTCCCCCCAGTATGGCCCGCCGACATTTATTTCCCTGCTGACCGGGTGGGTGCAGCAAGGCGTGGAGAGTTTCTTTGCCACGCAACGGATCCTCGTGGATGTTGCCATGCGCCAAAACGTGGTCGCGACCAAAACTATGCGGGACGGAATATTCGATCCTGAGCATTCCCCGGTGGCGATTCTGACTGAACTGGCCATGGAAGGGACATCCAGCTTTGTGGAAGCCCAGAAGATCCTTCTCAATCTGGCGCAACAGGAGAACGAAATCATGATGAACGGCGGCAAGGAGCGGCTCGCCGGTTCCATGAGAGCCATGGCACTGACGGACCTTGTTCGCCGCAGCCTTGATACCTTCATCAGGATGCAACAGGATTTCCTGGCCACCACCAGCAAGCAGACAATGCATTGGCTCGAGGCAGTGAAAGCCGGCAAGGGCTATCAGAACACACACCTGGCGGATCTCGCCCGTGAGGGGATGGATACCTTCGTTCAGGCACAGAAGAAGTTTCTCGATGTGATTGCCCAGGAAAGCGCCAGAGCAACCAGCGGCAAGCACGATCAGGTCAAGACCATGAAGAAGACGGAATTGTCGAAGCTGGCGAGCGAAGCCACCAATGCGTTCATCGACGCGCAAAAGAAGCTGCTGGATGTCGTGGGCCGGCAGACGAACGTGAATCTGAAGATGGCGACCAAGACGATGGGGCTGCTTTCGCCGGCCCGGCTCATGCCCATGGCGAACCTCACCGGGGAAGGCGTGAAAAGCTTTGTCAGTGCCGAAAAGGCGCTTATCGAGTCGATGATCAAACCGCGTAATGTCCGCGCGGCCGGGCGTCGTCCGATGCACACAGTGCATCATCCCAAGACCGCGAAGACCCATGCAGCGCATGCCGGCGCCTGATCTGGGATGGAACCAGGCTGGCCAACTGTTGGTCTTTATATATTCGCAGCCAGGAAGGGTGGGCACACTCTGATGACGTGCCGGTGTGGAGGAGTGGACACGTCATCGGAGTGCCCTGTAGAATCCTGACGCGCTGGTCGTCGAAAAGGGCGCCATCAGTTTGAAGAGCGGCTAAGTGAAAAACAAAGCGCCAGGGCGACGAAGGTCCAGGATACCGCCCCCGGAGGCTCGCATTTACGAGCACGAAGCGGAAGCTGACATTCCGATCTGGAAAGAGGCACTGTTTGGCGCCGAGCTGCTGCTGCTGCATGCCTCACCCGTTTTCTACGGTTTAGGTATACCGCGCGGGGACAGTTCCGCCGTCGTCGTCATTCCGGGATTCCTCGGAACCGACCTCTATGTAACCCATCTGCATTCCTGGCTCGAGCGCATAGGATATCGGGCGTACCTCTCCGGTATCGGCATGAATGCAGAGTGCCCGAACCTGCTGATCCGGTATCGTCTTACGGCAACCATCAACAAGGCGATCGAACAGACCGGCCGCAAGATCCACTTGATCGGGCATAGCTTGGGAGGGATCATCGCCCGCTCGGTCGCCAGTCAGCGACCTAAGGATGTTGCCTCGGTTATCACTCTCGCGGCACCCATCCGTGGCACGGTGATGCATCCATCCATTCTGCGCGCTGCGAAGGAGGTGCGTAGCCAGATCTTGAGCCAGCACGGTCGCCACGTCCTACCGGATTGCTACACGCCTCGCTGTACCTGCGATTTTCTTAGTTCGCTGCGCTGTGCGCTGCCCGCTTCGGTCGCTGAGACCGCCATCTATACCAAGGATGATGGAATTGTCGATTGGCGATACTGCAGGACTGGAGACCGCGATCTCGACTTCGAGGTTCCGGGGACGCACGTCGGACTAGTTTTCAATCCATCCGTTTACACCATTATTGCGGAGCGCCTGGCGGCGGCAAGTTTGCCTGTCTAAGCCATCCGTTCTCTCCTGTTGACCGGCGAAAGACCATCACCGATGGCTGTATGCCGCGTCACAGAATTGCCAAAGTTGACACTGGTATGCTGAGCGCTGAGCACCTTGGGGCAATGCCAACAGATCGGGAGGGTACCGCTATGAGCCCTAACCAATGGCCGTGGAGTTGGGAAGAGGAAGCGGAGTGGGAGCAAGAACTTCGACAAGAGGAATTTGGCTGGATGGACGAACTCATCGATCACATGATCAGCGACGGCCTGGCTGGTCCTTCTTACGACCCCCTCCAACCGCAGGATGAGTGGTCCGAGGAAGAGGTGGTAGTACCCTGAGCTCGCCACTAAATCTCAGCGCCGGAGCGCCAGGCGCGTTGCCTCGAGAGTCTTAATCAGCGACTCCTTGGGCAGACTCTGGATGATCGGCTCGATAATCCAGCCCAGCCCAAACGGCACATCGCGCGTCAGCGAAATGGCGCGACACTCAGCGTACACCCCCTCTTTCTTCTCCTCAAATCGCCAATAGGAATACAGACGCCAAAGGTAGCCGTGGCCGGTGTCCGGCGGCAGTGGTCTCTCTTTCGGGCCGCCGGCGTTTTCCACCTCCGTGATCTGTGTGGTATGGGAGTGACAATACCAGCGGGTTGGATCCACGGAGAAATAGTGCACGTCATGGTCGGTATCAAGGACTGCTGTAATGACTTTCTTTTTGAGAAGTCGTAAGTGGATTTTGAAATCGTTACCGTGGCGGCGGATCAAGGTTGAGTCAATGACCTCGGGCTGGTAGATGGTCTTGTGGTTGTTGTAGTCCTGCACCAGCGTGAGCGTGTCCGCAACCGTTGTACCAGGAATGAAGACGGCGGCGATCCAGTCATGGATCAAGCCCTTCGGCACTTTAACCGGCCCTTGAGCCGACCAGAGTTGCGCCACGATGTGTCCCTGGCGCACCGGCTGAGCTCGCGCGGCATTGACATCGGACCAAAGAAAGGGGCCACCTCCGTGCAGCGTCTGCTCCATTCCCGCCTCCGCCTCGCGTAGGTATGCTTCAAAGGCTTGCAGGGTTTCAGGCTCCAACCGCACAACGTTTGCAGGGCGCGCCATAGAGGTAGACCTGTTCCGAATCGTGATCCGTGAGTATTTGGCTTGTCAAGCCTGCTTGGGCATAGCGTTGGCCTGGGCCCCAGTGAGGAAAGTACCCGACTCCAGTGACGAGAGTCACATCCTTGAGGCAGCGCGGGTTGTAGCCTGTTTTCAGGCTGAAGTATTGCCGCAGTGAGGACCTGCTATGAATTTCTGCGAGTGGAAGCACTCGAATGCTGATTACGGCAGGAGGCTTCTGAATTCCGGACTGAAAGGTGCGCGCTCCGGTCGGGAAGCATTTCTCAGTGGAAGACCCCTGGCTTCGTTTCTCAACGAGTCAGCGCGACATGCCGTGACGGCCAGCGCCATTGGCGCAGGCATCGGCCTGTTAGGCGGGCTTTCGGCCAACCGGCACAAGTCCACAAGCAGAGTGCTCGCCTATGGCGTCGTCGGAGCTGCAATCGGCTTTGGTGCGGGCATTGCTTGGGAAAGCCGGCGTTTGGGGGCGAGCATCGTTTCCGGCGCCTTGAAAAACATCGGCAGAGTGGAAGACGAGCACTGGCTGGAAAAACATCCGATCGACTACGCGTAGGTAGTGACCCCCGTGGACGCGTGAGGGGGAACAATAATGCCGAGTGTCCCAAACCTCAGTGAAGAACGGATTGCCTATCTGGAAGGACTAGTCAGTCAAGCCAGAACTGCATCCGCGGTCTTTACCCAATGCACACAGGAGGATGTTGATCGCATTGTCAAACCGATGGTCCTGGCGGGGCTGGAGCAAGCTCAATATCTGGCCCGCCTGGCGGTTGAGGAAACCAAGCTCGGGGTCCTGGAAGACAAGGCCATCAAGAACATGGTGGCCACAGAGTTCGTCTACAATTACGTCAAAGATAAGCGCACCGTTGGTCCCATTCGTGAGTTTCCGGAACGCGGTCTGGTGGAGGTGGCTGAACCCATCGGAGTCATCTTCTCCCTCACGCCGATCACGAACCCTACCTCGACGGTCCTCTTTAAATGCATCATGGCCATCAAGACGCGGAACGCGGTCATCTTCAGTCCGCACCCGAGCGCCTGGCACTGTTGCCACGAAGCGGTACGGATCATGTATGAGACGGCGGTAAAGCACGGCGCGCCGGAAGGCGTTTTTACCTGCCTGGAGGCGCATACGCTGGAGGACAATGCCTACCTGATGCGGCACAAAGACGTCGGCCTGATTGATGCCACGGGTGGGCCGAGTGCGGTGAAAGCTGCATACAGCTCCGGCAAGCCGGCCTTGGGAGTAGGCCCCGGCAATACGCCAGTCTATCTGGAAAAGACGGCGGACCTGAACATGGCAGTGGTGGACATCATCACCTCCAAGACCTTCGACAATGGAACGATTTGCGCCTCCGAGCAGACGGTGGTGATCGACGATGAGATTTATGACACCGTGCTGAAAAAATTTGCCGACTTGGGCGCGCACATCTGCAATGAGAAAGAGACGGAATTGCTGGCGCGCACGGTGATGGACCCCGAAACCGGATGCATGCAACCCATGGCAGTCGGGCAGAAAGCTACCGACATCGCCCGTATGGTCGGTCTTGCGGTCAAGCCGAACACCAAGCTCCTGATTGCGCCGATTCGAGGTGTAGGTCGTGAACACCCCCTATCGTTCGAGAAGCTTTTCCCGCTGCTTTCGGTCTACCGGGCGAAATCCGTTGGTGAGGCGCTCAAAGTGTGCGTGGACGTGAATCATGCCGGCGGGCTTGGACATACGGCAGTCATTTTCTCCTGCAACGATGTCGTAATCCGAAAGTTCGGTGAGGTGATCAACGCCGGGCGGGTCATTGTGAATTCGCCGGGATCCATTGGAGCGTTTGGGGGTATTTACAACGATATGGTGCCGACGTTCTCCTTCGGGTGCGGGACCGGCGGCGGCAACGGCACAACGGACAACGTCAATGTCTATCACTACCTCAACATCAAACGCGTGGCCCGCAGAACGCAGGCGCATATGTGGTTCCGTGTTCCGAATCAAATCTACTTCAACATGAATGCGGTGGAAAATCTGCGCCGCCTCTCATCGCACTCCACCATCATCATCACCAACCCGGCTTTGGAGCAATTCGGTCTCGTAGATATCGTCCGGCGCCATATTCCAGCACAAACTCTTGTCCGGCCGATCTGCAGGAACTGGCTGCGCCGTTCATGGATATCCGCAAGCGCGTGGTCGAGTATCCGACCGAAAAAGTCAACCGGGCGCGGTTGATTGCCATTCCCACGACCAGCGGAACGGGGAGCGAAGTCACTCCGTTTGCGGTTCTGTCCGACAAAGAGCGCGGGCGCAAGGTGACCCTGGCCGACTACTCACTGACCCCGGATGTGGCTATCGTCGATCCGCAGTTCGTCATGTCGATGCCGAAAGGGCTGACTGCGGACACCGGCATCGACTGTTTGACCCACGCCTTGGAAGCCGGGGTTTCGATTTACGCTTCGCCCTACACCGACTCCAACGCCATGCAGGCGATTCGTCTGGTGTTCAAGTACCTGCCCCTCGCTTATGAGCATCCCCAGGATGAAGAGGCGCGCAGCATGATGCACAATGCTGCCTGCATTGCAGCGATAGCCTTTTCCAACGCCGCGGTGGGGGTGAATCACGCCCTGGCTCATGCCTTCGGCGCGCGGTTCGGCGTGGCGCACGGTCGGGCCAATGCGCTCATGTTGCCACATGTCATTGCCTACAACGCATCCGTGCCTACGAAGTTCACGCCCTCACCGAACCAGCGGGGTTATGTCGCACACAAGAAATATGCAACCATGGCCGACCTGCTGGGACTGGGCGGTCACACGATCGAGGAGAAGGTAAAGAACCTGGTGGTGGCGACGGAGCAGTTACTCGATCAGTTGGCGATTCCGCGTTCAATCGCCGACCTGGGGATCTCGAAGGAAGAATTCGAGCAGGCGAT
>JAIQFW010000095.1 GCA_020073105.1 Terriglobia bacterium
CGGAGACGGCCCCAGCCATTGGCAGAGAGCGCTGGCGAAACCACGTCGCCGATGATGGCTCCCCTGCCGTGGAAGAAGCCAAAGATTTCGTCTGCGGCTGGGTTGACGGGCACAAGTTTGGCCACCGGTTGGCCGCGTTTGGTGATGACGATCGTCTGGCGCTTGGCCTTGACCTCCTCCATGAGCGCAAGACAGTGAGTCTTGAATGTGCCGGCAGGTATGGTCTTCATAGGATGACGACTATGGTCGTTATACCATGGTCATAATTGGAGAGAAGCCGATTCTTTACCGCTAAAGCGGATTCGGAATTACAAGGGGGTAAGGTGAGCAGCCCACCCAGCGAACGGGAGAATGCCTCTAAACGGTAGGGGAACAGTGAAGTGAGTAGGGATCCCTCGACTTCGCATCCGGTTTCGCAAGCGAAACCAGATGCTCCGCTCGGGATGACAAAGGTATAATAGGGGCGGAACAGACGTGAAATCCCCACCCTAACGTCGCAAAGAACGCTCCGTTAGGATGGGGCACCCGCATAGCCGGTGCCCGCTTCGCTCAGGATGACGTCGGAGACTAACTGCTGTCCTCGCCAACCTTCAGCACGGCCAGGAACGCCTCCTGGGGGATGTCCACTTTTCGGGTGATGTCGCCGCCGTAGCACTTGGCCAAAACGTTCTTGCGGATGGCATGAACGGTTTCGCGGGCTATGATCTTGGCCCCGATTGAAGCCTGGATCGCCACCTCAAACATCTGTCGGGGAATCAACTGCCTCATTTTGGAAACCAGAGCTTTTCCCCGCTCGTAGGCAAAGTCGCGGTGCACGATGATGGAGAGCGCGTCCACCGGCTCACCAGCGACCAGGATATCCAGCTTCACCATCGGTGATTCCCAGTAGTCGGCCAAATGGTAATCCAGCGACGCATAGCCCCGGGATACTGATTTCAGGCGATCGTAAAAATCCAGCACGATTTCATTCAGCGGCAGTTCGTAATGCAGCATGACCCGCGACGAACTGACGTACTCGAAGGTCTTCTGGCGGCCGCGTTTCTCTTCCACAAGAGCCAGAATTCCGCCAACGTATTCTTCATGGGTCAGGATGGTGGCCAGGATCACCGGTTCCTCGATCCTGGCAATTTCACTCTGGGGCAGCCATCGGGAGGGATTATCGACCTCGACCATTTCCCCGTTGGTCTTGTAAATCTTGTAGCGGACGCCCGGGGCGGTGGTGATGAGTTCCAGACCAAACTCACGCTCCAGGCGCTCCTGAATGATCTCCATGTGCAGCAGGCCGAGGAAGCCACAGCGGAAGCCGAAGCCCAGCGCAACCGAACTTTCCGGCTCGAAGAAGAATGAAGAGTCGTTGAGCCGCAGCTTTTCGAGGGCTTCGCGAAGTTGGGTATGCTCGTGTGCATCCACGGTGTAGAGCCCGGCGAACACCATGGGCTTGATTTCTTCAAAACCAGGCAAGGGCTCGATGGCGGGATTGGCGTCCTCGGTAATGGTGTCGCCGATCTTGGTATCGGCCACATTCTTGATGTTGGCGATCAGGAAGCCAACCTCGCCGGCCTTGAGCTCGTCGACCTCGATCGGCTTGGGACTCTGGACGCCCAGCGTTTCCACGTCCAGGACTTTTCCGTTCCACATGAGCCGAATTTTTTGTCCCTTGCGCAGCGTGCCCTGGAACACGCGGGTGAGAACAATTACGCCGCGGTAGGGATCGAACCAGGAGTCGAAAATCAGCGCCTGCAGCCGCTTTTCGGGATCGCCTTTGGGCGGTGGAATGCGCTTGACGATGGCCTCCAGGACATCCGGCACACCTTGGCCGGTTTTCGCGCTGATCAGGACTGCGTCGGAAGCATCCAGACCGACAGCGCCTTCGATCATCTCTTTGGTACGAGGAATGTCGGCGCTGGGCAGGTCGATCTTGTTGATGACCGGGATAATTTCCAGACCGTGATTGATGGCGAGATAAGAATTCGCCAGGGTCTGGGCTTCGACTCCCTGGGAGGCGTCCACCACCAGCAGCGCGCCTTCGCAGGACGCCAGTGAGCGCGAGACCTCGTAAGAAAAATCGACATGGCCCGGGGTGTCGATCAAATTGAGCTGGTAGGTTTGGCCGTCGTGCGCGGTACACATCATCCGGACCGCATGGGCCTTGATGGTGATGCCCCGCTCGCGCTCCAGATCCATGGAATCGAGCACCTGGGCCTGCATTTCGCGCGCGGTCAGCGAGCCGGTGAGTTCCAGCAGGCGGTCGGCCAGCGTGGACTTTCCGTGGTCGATATGCGCAATAATCGCGAAATTACGGAGAAAAGTGGCGTCCATGAGATGAATGCTTAGAATTTGATTTTAACAGGGTTAGAAGACAGTTCTCAGTTCGCGGTTCTCAGTTCTCAGCGAGTTCGGGGGTTCCGATAAAATCAGTTTCCCATGATTATTCTTGCGTCTTCGTCGCCGCGCAGGCAGGAGTTGTTGCGTAATGCGGGGATTTCGTTCGTGGTGCAACCGGCCGACGTCCCTGAATTGCCACGGAAGGGCGAACTGCCCCGCGCCTACGCGGAAAGGCTCGCGCGAGAGAAGGCCCAAGCCATTCTTCGGCAGCGGCCCGGAGATGTGGTGCTGGGGGCCGATACCGTGGTGATCGTCGACGAACACATCCTGGAAAAACCGCTCGACTCAGCCGATGCGGCGCGGATGCTGCGACTGCTTTCGGGGCGAAAACACGAGGTAATCACAGGTGTATGCCTGGCCGGTGCGGGATTGGAAGACGTCCGGTCGGAATCGACCCTGGTTACCATGAACTCACTAAGCGAAGATGACATCCGATCGTACGTCGCGACCGGCGAGCCCATGGACAAAGCCGGTGCCTATGCCATTCAAGGGATCGCTTCACGCTGGATTTCACGGATCGAAGGGGATTATTGCAATGTGGTGGGATTGCCGGTGTCGCTCGTGTGGCGAATGCTGCAGGAACACGGTGCGAGACCTGAGACGTAGCAAGCTACGTCTCTACGAAAGGTCTAGGACTTCTTGTCCTGGCTGCCGTCACCGTCTTTCACCGCTGATTTGAAATTCTTGATGCCTTCTCCGAGTCCTTTGCCTAGGTCTGCCAGCTTGCTGGGGCCAAAAATCAAGAGTGCGATAGCCAGAATAATCAGGATTTCAGGCAAACCGATTTTGCCGCCCATACGATGCCTCCTTGCGGGGTTTGCCGGATGCTCCGCACCACTGCTTAGACAGCGCAAATACCCCTCTGAAAATTCTAGGCTTCCGTACCCCCAGAGTCAAAGAACCGGGACACTTAGGGTTACACAGATCAGCGCAAAAGGCCGGTCAGGGTAACCTGCCTTGTAGCGTGTAGATGACGCCATTGAGCGCGGCGTTATAGCCGGCGCACCAAACCTGCACGCGCTTGCCCCGGTGCTTGCTGTCACAGGAGCTCATTTCCGCCCCGGTATCGGCATCGAGTGACCAAGTCTGGCCGCCACTCGTACTGAAATACATTCCGCCTACTCCGGTGTAGAGATTTCCGCCCACCGCCCAGCCGATCTTTGGAGTGAGGAAGAGAATCTCCCGAATCGGCCAGCCGATGTCCAGGGTGCGTCCGCTCCAGGTCTTGCCGCCGTCGGCGGTGCGATGCACCCAGCCTTCGACGTTGGGCGAGATCTCGCCTCCGCCTACCCAGCCGTAGGTGTCATTCGCGAAGAACGTTGGACCGTCGAAGACCGAGTCTATGCAGGGGCTGCAACTCCAGTTCGCACCGCCGTCCGGGCTGGCGCAATAAGTTATGCCAGAGGCGCGGACATGCAGGTTGGCCAAGAAGCTGAACTGGTTGCCAAACCAGCCACCGTTCGGGTCTGGGACCACGGCCGTCCAGTCGGACTCGGTCAGTCCGCCGTCGGTGGTGTAGTGTGCCGCGTTTGCGGCGGAGAGATTCAACTGGTCCATGACCAGGCCGTCGCGAAGGTTCGCGTAGCGGACCCGGTTGGCCCAGCCGTTGGTGGTCAAAACGATGTCCGAGGTCCAAGTCTGGCCGCCATCCCGGCTGAAGCGAATAATGCCCTGAAAATTGGAGTCGTTGAATCCGGAGATGACGACGTCATTGGTGCCAGCCGCTTGCACTCCGTACCAGTAGTAGGGAAATCCCAGATTCATGATCCGGTTCCAGCTCGTGCCCCCGTCAGTCGTTTTCCATACCTGTCCGAGCTCGGCAGCGGCGTATCCGATTTGCGGTGTGGCAAATGAAATGTCGTGGACAACTGCGCCGGGAAGCGTAGCCAGCAACTTCCAAGGGTTGGCCGGCCTCTTGAGCGGAACGGTAGCGGGGGCGTTCATTGCCGGACGCTCGGCAGCCATCTCCCCGCCGTTGCCCTGCACCGGAGCTCTGCCGGAGACGTGGTGTACTAGGTCGGTGGCTCTCGCAGGAGAGGGAACGAAAGTTGTTGCCAGGAGCGAAACAGCAACGAGTGACGAGCGGAACCAGCGGGTCTTCATTAGGCGTCCTTTCGAAACGAGGCCGTGGCGCGAGTGGAAGTCTAGCATGTGCAAGGCTGGCTAGGCCGGAGCCGTTTGTCTCTATGCTGACTCAATCAAGCCGGCCACAAGCGCCGCCCGACGCGGCAATTCGGAGATCAGGACTGACTCGTGGCTGGCATGCGCGCCGTCGCCCACACCACCCAAGCCATCGAGGGTGGGGATTCCAAGTCCAGCAGTAAAATTCCCGTCTGACCCACCACCCACCGCCGCTTCTTCGAGCTTCCAGCCCAGCGCCCCGGCAATTCTGCTGGCATGTTTGAAAAGCGCGGCCACGGCGGGAGTTCTTTCCATCGGAGGGCGATTGACTCCGCCCGTGACTTGCAGCTTGCAACGGCGGTTGAACGGCTTCAGAGAGTGGAGCCGGCGGTCGATTACTGCGGCATCTTTCGCGCGGGCGACGCGCACGTCCAACACGGCACTGGCCTCCGCGGGAATGACGTTGGAGCGCGTGCCACCCTGGATGGTCCCGACGTTCAAGGTTATGCCGCGTTTCAAATCGACGATTTTCGAGATTTCGAGGATCTGTCGCGAGATCTCGACGATAGCGCTCTCGCCTTTTTCGAAATCAAGGCCTGAGTGTGCAGACTTCCCGGTGATCTTAAGAGTGTATTCGCCCACACCTTTGCGGGCAGTTTTTACTGCCCCTTTCCTCCCGTATGCCGGCTCCAGGACCAACACGGCCGCAGATTTCCTGGCCAAACTCTCGGTGATGTGCCGGGAGGTGTCGCTGCCCACCTCCTCATCGGAAACCAGTAGGACCGTGATCGGTCGCGGCAGCGTACTATGGCAAGCGGTAAGCCCCTCGATGGCGTGGAGCATGAATGCGATTCCTGCTTTCATATCGAAGCTGCCGGGACCCCATAGACGACCATCCGCAATGCGGAACGGCATGGTCTTGATCGTGCCCACGGGATAAACCGTATCAAGATGCCCCAGCAGCAGCACCGGCTTCTGACCGCTCTTGCCGGAGAAATCGACTTGAAGGTGATCGCCGAACTTTTCCGTGCGATGGAACTTGGCATGGCCCCCCAGTCCCTCAAACCGGCCGGCCAACAGTGAGCCCAACCGGTCAACGGCTTCTTTGTTGTCGCTCGGCGACTCGATCTCAACCAGCTGCCTGGTGGTTTGGAGAATCTCCTCCCGCCGTCCTTCGAAGTAGCTTAGAAGTTTTGACGGCTCGTACGACGGGTTTTTGGGTGAGGACGCCTTCTGCGCGAGCTTTTTCATGTTTTTCCTGAGCCTGTGGTCCAATGGCTTTTACCCGATAAATGGGCTAGGTACAGTATAATTTCGCCTTCAATGAAAACTGTCATGACGGACCCTGTTCAACCCTTGACGGAAAGCGCACCGCCCAAGATTACGCTCAACATCAACCAGATCATGGAACTCCTGCCACACCGGCACCCGTTCCTCCTGGTTGACCGGGTGATTGAGCTTCAGCCCGGTGACCGTATTGTGGCGATTAAGAATGTCACGATGAACGAGCCTTTCTTTGCAGGCCACTTCCCTGACGCGCCCGTAATGCCTGGGGTGCTGGTAGTCGAAGCCATTGCGCAAGCGGGTGGAGCGCTGCTGCTGGCGGCGGTGGAAGACCGGGAGAGCAAGCTGTTCGTGTTCGCAGGGATTGAGCGCGCCCGGTTCCGGCGTCCCGTCGTACCTGGCGACCAGCTGCGCCTGGAAGTCAAGGTCATAACTTTGCGCCAGAAGGCTGTACGTTTGCATGGCACGGCTTACGTTGGAGACAAGCGCGTCGCCGATGCCATCGTCAGTTGCAGGCTGGTGGAGCGCTCACACGTTCGCGGCGATTCTCCCGACGGAAACGCGGAAGACGAATAGATCCGGCCTCCGCTGTGCACAGCGCGGCATGACTACTAACGATGAAAGCCCACCCGACGGCGATTGTTGACCCAAGAGCAAGAATCTCCCTCGATTGCGAGATTGGTCCCTACTGTGTCATTGGACCCGAGGTAGAGCTGGGGGGGGAATGCACGCTGATGTCACATGTGGCGATCGCAGGCCCCACCAAGATCGGCACAGGCAACCGGTTCTTCCCTTTTGCCTCGATTGGCACGGGGCCACAGGACGTAACGTACGCGGGTGAGCCCACACGGCTGGAGATCGGCGACCACAACGACATTCGCGAGTGCGTGACCATCAACCGGGGCACCGTGAAAGGTGGTGGCGTAACGAGAGTCGGCAACCACACCCTGATCATGGCCTACACCCACGTCGCTCATGACTGCCAGATTGGGGATCACGTCATCCTGGCCAACGCCGCGACACTGGGTGGACATGTGATTGTCGAGGACTGGGCCACGGTCGGAGCGCTTTGTCCTGTACATCATTTCGTGCGGATAGGGGCCTATTCTTTCATCGGCGGAGGGACAACGATCACCCGCGATGTGCTTCCCTTTTCTAAGACTGCCGCCGCGCGCGACACCCACGCTTACGGGCTCAACGCCATCGGACTCGAGCGCCGCGGCTTTACCAAAGAGCGGATTCGCAAGATTCACCACGCTTACAAGGTGCTGCTGGCTTCCAAGCTGAACACTTCGCAGGCCCTGGATAGGCTTAAGTCTGAACCGGATCGAGGGGAAGACATCGACCGGTTGATCCAATTCATTGAAGCGTCGGAACGGGGAGTGATCAAGTAGCACGGCTTCTGGCTTCTGGCTTCTGGCTTTTGGCTTCTGGCTTTTGGCTTCTGGCTTCTGGCTTTTGGCTTTTGGCTCTTAGCTTACTTCGAGGTTAAGATCGCTTGACCGAGTAGAGCGCAAAGCGTTCACAAAGAAAACAGAGGCTTCAGATCCAGACACCACCTTCCCTGCGCTATCGGCTGGATACTGCCTGCCCGGTGCTAGACTTTGAACCGTGTCCCCTGCCAACGCAAAACTCGGACTCATCGCAGGCAACGGGCGATTCCCTTTTCTAGTGCTGGATGCCGCTCGAGCACAAGGCTTCGATGTGGTGGTCGCGGCGATCAAAGAAGAGACTTCGCCAGAAATCGCCGAGCGCGGCGCTGTCGCGGTCCACTGGCTTTCGCTGGGAGAACTTTCCAAGCTAATTGAGACCTTTCAACGGGAAGGCGTGTCGCGGGCGGTCATGGCGGGGCAGGTCAAGCACAAACAGATCTTCTCCAGCATTCGGCCGGACTGGCGCCTGGCCAAGCTGTTGCTGAACTTGCGGACGCGCAACACCGATGCGCTGCTGGGAGCGCTGGCCAAAGTCCTGGCGGACGAAGGCATCACGTTGGAGAATTCCACTTTGTTGCTCGAACCTCTGCTGGCCAGGCCCGGAGTACTCACCAAACGTGCTCCCTCGGAGCAGGAGAGGAAGAACATCGACTACGGCCGGGCCGTGGCGCGGCACTTGGCACAGTACGATATCGGGCAAACGGTAGTGGTGGCGGAAGCAGCGTGCGTAGCCGTCGAAGCCATGGAAGGCACCGATGCGACGATCGAGCGCGCCGGACAGATCATGGCATCGCTTGAACCCGGGGTTTCGGTGCTGAGCCGCGCCTTGACCGTGGTCAAGATCGCCAAACCGAATCAGGACATGCGTTTCGATGTGCCTGTGATTGGCGTGAAGACAATCGAGACAATGCACAAAGCCGGGGCGACTTGCCTGGCGGTGGATGCCGGCAGGTGTCTGTTGCTGGACGGGTCCGAGGTTGTCAGAGCTGCTGATAACGCGAATATCGCCATGGAAGCCATTTAGATTCCAGTTTCAGGTCGATTTTTGCACCTTGCCGCAAACCGAGACATCTACTACGAGGCAAAACCGAGAGTTTGAGGAGTGACGCCCATGTCCGAATCCGCTCGTCTGGCCGATCAAATTCGCCGCGCGTTCGAAGGAGACGCCTGGCATGGCGACTCGATCCTCGAGCTTCTGTCCGGCGTAAACTCGAAGACCGCTGCCAGCCACCCGATCAAGGATGCGCACAGCATCTGGGAGTTACTGCTGCACATCGCGGCATGGGACGGCGCCGTCATTCGGCGCACGGGGGGCCAAGCGGTAGAGTTAAAAGACAAGGAGAACTTCCCCCAGGTAAAGGACACCAGGGATGCTGCAGGGACGAAGGCCATGGCAGATGCGAAGCAGACACACGATCAACTGGTAAAGGCCGTCGCAGCCTTTCCCGACTCGCGCTTACAGGAACAAGTCCCGGGGAAGAAAGAGGATTACTACAATTACTTTTACCTGTTCAGCGGCATCGTGCAGCACGAGTTGTACCACGCCGGGCAGATCGCGCTATTGAAGAAAGCACAAGGAAAATGAACAGGAGACCGGACCGGAGGCGATGTCGCTCCATGCGACAATACCCTGAAGACCTGCCACAAAGGACCGCGCCCTGAACGCTGAGAATTCCATCTACGTTGCGGTCGTTGGCGTCGGCGCCTTTGGGCGCAATCATGCGCGCGTCTACCAGCAACTGGCGAAAGAAGGTCTGCCGGTACGGCTGGTAGGCGTGGTGGATTCCGATACGGCGCGAGCCGACGCCGTGGCCCGGGAATTCGGGTGCCGAGGATTTGGTTCGGTTGGACAACTTCTTACTACACACAACGAGCTGCAAGCCGCTTCTGTCGCGGTCCCCACGACACATCACCTGAAGATCGCCCGCCAACTCATGGAGGCCGGGGTCGACGTCCTCATCGAAAAGCCGATTGCAACTTCACTGACGGAGGCCGACGAACTCGTCAGTCTGGCACAGCAGCTCGGGCGCATCGCTCAGGCGGGCCACCTGGAGCGATTCAATCCTGCGGTTCGAGCTACCGTGCCGATGATTACGCGGCCAATGTTTTTTGAGGTGCATCGGCTCAGCATATTCACTCCACGTTCTCTAGATGTGGATGTGGTACTCGATCTCATGATTCACGATCTCGACATCGTGCTGTCCTTCGTCAATTCACCGGCGAAGGAAGTTCGCGCTGTGGGTTTGGCGATCCTCTCCAACAAGGTGGACATCGCCAACGTGCGCATCGAGTTCGAGTCGGGATGTGTGGCGAACTTTACCGCCAGCCGGGTCTCCACCGAGCGAGTGCGCAAGCTTCGCTTCTTTCAGCCGAAGCAATATGTCTCCCTCGACTACGGGCGCCAGGACGCTCTGGTCTTCAGCGTGGGCGGTGACGGCGCCGGCATTCCTTCCGCAAATCCGCAGATCCAAGTCACCAAGCTTCCTACTACTCAAGAGGAGCCTTTGCACGCCGAGCTAAAATCGTTCCTCGAATCGGTGCAGCAGCGTTCCCGGCCGGTGGTAAGTTTGGAGGACGGACGCCGCGCCTTAGCTGCCGCCCTGAACATCGTGGCGGCCATCCGCGAGCATGGCAGCCGTATCAATCTGGATCAGCTGCGCGCCTGATGGCCATCCTGAACTGTCAAGTTATGTAAAACAGAGGCAGTGGGTCAGGTTGCCGATCAACCACCAAGGACACAAAGGTACACGAAGGAAGTCCTTGATAGCTAAGCCTTCGTGCGACTTCGTGACCCTCGTGGTTGATCGCCGTTGCATCGTCATCCATCAAGTTGACCCACTTTCAAGAGCTCGGTCGTCGATTGATTATCTGGATGCAATCTTAGGTACTTACACCTTCAGACCTTCGCGTCAAGCCGGAAAAGATGCGAGAATAGGCTCACCAGGCCGCAGACGCCAGCGCATGGGAAAGACCGGATTGATTTTAGTGGGGGCTCAGCCGGGTTCGCCGCTGCTACAACTAATGTCCCACGCCAAGTGTCTAACCTGCAGGTAGTTTGATGTCAACCACACAAATCCCGTCGGCCAATCCAGCTTCAGCGACGCCGGGGATGCCCCGCCCCGAGGGTGGAGATTTGTACGATGCGCGCTACTGGGAATCGGCCTACCGGGAAATGCATGAAGCGCCGGCCCTCCTGATCCAGCTTCAGGATGATCTGTCGCGCTCGCGGCGCCGGGAGGCCTTCTGGATTTCCGTTGTCGTGCACCTGGTGGTCGTGCTTCTTATCGTCAACTCGCAGAAACTGGCGGGGCTGATGCCGCGGCGAACCATGGTCCTGGTGAACCCGAATGTTCTCCCGCAGGAGAAGGAACTCACTTATCTCGAACTGCCCCCAGACCAGCAGAAGTTAGCCAAGCCCCCGGACACAAATATCATTTCAGACAAGGACCGGATCGCAACATCCAAGGCCCCTCAACTGGATCGGCAGGAGCTGAAGCGGATTCTTGATAGCAGCAGGCCGGGCATGCCAGGTGCGAGCGCACCTGCAAGCCCTGAACAGCAGCCATCGCCTCCGGCGCTGGCCCAGAATGCGCCGCCGCAGGGACAAGCTGTACCGCCACCACCTCCGAGCCAGAGCCTCACTGCAAAATTGCAGACCCCACCCCTGGGTTCGGCCAATCCGTTCTCCGGTGGCCCGAAGTATGCCGGATCAGCCATTGAACAGGCGGCGCGGGCTGCGGCTGCAAGCCCCGGCGGGTACGGGGGGCAGGGCGGCGACTTCGGTCTGGGTCGGGGCAAACAGGGCCGGGCATTCGGCAATCTCGATGTTCTCAGCGACACCATGGGTGTGGACTTCGGTCCGTATCTGCAGCAGGTGCTCTACCGGGTGCGGACCAATTGGTACAACTTGATTCCCGAGTCGGCGAAAGCGCCGATCATGAAGAAAGGAAAACTTTCCATCGAGTTTGCCATCCTCAAGAATGGTGGCATCGGGGGGATGAGACTGGCGGCGACCTCGGGAGACGTGGCCCTCGACCGGGGCGCCTGGGGCGGAATCACATCTTCCGCTCCCTTTCCGCCCTTGCCCAGCGAATTCGCCGGCCAGTATCTATCGCTACGCTTCAACTTCTACTACAACCCAGACCAAGCGGACTTGCAATAGGCTCGGTGTCGTGCTGAGCGAAGGATGCCCGCTGGCTTACCACCGGGCATGCGCAGTCGAAACGTCCCTAGTATTATATTTGAGATATTTCCCGCAACAGTACCGTTACGGGAGTAGGGATTCTTCGACTGCATTCGTCCTGCGCCGTCGGCGCAGGACGAATTTCGCTCAGAATGACAGAATAAGAATGGGTTGCTGGGCCTACGATTTCTCAATCCGAATGGAACCGTCCCCAGTGTGAACGGTCAGCAGGTTTCCGCCGCCATTTATCTTCCCGCGGATGTTCCTTTCTCCCAACCGCCCTTCAACCGTGACCGGTAGGTCCAGGGTGATGTGGCCGTCGCTGGTGTGCAGATCCACGTCGGCAGCGAAGGTACTCGGCAACTCGAGGGTCACACTGCCATCGCCGGTGCGGATGCTCCAATTGGAAGCGGCAGTCGAACCAGGCAGGGCCCGTGCGTCAATGCGGCCATCGCCGGTGTTAAGGTCCAGGCTGTCGAACCGCCCCGCAGCTCGAATGTGTCCGTCGCCGGTGCGTGCCCGCAATCTGCCGTCAACGCCTTCTATTTCCTCGCGGCCATCGCCGCTCTCCACATCCATGTCACCCTTGAAATTCGTCAGGCTGATGGAGCCGTCGCCGGTATGCAGGTTGACCCGGCCCTCCCGGGGCATGTGGATGTCGACGTCCACGCCATAACTGCCAAACTGCATCACGAAGATGTGGTGGGGATAGCGCAACTCGATGTCGACCGAATCACCGGTCTGGTGCTCGTAGATCTGGATGCCGCCATCGCCGATTTTGTAGTGCCGGGTGGTCACGTGGACCTCAATGGTGTTCTTATCCCAGGTATCGACGCGAAGGTTGGCGTCGGAGGTTTCCACTCGCAGATCGGGCTTCCCGGTGATGGTGTAGGTCTTGGACCACTCTTCAGCACGGGCCAATGGAAGGATTGCAAAAAGACATAGAACCGTCAGAAATGCGCGCCGCATAACTCGCTCCTGAGGCCAGGTAAACGCACTCCACCCTGACGCTGGAAGATGATACGCAGCCCCCGCCAGGGTAGTTCCTTGAAGCTGGGGCCAACCCCGATTGTGACCTGTTTCTCACCGCCCTTCTAGGGCTACAATGTTGGCATGCCGGCGGCTGGGCCAAAACGGCAGCCCGAGCAGACACCGCCCGAGCACCACCGGGTGCCACAGGTATATACCCTGGAAACGACGGGCCTGCTGGTCATCGCGGTTCTCATCCTGATTCTCACTCTGGTTCGTTACTGGCAGCACATCCCTTGGAGCCTGCGCTGAAGGTACCCGCTGAGCCCCTGCTGGTGGTGGTGCTGGGACCAACCGCCAGCGGCAAGACTGCATTGTCCCTGGCCTTGGCTGAGCGCTTCCGTGGCGAAATCGTAAATTGTGATTCCGTCGCCATGTATCGCGAATTCGAGGTTGGTACGGCAAAACCCAGCGCCGCCGAACGGGCCCGTGCACTCCACCACCTGCTCGACTTCGTCCAACCCACCGGCCACGTCACGGCTGGGGAGTATGCACGGCTGGCCCGGCAGGTGCTCGAAGGAATCAAGTCTCGCGGAACCTTGTCCGTCGTCGTGGGAGGAACGGGTTTGTATCTCCGGGCTTTGCTGGAGGGTCTTTTCCCCGGTCCCGGGCGATCGGAAGAGCTGCGGGAAAGGCTGCGCGAGCGGGCAAACGAAAAAGGTCCCGGCTATTTGCATGGGGTGCTAGGGCGTCTGGACACTGATGCTGCCAGGAAGATTCATGCCAACGACACGCCCAAACTCATTCGCGCCATCGAGGTTTGCCTCGCGTCCCGTCAAAGGATGACCGAGATGTGGAAACAGGGCCGAGATGCACTGACCGGCTTCCGAATTCTGCGGCTTGGCCTGAACCCGGAGCGCAACGCGCTATACGACCGGATCAATCAACGAGCTGCGCACATGTTCGAATCAGGCCTGGTGGAAGAAACCCAGCGGCTCATCGAGAAGTACGGCGCCGCTGCTCACCCCTTGACTTCACTCGGTTACAAGCAAGCCGGGCAACTGCTCCGAGGCGAGATGGATGCCCCAGCCGCGCTACACGCGGCGCAACAGGCCCATCGCAATTACGCCAAGCGCCAGATGACATGGTTCCGGAGAGAACCGGACGTCGCGTGGCTGGGCGGATTTGGCGACGATCCCGCCATTCAACGGTCCGCGACGGCGCTAGTCGAGCAAGCCCTGATCACCAACATCCCCGCCCTGAAGACCTGAGGTTCCAGATGGCTGTGCTATCTTCTGCACATGTCCCGCCAACTTGCCGCGATTTTCCTGGTGCCAGTGCTCGCGTGTGCGTCCTTTGCGAAAGAAAAGTACCGGCAACCTGGCCCGATTCATCTTGACCGCGACGGTGAGAAGTGGGCGGAAAAGACACTGCACAAGCTTTCGCTCGAAGAAAAAGTTGGCCAGCTGTTCATGATTTGGGTGCGGGCAGAATTTCTAAACATCAACAGCCCCGAATATCTGCAGCTCCGCGACACCATGGACAAGTATCACATCGGATCATTTGCCATGACCGTGCGGTGGGACCCGCCCTTCCTCTATCGCAACCAGCCCTATGAAGCTGCCGCGCTACTCAACCGATTGCAGCAGGACTCCAAGCTACCGCTCTTGGTGGCTGCCGATTTCGAGCGTGGCGTCACCATGCGGCTGCAAGGCGCAACCGAGTTTCCTCATGCGATGGCGTTCGGTGCGGCCGGCAAACTCGAGTATGCGGAAGCCTTCGGCCGCATCACAGCACAGGAAGCGCGCGCGATCGGAGTGCAGTGGAACTTCTTCCCGGACGCTGACGTCAACTCAAATCCCGCCAACCCGATCATCAACACGCGTTCTTTTGGCGAAGACCCGCAACAGGTCGGTGACCTCGCCGCGGCGTACATCCGTGCTGCACGGGCCAATGGAATGATGACCACGGCCAAACATTTTCCCGGACACGGAGATACCGCTACCGATTCCCATCTGGGAGTCGCCCAGGTCACGGCCGACACAGCACGTCTGGAGTCCGTCGAACTCCCCCCTTTTCGCAAGGCCATCGAGGCTGGCGTGGACTCCGTCATGGTCGCTCATGTCACCGTTCCCGCTCTCGACCCTGAAGCAGACCATGTGGCCACAACTTCTCCGGCCATCGTGACCGGTCTGCTCAAGGACCGGCTCGGCTTCAAGGGGATCGTCGTGACCGACGCTCTCGACATGGCCGCGCTCACCCACCTCTATTCCGGCCGCATTGGACGTTCCGCCGTCGACGCCTTCAAAGCAGGGAACGACTTGCTTCTGATCCCGGCTGACCTCGATGCCTCCTACCAGGCGGTCCTTGCGGCGGTTCGCGGCGGGGAAATCTCCCTGGCCCGCCTCGACGCATCTGTCTTCAAGTTGTTGAAAGCAAAAGCATCTTTAGGTCTGCACAGGAGCCGGATTGTGGACATGGAGGCATTGTCGACGCTGGTAGGTAGGCCGGAGAATCGCAGCCTCGGGCAGCAAGTTGCTGACGACGCCATCACCCTGGTTCGAGACAATGGCAAGGTTTTACCTCTCAAACCATCGGGAACTGCGACGCCAAGTCTTCCGTATCAGAGAGAAGAAGTGCATAACCAGGTTGTTGCGGTCGTGTTTACCGACGATGTCCGCACGGAAGCAGGACGCACGCTGGAACGTCAGATTCGCACCCGCGTCGCCGACGCCAACGTGGTGTACGTAGACTCATCGATTGCCGCCGCGAAGTCTGATGAGGTGCTGACGGCCGTGGATCAGGCAAAAGCAGTAGTGGTTGCCGTCTACCTCATACCGACTGCCGGTAAGACAGTGCGGGGGAGCAATGGATTGACCAATTCTGTGGCACTTTCGGACGGGAACGGGGTTCTGCTGCAAAAGATTTTGGACCACGCCGCCCAGAAGACTATCGTGCTGGCGATGGGGAATCCTTACTTGGCGCAGGACTTTCCGGCGATCCAGAACTATCTTTGCACATTCTCCAATGCTTCAGTTTCAGAAGTGAGTGCGGCCAAGGCGCTGTTTGGAGAGATCGCGATCCGCGGACGCCTTCCCGTCACCATCCCGAACATCGCCCGGCGCGGGGCCGGCATCGACTTGCCGGCGCAGGTCGCAAGAGGAGGTACGCAACATGCTAGTTCCCAAGATTCTGGACGTTAGGAATGGACTGGTTCTCACCTTGGCATTCGCTGGCTGGATGATGCTGACCGCATGCAGTATCAGTGTGAAGGACCACGACGACGGGGGAAACAGTAAAGTCGACATCGACACGCCGGTCGGGGGTATCCACGTCAATGAGGACGCAGACATCCGTGACACTGGTCTGGCAGCCTATCCCGGTGCACGCAAGAAAGAAAAGAGGGACCACGACAGCAAGAGCGCGAACGTAAACATCTCAAGTAATCTTTTCGGCGTAAAAGTCGTGGCCATCGAATACGAAACCGACGATCCCTCCGGCAAGGTCCTCGGCTTTTACCGTGACCAGATGAAGAAATACGGACGGGTGATTGAGTGCCGCACCGACAGGCATGTTGGTGATCTATCGGTGCACACCGGCGAGCATGCAGGCAATGAGGTCAGCTGCAAAGGAAACAATAGCGGGAACATTGTCGAGTTGAAAGTGGGCACGGAAAGCAACCAGCATCTGGTGTCCGTCGAACCCCAGGGCAAGGGCTGTGACTTTGCCCTGGTGTATGTCCAAGCGCGCGGCAAGGAAGGCACGATCTGAGGAGAACCATGGCCCGAGATAGCGTGTCGAACAAGATTCGCTTGTTGCCAACGGCCTTCGCCTGCACCACGATCCTGGCAGTGGCAATCGCTACGCTGGTGCCCGTGGCCTCTTCCCGCGCCGCTGCCCAAGACAGTGGCCGGGACAAGAGTCTAGACGTCAAGAGTTCGGTGGGCGACATGCACATCGGCAGCGATGCCGACATCCGGGAAACCGGATTGCCTCCCTACCCTGGAGCGCGACTCCGGAAGCACGATGAACACAGGAACAGCGCGAATCTTGCCCTGTTCACTTCCGCGTTTGGCATGAAGCTGGTGGTCATGAACTTCGACTCCGACGACGCGCCCGGCAAGGTCATCGCTTTCTATCAGGAGCAACTCAAGAAATACGGCAAGGTGATCGAATGCCATAAAAGTAAGGACGAAGGCGCCACTGACACCGAGGAGCACGAAGAGGACTCAGGCAGATCGAAGGAACTGCGGTGTGAAGGTGCTAACATCGGGCCGATTGTTGAGTTGAAGGCAGGTACGGAGGACAACCAGCATCTGGTCGCCATCGAACCGGCGGAGAAGGGCACCGGAACAACTTTCGCGGTGGTCTACGTCCGCACTCGGGGACGGCAAGGCGAGATTTGAACTCCCAGTTTCGTCTGGGCCGGTGTCCCCTTCCTTGCTCTGGTTTTCACCCTGCTGTACCTTGAAATCTGGTGGAGCATCCCTGCTACAAGTGCGGCGCGGGCGTGGAAGACGGAACGCCTTTCTGTCCGCAGTGCAACGCTCCTCAGATACGGGTGGCCGGGGTGTCGCTGGCACAGAGTTCCGAATTGCCGGAAGTCATCCCCGGGCGGTTGGCAGGCACCTCCGCCTCCGCGGCAATCCAGTGGTCTCAGGCTCTACCTTCGGCAGCACTGGCTGGGCTTTTCGCCGCCTTCCTCATGTTCATTCCGCTGGGTGCGTTTGGTCTGGGAATGATCGCCGCCGGGGTGCTGGCAGTTCTTTTTTATCAGCGCCATAATCCAGCCAACATTCTGACGCCGGGTATGGGAGCCCGCCTGGGCGCGGTGAGCGGCGTTTTGGGGTTCGGGATCTTTGCGGTGTTCATAGCGGTTGCGATCCTGGTGTTTCACGGTGGCGGGGAATTGCGAGCGGCCATGCTGCAAACCATCGAACAATCCGCCACTCGCACGTCGGACCCGCAAGCCCAACGACTGTTTGACTACCTCAAGAGTCCCGACGGCCTGGTGGTGATGGTACTTTTTTGGTTGGTGGTGGTGTTCGTGCTCTTCTTGATCCTCTCCAGCCTGGGAGGAGCCCTGGGGGCGGCCTTGCTGCGACGAAAGGGCCGTCCGTAGGTGTTTTCCAACCCGCCTTGCCCCGTACCGCTTTTCCCGCGTATGATGCAGCGTTCATGAACCCGCGACCCGGGACTCGTCCAGCTGGCTTGAAGGAAAAGGCGCAATTGATGTCCGCGTCAGAGATCGAGCGTACCTTGGTCCGCCTGGCCCACGAAATCATCGAGAAGAACAACGGCGCCGCGGACCTAGGGATCGTCGGCATCCGGCGCCGCGGCGTATTTCTGGCGCAGCGTCTCGGCGAGATGATCCAACGAATCGAAAAGACTGCGGTCCCAGTCGGCACGCTGGACATCACTTTGTACCGCGACGATCTTTCGACTGTGGGGACAAAGCCGGTGGTTCAAAAGACCGAAATAGGGTTCCCCATCACCGGCAAGAATATCGTGCTGGCAGACGATGTCCTCTACACCGGGCGCA
>JAIQFW010000096.1 GCA_020073105.1 Terriglobia bacterium
GTGCACGGAATCGATCGGGATGAAACCGATGCCGAGATCGTATTCGAAATTCTTGTCGGCGGAAACGTAGCCACGGCCTCGCTTGAGCCGCATTTCCATGTCGAGCTTGCCGCCCTCGCTGATGGTGGCAATGTAAACGTCCTTGTCAAGGACCTCGACATCGGCGTCGGCTTCAATCATGCCGGAGGTGACAACTCCCGGCTGGTCCGAGCGCAGATAGATGGCCTTGGGTGCATCGCCGGACAGCTTGAAGGGAATCTGCTTCAGGTTCAGGATGATGTCGGTTGCGTCCTCGACGACTCCGGGGATCGACTGGAACTCGTGCAGCACGCCTTCGATCTTGACCGCAGTGACGGCGGCGCCCTCAATTGAGCTCAAAAGTACGCGGCGAAGAGCATTACCGATCGTGGTTCCGAACCCGCGTTCAAACGGCTGGGCCCAGAAGATTCCGTATTTGTCGGTTAGAGTTGAAGTGTCGACTGCTAAACGTTTCGGTTTTTGAAAACCCTTCCAAAGCATGGTTGTTCTCCTTCGGCCGTTTGGCTCAGTGCCGGCTCCCTGAAGTGGTCCGACTTCAGGTCAAGCGCCAGCTACAGGCTGATCTGGCACGAAATGTGGACCATAAAAACAGCTGTCAGCTCTTGGCTATCAGCTCTTAGCTGCCGAGCTTCGCTCGGCCCCACACACTACAAGATCCTTCGCTTCGCTCAGGATGACGCTGGTTGGGCTCAGACGCCCAACCAAACAGCGTCACTTGCTGTACAACTCAACGATCAACTGCTCGTTGACCGGTAGTTGAATCTCTTCGCGCTTGGGCAGCGACAAAACCTTACCTTTGTAATTGTCGCGGTCGATCTCCAGCCAGGTCGGCGCCGGCTGATGGCTGGCGAAATCCTTGGACTGCTCCAGAATCGCCAGCTTGCGGCTGCTCTCGCGGATGGCGATCCCTTCACCCACGTTCACTTCGTAGGAAGGAATGTTGACCTTCCGCCCATCCACGTGCACGTGGCCATGACGCACCAATTGGCGGGCCTGGCGGCGGGAGATGCCAAAACCAAGGCGAAAAACCACGTTGTCCAAGCGGCGTTCCAGCTGCTGCAGCAGCATTTCACCGGTCACGCCCTTGGTCCGCGCGGCCTTCTCGAAATAGTTGCGGAACTGGGTTTCCTGGGTGAAATACATCCGCTTGGCCTTCTGCTTCTCGCGAAGCTGCAGACCGTAGCCCACGATCTTGGCCTTGCGGTCCTTCCCATGTTGGCCGGGAGCGAAATTCCGCTTCTCGATCGGACACTTATCGCTGAAACACTTAGTGCCTTTGAGGAACAGCTTGATGCCCTCGCGGCGGCAGAGACGACAGACAGGATCGGTGTAACGTGCCAAGTTGCTTCTCCTTTAGATGACCGGTTTACAGGTTTGGCTTCACCCTTCGTCCCGGACGATTAAACCGCGTCGTTGGCCGACCGTCGTTGGTCATTGGCCAATCAAAACCTATACTCTACGGCGTTTCGGCGGACGGCAGCCGTTGTGCGGAATCGGCGTGGCGTCCTTGATGTTGCGTACTTCGATTCCGGCGGCGGCTAAGGCGCGGATGGCCGACTCGCGTCCGGATCCTGGTCCGCTGACCCTTACCTCCACGGTGCGCACCCCGTGATCACGGGCCATGTTGGCAGCATTCATCGCGGCCTGCTGGGCGGCGAATGGCGTCCCTTTCCGCGATCCGCGGAAACCGAGCGAGCCGGAACTCTTCCAGGACAGCACATTCCCGGCCGGATCGGTGATGGTCACGATGGTGTTGTTGAAAGACGCCTGAATGTGAGCGATGCCGAAGGCAACGTGCTTGCGCTCCTTCTTCTTGAACGTCTTCTTCTTGCCTTTCTTCTCCGCCGCGGGTGCGCCGGTTGCTGCCGCTGCTGCCGGTTTTGCCATAGTTTAGGTCCTAGTAAGCTAGGAGCTAGGAGCTAGGATAGTCAGTGCCTGCTAGCTACTAACTACCAGCTACTCGCTACTGCCGTTATGTCTTTGCCGTCGCTTTCTTCTTCTGGGCGACTGTTCCCTTGCGAGGGCCCTTCCGGGTGCGCGCATTGGTGTGTGTACGCTGCCCGCGGACAGGCAGATTACGGCGGTGGCGATAGCCGCGGTACGACCCGATCTCGATCAGGCGCTTGATGTTCATCTGAACATCCTTGCGCAAGTCGCCTTCCACCATGCCCTCGCCCTCAATGACCTGACGGATGCGGTTGACCTCGTCCTCAGCCAGATCCTGGATCTTCTTCATCGGGTCCACCTTGGCCTGGTCCAAAATACGGGCCGAACGTGAGTTTCCGATGCCGTAAATGTAGGTCAGCCCGATGTTCACGTGCTTGTTACGGGGAAGATCGACGCCTGCAATACGTGCCATGTTTCTCCTCTATCCCTGACGTTGCTTGTGCTTGGAATTCTGGCAGATCACCCGTACCACGCCTTTGCGGTGGATGACCTTGCACTTGTCGCAAATTTTCTTGACCGATGCTCGTACCTTCATACACCCAGCTTTCAGCCGTCAGCCCTCAGCCGTCAGCAAATGACGGTGAAGGCGAGGGCTCATTTGTAACGATACACAATTCTTCCGCGATTCAAGTCGTAGGGCGAAAGTTCCACCGCCACCTTGTCTCCCGGCAAGATACGAATAAAGTTCTTGCGCATTTTGCCGGATACGTGAGCCAGCACCTGGTGCTTGTTTTCCAGTTCGACCCGGAACATAGCATTCGGCAGCGGCTCCAGGACGGTGGCCATTACTTCAATCGCGTCTTCTTTGCTCATTCAATCCTTAGCTTTGATTTCAGATCCCTCGCTACGCTCGGGATTTCGGCAGCGGACTCCCGCTTCGCTCACGCCCGCTAGACGCCTCAACTTCAATCGCGTCTTCTTTGCTCATCGACTCCTTAAAGAAGTAGTTAGTAGCTAGTAGCTAGGAATGCAAAAAATAGCCTAGCGACCAGCTACCAGCGACTAGCTACTAGTTCGTCAAAATCATCGGGCCATTCTTGGTGACGGCCACACAATGCTCGAAGTGGGCACTGTAACTGCCGTCGGTGGTCACGGCCGTCCATTTATCTTCCAGCACGCGGGCGCCGGGTCTGCCAAAATTCACCATCGGCTCGATCGCCAGCACCATGCCTTCGCGGAGCCGGGGTCCGTGTCCACGGGCACCGAAGTTGGGGACCTGCGGCTCTTCGTGCAGCTTGGTACCGATGCCGTGTCCCACAAACTCGCGCACCACACTAAAACCGTTGGCTTCCACAAATTCCTGCACAGCGGCACCGACATCACCCACCGCGTTCCCCACCCACACCTGCTCAATGCCCCTGTAAAGAGAGGCTTCGGTGACTTCGAGCAGTTTACGAACCTCCTGCTTCACAGCATCGCCGACGGGAACCGTAATGGCTGCATCTCCGTAATATCCGTCGAGCACGACGCCGCAATCAATGGAAACGATGTCGCCTGGCTTCAGCACCCGGCTATCCGACGGAATGCCGTGGACAATTTCTTCATTGATCGAAGTGCACAGCACACAAGGGTAATCGTAGTAACCCTTGAAGGCCGGCTTCGCGTCCAGGTCCTTAATCCTCTTTTCAGCGGCGCGCTCCAGGTCCATGGTAGTCGCGCCTGCCGCGACCAAACTGCGAACGTGGTCCAGCACTTCCCGGACGATACGGCCACTGCGCCGCATCTTTTCAATTTCCGCCGCCGATTTGCAGACGATCGCCATGCCCTAGCAGATCACGCGACGTTCAAGGTCACCGAGGACGCGTTCGGAGACCTGGTCCACCGGCAAACTGCCGTCCACGTGAATCAGCCGTCCCTTGCGTTCAAAGTATTCCGCTACAGGCCGGGTCTGCTCCTCATAGGCCCGCAACCGTTCCCGGATGACATCTTCGCGGTCATCGTTGCGGATTACCAGCTTGGAGCCATCCAGATCGCAAACCCCCTCAACGCGAGGCGGCTGGAGGTAAGCGTTGTAGATTCGCCCACAGGTGGGACAAGTCCTTCGACCGGTTAGCCGACGCAAAACTTCATTATAGCCCACGTCGATTTGCATCACAATCGGTAAGCACTTGCCACGCTTCGAGTTGTCAAAGAGCTGATGCTCCAAGAAAGCGTCCAGCCATCCGGCCTGGGCCGCCGTGCGTGGAAACCCATCCAGGATGAACCCACGCCCACAGTCGGCCTCCCGCAGGCGGCCGGCAACCATGTCATACAGCAGCCCATCCGGCACGAGCTCTCCCCGCGCCATGATGTCTTTCGCCTGCAATCCCAGGCTGGTCCCGGTCCTCACGTGCTCCCGTAGCAGGTCTCCGGTGGAGATTTGCGGAATGCCGTACTGTTCCGCGATGCGCTTGGCCTGCGTGCCCTTGCCTGCGCCCGGCGGTCCCAACAACACGATTGGTCCAGTGCTGCGCGAAGTGTCCATGCTCGCGAGCTGCGCCGTTTCTCCTCACCCCAGCCCACCTGGTGCTCGGCCCCGATCACCGGGTTTACAGCAAATGCTTCTCACGCTCAACCACACAAAAACTCTCGACGGGCGAGGACGCCGTCCTACACCAGCTACGCCCAAGTACGACGGCCACGAATGCGTCCGCTGCGCGGAGTGAATCCGTCATAGTGGCGCATGACCAGCTGGGCCTCGATCTGCGTCACCGTGTCCATGGCTACGCCAACCACGATCAACAACGAGGTCCCGCCAAAATAGAACGTCACACCAAGTCCGTTGGTGACCCAAGTCGGCAAGCGTTCGAAAAATGCCCCTACCGGGCCCCAAAGATGGTTCAAGTGAATGCCGGCGATCATCCACTCCGGAATGAACGAGATGATGATCAGGTACAACGCGCCAACCAGCGTAATCCGGGTCAGAATCTCATTAATGTGATCGGCGGTGCGCTTGCCCGGGCGAATGCCGGGAATGAAACCACCATACTTCCGCATGTTGTCGGCAACCTCGTTGGGGTTGAACACGATCGACACGTAGAAGTAGGCGAAGAAAATGATCCCCACGGCGTACAGGAAGGTGTATAGGGGTTCGCCCCAGCCGAGGGCACGAATCAGATCGCCGAAATAGCGGTTGTTCTTGAAGCCCTGCAACAACATCTGCGGCATGGTCAGGATGGAAGAAGCGAAGATGACCGGCATGACACCGCCGGCATTGACCCGCAAGGGAAGGTGGGTCGACTGCCCTCCCATCACTTTGCGTCCGACCACGCGCTTGGCGTACTGCACGGGAATCCGGCGTTCGCTGCGTTCGACGTAAACAATGAACGCCACCACCAGAATCATTAAGCCACCCAACAAGATCATGGCAGGTGCGGTAAAGGCGCCCCAGGCGTCGGTGCGGATCTTATCGATCAGGTCGGCGACACCGCGCGGCAGCCCAACCACAATACCGGCGAAGATCAGCAGCGACATGCCGTTTCCCACTCCGCGCTCGGTGATCTGTTCCCCCAGCCACATGATGAAAGCGCTGCCGGTGGTGAGGGTGAGCATGGTCATCAGCACAAAACCAGTGCCGGGATTGACCACGAAATCACCTGATTTCATCAGGCTGACGGCGATACCCAGAGACTGCACGGAACTGAGCAGGACCGTCAGATAGCGCGTCCACTGAGTGATCTTCTTGCGCCCTAGCTCACCTTCCTTCTGCAGTTTCGCCAGCGGCTCATAGACGACCGTCAGCAACTGCAGGATGATCGAGGCGGTGATGTAGGGCATGATGCCGAGGGCGAAGATGGTCAGGCGGCGAAGCTGGCCCCCGGAAAACAAATCGACAAATCCGAGAAATGTACCCCGGTTCTGCTCGAAGAACTGCTGCAGCCGGTCGGCGTTGACCCCCGGCGTTGGAATGTGGCCCCCAAGACGGTAAACCGCCAACAAGCCCAGCGTAAACAGAATGCGCTTGCGCAGATCAGGAATGCGAAAGATGTTGGCGAATTTCTCGACCATTACTGCAAGACCTCAAACTTGCCACCCGCCTTGGTGATCTTCTCCTGCGCCGACTTGGAGAACTTGTGGGCGTGAATCGTGAGTGCTCTCGACAGCTCGCCATCGCCCAGAATCTTGACGGGGTGTTTGGTGTTGATGACCCCGGCCTTCCGCAGCACGTCGGGCGTAATGGTGGTTTCGGCCAGCGCGGCCAACCTTTCCAAGTTCACGACACTGTACTCCTTGCGGAAAATGTTGGTGAAGCCGCGCTTGGGCATGCGGCGATGCAGCGGCATCTGGCCGCCTTCAAAACCGCGCAGCATGCGAGAGCCGCTGCGCGAGCGTTGCCCCTTGTGGCCGCGGGTGGAAGTCTTGCCCATACCGGAGCCCATGCCGCGGCCCACCCTTTTGCGCTTTTCCGACGCCTTCTTCGGTGCTCGAATGTTGGAAAGATTCATAAAGAAGCTCTCGGCTCTCAGCTCTCAGCTATCAGCCCGCAAGAGCCGATAGCTGCCGCTGACAGCTCCTATTGAACAATCTCCACTAAATGTGGGACTTTGGCCACCATCCCGCGAATGGCGGGTGTGTCCGGCCGCTCAATCACCTGGTTCAACCGGGTAAATCCCAGGCCCTTGACCACTTTCTTGTGTTTGACTGGTGTGCAAATGGCCGAGCGCACCCACTTGAGGTGCAGCTTGCCTCCACCGGTATTGGATTTCTTCGCCGTCATCGCCCGACTCCCATCTACAACTCTTCCGCCGACTTGCCGCGCATCGCAGCCACGGCTTCCTTGTTCTTCAGCTTCTTAAGCGCGTCAAATGTCGCTTTAATGACGTTGTGCGGGTTGGTCGTCCCAATCGACTTGGTGAGTACGTTCTGCACTCCCGCCGAGGTCATCACGGCACGCACGGCGCCGCCCGCGATCACGCCGGTACCTTCCGCGGCCGGCTTCAACAAAACCATGCCAGAGCCAAACCGTCCCAGCACCGTGTGCGGGATGGTGGTCTGGGTGAGGTTGATTCTCACCAAGTTCTTCTTCGCCGACTCAATCCCCTTGCGGATCGCTTGCGGGACTTCCTTGGCTTTCCCGGATCCGTATCCGACCACGGCGGCACTAGGGTCCCCGACCACGACCAAGGCAGCGAAGGACAAGTTCTTGCCGCCTTTCACCACTTTTGTGACCCGATTGATGGCAACCACCTGGTCCTTCAGTTGGTAGCTCCCCGCATCCAGCTTCTTGATAACTGTTGGCATTCGACTCTCTTCTCAATTTGTAATTTGGTAATCGGGCAATTGTGTAATTTGAAAACCTCCGGGCTCGCGCGTTTCAAATTACGAAATTACCCGATTGCTCAATTACCAATTCCCTAGAACTGCAACCCTGCTTCGCGGGCGGCGTCGGCCAGGGCCTTGACCCTGCCGTGGTAAATGTAGCCACCGCGATCGAAAACAACCTTGGTGATCCCCTTTGCTTTGGCCCGCTCGGCAATCGCCTTGCCGACCGCTTTGGCGGAAGCAACGTTTCCGCCAATGCGCTTCTCGCCCTTCTTGCCGCCCTCGGCAGAGTTGGCCGCCACCAGCGTGGCCCCGTTAAGATCGTCGACCACCTGTACGTAGATGTGATTCAGCGAGCGGTACACGTTCAGGCGCGGCCGCTCGGCGGTACCCTGGATCTTCTTGCGAATGCGCTGGTGCACGAAACGCCGGTTCGTATTCTTGGAAGTCTTAGTAAGCATCGCGTCAAATCCTTCGTCGTTGGTCCTTGGTCGTTCGTCGTAGGCCTACCAACATAGCCACAATCGTAACCGATCTACTCCGAGCAACTCGGCCTTGGAAACATTGGGTTCGGCGAACCACCAATGACCAAAAGCCAACGACTGCCAATCATTTAGCTCCCGTCTTGCCGACCTTCTTCTTCAGGCGCTCGCCTGCGTAGCGCACGCCCTTGTTCTTATAAGGGTCGGGCGGACGCAGGGAGCGCATCTCGGCCGCTACCTGGCCCACCTTTTGCCGATCGATCCCGGTAATGGTCAGCTTGGTCTGCTTAGGGTCGACCGCGACATCAATGCCGGAGGGCAGAGGATACTCGATGGGATGCGAGTAGCCCAGGCTAAACACCACCGTGCCTTTGCCCTTCATTTCGGCGCGATACCCGATGCCGACAATTTCCAGGTCTCGGGTCCAACCTCTGGTGACGCCTTCCACGGCGTTGTTAACCAAGGCGCGAGCCAGGCCGTGAACCGCGGCCTGCATATCGTTCTCGCGGATTGCCACCAGGTTGCCGTCCTGCTGTTGCATGCGAATGCCCGCCGGCAGTTGGGTGTCGAGCTTGCCCTTCGGACCCTGCACGGCAACCGTGTTGCCTTCAATCTTGACCGTAACTCCCTTGGGGAGCGGGATCGGCTTTTTTCCAATTCGTGACATAAGATCAGCTCTTAGCCTTTAGCTTTTGGCTCCTAGCTACTAGCTACCCGCTACTAGCTACTCACCCACTACCAAACCTGACAAAGGACCTCGCCGCCCAACCCCTGCCTACGGGCCTGGCGTCCGGTCATCACGCCGCGAGGCGTGGTGAGGATGTTGATACCCAGGCCGCCGAGCACTCGAGGAATCTCGCTGCGCCGCACATACACGCGGCAACCCGGGCGGGAAATGCGTTCGACGTTCGAGATCGCCGCTTCGTTGTTATTGCCGTACTTCAGATAGACGCGCAGGACCTTGTGCCCTTCTTCTTCCGTGGCCTTGAAATTGGAGATGTAGCCCTCTTCCTTCAAAATGCGGGCGATCTCCGTCTTCAGCTTGGAAGCGGGGATATCCACTTTCTGGTGGCGCGCGCTGATAGCGTTGCGAATACGCGCCAACATGTCTGCGACCGGATCGGTCAACCTCATCGTTTTGCTTCTCCTCAGTCACCCGTTTGCTTCGGCCCACTAGCTCGGAACCGAAGAACCTGCGGCGACTTGTAACTTCGTCGTACGTCGTTGGTCATTCGTCGTTCGCTACGAACTTTCTTCATCGCCACTGCCGTTGCGAACGACGCAGGACGAACAGCGGACGACGTTTCTACCAAGACGACTTCGAAACTCCAGGAATCTCTCCCCGCAAGGCCAAGCCGCGGAAACACAAGCGGCAAATGCCGAACTTACGGATGTAGGCGCGCGGGCGTCCACAAATCTTGCAGCGGTTGTGCTGGCGCGTAGAGAACTTCGGCCTGGCTTCTTTGTTGCCACGCGCCCGATCGAACTTCTTTTGGATCTTTGCGTCCTTGACTCGTTTTGCTGTAGTTGCCATTTAGCTCCTAGCTGCTAGCTCCTAGCTGTCAGCCATCAGCCGTCAGCTTTCAGCCAATTGTTTCAACTCGAAACTTCCGTCAGGCCCGGAACGGCATGCCCAAGTGCTTGAGCAGGGCCCGTGCCTGGTCGTCGCTGCCTGCGGTGGTCACAATGGTCACGTTCATGCCCTTCATCTTGTCCACCTTGGCGTAATCGATCTCCGGGAAAATCAACTGGTCGTGCAGGCCAAGAGTGTAGTTGCCGCGGCCGTCGAACGACTTGCTCGAAACTCCACGGAAGTCACGTACCCGGGGCAGCACCACGTTCACCAGCCGGTCGAAAAATTCGTACATGCGGTCGCCACGCAGCGTCACCATGGCACCGATGGACTGGCCTGCGCGCACCTTGAAGGCAGCGATCGATTTCTTAGCCTTGGTCACGACGGGCTTTTGTCCGGTGATCTGGCCGAGTTCATTGACCGCCGGGTCCAGCACCTTGGCGTTCTGGGTGGCCTCGCCCACACCCATGTTGACCACGATCTTGTGCAGGTGCGGTACGGCCATTGGGTTCTTGAGATCGAACTCCTTCATCAGCGTGGGAGCGACCTCTTTCTTGAACCGTGCCTTGAGACGCGGCGTCTCCTTGGCGCTGTGGCGCGCTACTTCGGGGGCCCGCTGCTCTTCCTGCGCTCCGCCTTTTTTCTCTTTTTTGTCTTTCGCCATTGCTAGGTTGCCTCACGCTCACGGTTTCGGATGAGCTCGCAGCTATCAGCTGTCAGCTCTCAGCTTAAGATCTTGTCTCCGGTTCGTGAGCTCCTCCAAATCTTGCAGCCACAGCGCTCAAACTGACAGCTGAAAGCTGACGGCTGACAGCTTATTTGTCCAGCGTCGTTCCGCACTTCTTGCATATCCGCACCTTGCGGTCACCGCGGACTTCGTGTCCGATGCGCACCGGGCCACAGGTCGCGCACACTAGTTGCACGTTGGACAGCGAGATGCGGCTCTCCTGCTCGGCAATTCCACCCTTCACGTTCCGCTGCGGATTGGGCCGCACGTGCTTCTTGACTAACATGACGTGCTCGACCAGGACCTTGCCATCACCGGGAAACACGTGCAGGACACGGCCTTCCTTGCCCTTGTCCCGGCCGGTTATGACTTTCACCGTGTCGTTGCGGCGAATGTCGACTCGTTTGTGTGCGGTTGCTGCGGTTGCCATTTTCTAAAACCCTTCCAATCTTTCTGGTAAGACGTAGCCAGCCCGTCTCTACAGGACTTCTGGCGCTAACGAAACGATCTTCAAGAACTTCTTTTCGCGCAGTTCGCGGGCTACGGGCCCGAAGACGCGGGTCCCTACCGGTTCGCCGGCGTCATTGATGAGCACAGCGGCATTCTGGTCAAAGCGAATGTAGGTCCCGTCACGGCGCCGGTGTTCTTTGCGGGTCCGAACGATGACCGCCTTCACCACGGTGCCCTTCTTGGTTTGCCCGTCGGGCGAAGCTTCCTTCACACTGGCTGTGACCACATCTCCCAGACCCGCGTTCAGACCCGTGGCGCCACCCAGCGGCAGGATCATCTGCAGCTTGCGGGCGCCCGAGTTGTCGGCGACCTCGAGCATGGACCTCATCATCACGGCCATAATTCAATCTCCCTGTCTGTCCCGCCTCTTATAAGGCGGCCTCGGTGGCAACGGCCTCGGGCGCGAGCTTAGCCTTGCGGATCACTTCCTTCAGCCGCCAGCGCTTCAACTTGGACAACGGACGCGTCTCTTCGAGCCGCACAAAATCACCGACATGCGCCTGGTTCTTTTCGTCATGCGCATAAAACTTCTTGGCCTTGGAGACCACCCGGCCATAAAACCCGTGGGACTTCTTGCGCACGACCTGTACCACGATCGTCTTCTGCATGCGGCTGGACACTACTTCGCCCACGACTTCCTTGCGCCGGCCGGCTGCTGCGGCAGGGTTCTGCGGTGTGTTGGTCTGTGGCATTACTTCTTCTCCGTCGCGCCGGCGGCAAGTCCGCGCTCGCGGGCGATAGTTTTCACCCGCGCGATGTCCTTGCGTAAGCCGCGAATCTTCTTCAGGCTTTCGGTCTGCCCCATGTTGAGCTGAAACTTCAGCTTGAAGAGCTGATCGTTCAGGTCGCGCTCCTGATGACGAAGTTCGTCATCGGTCAAGTTGCGGACTTTCTCGGATTTCATAATTCAGTTCTCAGTTTCCGGTTCCCAGTTTTCAATGGGCTGCGGACTCGCGCTTCACGAAGGCGGTGCGTAGCGGCAGCTTGTGCGAAGCCAAACGCATGGCTTCCGAAGCGTCCTGCGGCGTGACCCCTTCCATTTCAAACAGGATCTTGCCGGGACGGACGACCGCCACCCAGTGATCGGGGGCGCCCTTGCCCTTGCCCATACGGGTTTCAGCGGGCTTCTTGGTCACGGGCTTGTCGGGGAACACCCGCAGCCAAATCTTGCCGCCGCGCTTGACGAAACGGGTCATGGCCACACGGCTGGCTTCGATCTGCCGGTCGGTGATCCAGCCCGGCTCCACCACTTTGAGCCCATAATCCCCGAAAGCCAGCTCGCTTCCGCGCCAGGCCTTTCCACACATGCGCCCGCGTTGCTGCTTGCGATACTTCACTTTCTTCGGCATCAACATAATTCAGCTCTCGGCCTGATCTCTAGAATGCGCCCGCAGGTTGCTGTTGCTCACGCTTCTTCTGGGGCAGAATCTCGCCCTTGTACACCCAGCACTTCACGCCGATCACCCCGTAAGTAGTCCGGGCTTCGGTGAAACCATAGTCGATGTCGGCCCGCAGCGTGTGCAGCGGCAAACGTCCCTGCAGGTACCACTCCGAGCGCGCGATTTCGTTGCCGTTCAGGCGGCCGCTGACGCGCACCTTGATCCCCTTGCAGCCAAAACGCAGCGCCGAATCCACCGCCTTGCGCATGGCACGGCGGAAACCCACACGCTTTTCCAGTTGCAGGGCGATCGACTCCGACACCAACTGGGCATCAAGCTCCGGCTTGTGCACCTCCTGGATGTCGATGTGAACTTCGCGCGAAGTGCGCTTCTGCACTTCCTGCTTGAGCTTGTCGATTTCTGCGCCCTTGCGTCCGATGATGATGCCGGGGCGGGCGGTCTTGATGATGACGCGCAGCTTGTTGCCGGGACGCTCCACTTCGATCGAGCTGACGCCCGCCGACTTGAGCTTGTCCTTGAGCTCGTTCTTCAGCTTGACGTCCTCCAGCAACAGCTTGTCGTAATCCCGTTCGACAAACCAGCGCGACTTCCACGGCTTGGTGTAGCCGAGGCGAAAACCGTATGGATGAACCTTCTGTCCCATAATGCTCCTATCGAGATCCTTCGCTCCGCTCAGGATGACCGCCGCGGGCTCCCGCTTCGCTCACGCCCGCGAACGCGGTCACTTTTTGACCCATAGTTACCTCTTCGCTCCCACTGCCTTCTTCTTACCTGCCGACCTCTTCTTGGCAACCGCTTTCTTCACCGGGGCCTTGGCGTTGGCAGGCTCGTTGCCGACCACGTTGGCCAGGACCTGGCCGTTCTTGCCGCGCTCCGCCAGTTCGATCTCGATGTGCGCAATGCGCCGAACATAGCGATACGCGCGGCCCATGGGTGCAGGACGGATGCGCTTCATGCGCGGCCCGTCGTTGGCGATGGCACGCTTGACGTAGAGACTGTCAACATCCACGTCGATGCCCTTTTCGCTGCTCAGATAGTTGGCGTTCTCCACCGCAGAGCGCAGCAATTTCTCGATGGTTGGTGCAACCCGCTTCTTAGTGAAAGCCAGAGTGTTCAGAGCGTCCTCCACCCGACGGCCCTTAATCAGGTCCAGCACCAGGCGGGCTTTCTGTGGCGAAACGCGCATGAACCGGGCTTGTGCTCGAAATTCCATAGTTTTTCTCAGCTTGGCCTTTAGCTAACAGCTAAAAGCTAATTGCTAATAGCTCCCTACGACTTCGGCGCCGGTGCTGCCGGAGACGCCGGGGCCGCCCCTGCTGCCGGAACCGGAGCTCCTGGGCCGCCGGGCACGCCCGCGGGCTTCGCAGCCACTTCGGTTGCCGCCCTCATCGAGTGTCCTTTGAACTGGCGGGTAAAGCTGAACTCACCCAGCTTGTGTCCCACCATGTTCTCGGTGACGTACACCGGGATAAACTTCTTGCCGTTATGCACGGCAATGGTGTGTCCCACAAACTCCGGAATGATGGTGGAGCGCCGCGACCAGGTGCGCAGCACCTTCTTCTCGTTCCGCGAATTCATGGCTTCCACTCGGGCTTGCAGGAAGCCATCAACAAACGGGCCTTTTTTGGTTGAACGTGCCATAAAGTCAGCTCTTAGCTGTTAGCTCCTAGCTCTTAGCTCAAATCCTGCGTTGTTCATCGGCCAACGACGAACGACCAACGACTTCTACTTCGATCTGCGACTCACGATAAACGCGTCCGTCCGCTTGTTATTGCGCGTCTTGTAACCACGGGTTGGTTGGCCCCATGGAGTTACCGGATGACGCCCACCCGATGTCTTACCTTCACCGCCGCCATGCGGGTGATCCACCGGGTTCATCGAAACGCCGCGGTTGTGCGGACGCTTCCCCAGCCAACGGGTGCGCCCCGCTTTGCCGATGGTGACGTTTTCGTGATCGACATTGCCGACTTGGCCGATGGTTGCCAGACAGTCCTGCGGGACCTTTCGCGTCTCGCCCGAAGGCAACTTGACCAGGGCATAGTCGCCTTCCTTGGCAACCAGCTGCGCCGCCCCGCCCGCCGAACGCACCATCTGCGCGCCTTTTCCCGGTTTCAGCTCGATGTTGTGAATGGTGGTGCCGGGAGGAATGTTTCGCAGCGGCAGGGCGTTGCCCACCAGGATATCGGCCTCTGGGCCACTAATCACCTTTTGCCCGACTTTCAAGCCATCCGGCTGCAGAATGTAACGCTTCTCGCCGTCGGCGTAGTTCAACAGCGCGATGCAGGCGGAGCGGTTGGGATCGTATTCGACCGAAGCCACCGTAGCCGGGATTCCCGACTTGTCACGCTTGAAGTCGATAATGCGGAGCTTGCGCTTGTGCCCGCCGCCCCGGAACCAACTGGTGGTGTCCCCGGAGTTGCGGCGTCCGCCGGTGCGCTGCTTGGGCTCGGTCAGCGGCTTATACGGCTTGGTGCTGGTGATGTCGCTGTTGACCAGCGTGGTCCGGTAACGCAACGTCTGGGTGGTCGGCCTGTAAGTCTTGATTGCCATATTCAGCTCTTAGCTACTAGCTTCTGGCTCATAGCTCTTCTACGCCGCTGCATCCTTTCGTGCTGGCCAACGACCAGCGACGAACGACCAACGACTAAAGGTTCTGAGCGTACTCCGGCATCTTTTCGCCGGACTTCAACCGCACGTACGCCTTCTTCCAATCGGGACGGTAGCCGGCGAATTTTCCCCGCCGCCGTTCCTTCCCCGGATAGGTCGCAGTACGTACCGAATGCACCTTCACCTTGAAAATGCTTTGCACGGCTTCCTTGATCTCGGTCTTGGTCGCCTTGGTCGCTACCTGGAAGACCAGGGTGTTCTGGTTCTCCTTGATGGCCAACCCCTTCTCGGTGATGACCGGACGACGAAGAATCTGGTATGCCGATTTCATCAGGCCACCTCCGCCGCTTTGTCATGCCGCGTGCGGCGACGTGGAGCACGACTGGCTTTCTTGGGTCCACCTTCCGCCGCCTGGCGCTGCCGCTTGGGCAGTGAGCTCTTCAATGAAATCTGCAGTTTCTCGATGGCCGGCCGGGAGAAGATCGCCCGGTCGTAGCGCAGCAGGTGATAGGGATGAACCTCATTGCCACTCACCAACTCGACCCCATCCAGATTTCGCGAACTCAACTGGAGGTTGCGATTCTCGTGCTTGGGAACCTCCACCAACAATGCAGTTCCGTCCACCTTCAACTTGTCGAGCGCCTGGCGAAAGGCCTTGGTCTTCACTTCTTTCAAATCGAATGTGTTCACGACGATCAGCTTGCCGTCAGCAAACTTGGCCGCCAGCGCCGAGCGCAACGCTCCCAACAGCTTCTTGCGCGGAAATGTGTAGTCGTAGGAACGAGGTTGCGGACCGTGCACCGTGCCACCGTGCCGCCACAGCGGCGAACGGATGGAGCCGATGCGGGCGCGTCCGGTACCCTTCTGCTTCCAGAGCTTCTTGCCGGAGCCGGACACCTGCCAGCGGTTCTTGGTGGCGTGGGTACCGGCGCGCTGGGCGGCGCGGTAGTGCTTTACCGCCTCCCAGAGCAAGTCCTCGTTCACTGCGCCGAAAACCGCATCGGCCAGTTCGAGGGTACCGACCTTGCCTCCGCTTAGATTCTGAATTTCGATAGTTGCCATTTCTGTTTTTCCCAGCTACAAGCTTCTAGCTATTAGTTACGCTTTCTTGGCTGCGCGCTTGGCTGCCTTTAACGGATCAACCGTGGCCGCGCCGGCAAATCCACGCCGCTCTCTCGGCGGCTTCTTCGCCTTCATAATCACCAGATATCCGCCGTTCGGGCCGGGCACGCTGCCTTCCACCACCAGCAGATTGTCATCCTTGTCGACACCCAGGATTCGCAGGTTGCGCACCGTTACTCGCTCATGTCCCATGTGACCGGACATGCGCATACCCTTGAACACTCGGGAGGGAAACGCGGATGAACCAATGGATCCCGTGATTTGGAACATTGAACCGTGCGACTTCGGACCACCGCCGAAGTGATGGCGTTTCACAACTCCCTGGAACCCACGGCCCTTGCTGACGCCGACAATGTCCACGAACTTCTCGGAATCAAAAATGTCGATTAGCACCCGATCTCCGGCTTTCAAAGCGCCGTTGCCGTCGGCGGCAGCCTTTTCGTCGACTTCAATCGGAACCTCACGCACGAACTTGACCGGCGGCAGATTGTGCTTGCCCAGGTGTCCCTTCATGGGCTTGGTCAAGCGCGACTCTTTCACGAATTCGACGAATCCGATCTGGGCGGCATCGTAGCCGTCCTTGGTCTGCGTCTTGTGCTGCGTGATCACGCAGGGTCCCGCCTGCAGGACGGTCGCCGGATGGACGTCGCCCTTGTCGTCGAAGAGCTGCGTCATGCCGACCTTTTTGCCCAAAATTCCAGCTACCTTTGCCATTTCCTTCTCCGTTCCCAGCATGGCTCAGTGGCTATTGGCTGGGGAGCTTCGGACTTGCGTCCTCGCTCTTTGTGTCGTCCCTGAAGGGACTCGGTCAATCTTTCCTGCCTACCCGGCACTCCCGTGCCGGGCTTTCACATACCGCCCCTTCGGGGCTGATGCGTACTGCGATCAAACGTCAGCCTCGCGTGCTGAAAGCTGAGAGCTGACAGCTATTTGTGCTCTTTCCCAAACGCTTTGATCTCCACATCCACACCGGCCGGGAGATCCAGTTTCATCAACGCATCGACCGTCTGCTGCGTCGGCTCGAGAATATCGAGCAGGCGCTTGTGGGTGCGGATCTCAAACTGCTCGCGCGATTTCTTGTCCACGTGCGGTGAGCGCAGCACGCAGTACTTGTTCTTCATCGTGGGCAAAGGAATCGGGCCCGCGATCTGCGCGCCTGTGCGCTTGGCCGTTTCGACGATCTCACCCGTGGACTGGTCCAGGATGCGATAGTCGTACGCTTTCAGCCGGATGCGAATTCTCTCTTTTCCAATCACGTTTCACTCTCTATCCCCTCCCGGCCGTCCGGGAAGAAAGAACTGGCGGCGGGATGCAAGCCGCTAAATCAGCTTCTAGCTACTGGCTGCTAGCTTCTACGTTACGATCTCGGCGATCGTTCCTGCGCCCACGGTGTGGCCGCCTTCGCGGATCGCAAACCTTAGGCCTTTCTCCATCGCCACCGGCGTGATCAACTCAATGACCAGACTCACGTTGTCTCCAGGCATCACCATCTCTGTGCCCGAGGGAAGTTCCGCCACTCCCGTCACGTCCGTCGTCCGCAGATAGAACTGCGGCCGGTACCCCTTGAAGAACGGCGTATGCCGTCCACCTTCTTCCTTCGTCAAAATGTAAACTTCCGCCTTGAACTTGGTGTGCGGCGTGATTGACCCCGGCTTCGCCAGCACCATCCCGCGCTCCACATCGTCC
>JAIQFW010000289.1 GCA_020073105.1 Terriglobia bacterium
CTCCGTCCAGCTTCGCATGGCCAAACGCGATCAGAATGGCGGTACGAAACAAGTTCCGGAATCCGAGAGTCGTGCCGGAAGTAGCATTTCCTGAGCTTGACGTTACTCGATTTAGAAACAGTGCTTATTCAGAGTGTCCCTAAACACTCCCGCGGGTACGCATCCACCACACTCAGCACTCGAATCGCTCGTCCGCACGCCACCGCGTCGTGCGCAAAATCCAACGCTCACTCCTGGTTCGCCGCCGTCCAGACTCCCAGCACCAGATTGTGTAGCCCTCACAACAAGGCGGGCCGTTTCTTTGGATATCGGACGCGAAATCTTCCGCGTGACATTCACATGGAATTCCTGCAGTAGTTGGGTGCTGAGAACACCAGGAGAGTGCAAATAGAACTGTGTAAACGGCCGTGGGAGTAAGAAAATAGGGGCCCCCATGGCAATCGACAAGAAGCTGATCGATCAACTACTGACCGACTACAAGAAACCCGAGGATATCATCGGGGAGAAGAGGTCTGCTGAAAGAGCTGACCACAGCCGTACTTGAGTGTGCACAGAAAGCCGAGATGACCGAAAAGCTCGACCCGGCCGGGCATCGGGGCAAGACGCGCAACGGGAAGAGCCAAAAAACGTTGAAGGGCGCGAACTGGAGTTGCTCAGCACCAAATTTAGGAAATGCCGGCTAGAATGAACCTTGGGTGCTGTCCGACGCCGCGAAGCTGGTGAATCCGTAATCTGCATTCGTTCCGGAGCAGCCACCAACACTATTGTTGAGATTGAATCCCATCCCGGGACTTCCAGTCGAGTAAGTGTCGTCGCTTACCTGGCCCATCAGGGCACCATTCTTGTACGCGCTGATGACGTTCCCGACGACGGTCGCCTTCACCACATCCCCGTTCTCTGCCACGTACTGCGATCCAGTTGGATTGCTTAAGATAGTGAAATCTCCCAAGGGCCCGTTCCATCTGACGATGATCAGGTAACCAGAAGAAGTCGAGAAAGAGACCTCATAGCCTGTGATACTGTGAGGCGCGATAGTTGTCCGCAGCCTCATCTCAACTTCCTGACCACAGGTAATGTTCTGGTTCGCCGCATATACGGTTCCCTGCACAGTCTGGGTTGGCCCCCAAGTACCTCGCAACGTAGCCGTTGCATCAGAATAGGGAACGCTGCCTTCGTGGCCGATCGCTACTCCCCCGTTCGTGGAAACGTTCGTCCAGTCCAGGCCGACGGTACCGCCGTTGATCCAATGGCCAGCTTCGGAGATAGGATCTTCGGTCTGAGGGAAACTTGTGGAGTACGAGTGGGGATCTCCCACGGTTAATGTGGATGGTCCGCCGCAGCCGCAAGCGAGCGATACAAGAAGCAATGCTAATGATAGTTTCCACAGCATCCTCATTTCTCCTCTGACGATGAAACAGTCTAACCTTGAGCTTGGCATTACCTCGATCCCAGGGGTGATCCGCCCAAGTGCGCTTGCGACTGAAGTGGCTGGACGTACTTCTGGCGTGGTTAATCTGGGGCGCATACGGGATACTGGGTACGTCAGTGTACGACAGCAACAACAGCAGCAGCATCCAGCAGAGTTCCGGTCAGACTCGCTCGTCGTTCGTCGAGCATTCTTAATGCCTTTCCTGGAAGAATTTCGCATGCTACTGTTAATCAATGCTTTCCTGGATTTTACCCGGGCTCGGAAGGAGGTGGACGGGCCTTGCACCGAGCAAGATCTTCCACTTGGGACTGTCAGAATTTCCACGCGGCTATGTTGAATGCTGGGTTTGCAACAGCACACGATCGCGAATTATCTGTTTCGAGTCTTCGATAAACGGGGCGTGTCCAGCCACCTCGAACTTCCGTTCACAACTGTGACTCGCGCAGGCAGTTCCCATTTTGACATCTGCGACAGAGAATCCCAATCGGAATGGGTACCGCCGTGCCGCGGGACCCGGCGTCTCCCCCAAGAGACCTCAGGCTGGGTCCTCAGGCTCCTCAGTTCGTCACGGTCCAGCAACATCTAGGGAAATGTCGAGATCCTGAAAGCTGTCCCCCAGACCCAGAGAACGTGGACCGAAGCGGAGGTGTCTGCCGCGGATGCGGGGAGCGCGGAGCTGGTTCTGCCGCGTGTCCTATGGGCCGCGGCGCAAGACAAATCAATGGCGGTGCAGTTGAAGCGGCAGAGTCAGCACTGGGCGCCGGCCAAGAGCCGCGATTCCAGCAGTGCAGGTTTCTCTTACGACGGCGGGGGGAACGTGAAGAACTCCCACATCGTCGGTGCGGTGGCACCAGCCCCAGGGAAAGTCTGAATGCCCAAGCCTTCGAGCACCAGGCGTAGGGTGCTTTGATGCTGGTACACGGTGGTGGATTGATATCCCGCTCTGGCCTTGGGACTAACCACCACCCAGGCCACATGCCCGCCCCCATGCGTGGTATCCGTGGGAGCCGATTCGTCAAAGACGATGACCAGTAAGCCGTCCTGCTGGAACCCTGCATTCTTAACCAGCGGGTCGATATTGGCCTTCAACCAGTTGTCTGCCGTGGTCAGCGAACAGTTGTGTGCATCGTCGCAAAGGTTGGGCACAATGAAGGAATAATCCGGCAAGGTTCCGTTGGCTAAATCGTGTGCGAAGCCCACGTTAGCGTCTTGAAACGGCACCAGGTTCAGTCTCTGGACGGAACTGTTCTGCACGTCCGTGAAGTAGGGGAACGGGTTGTGACGCGCGACATAATTTCCGGAACTACAAGTGACGGAGCCCACTGCAGGCAAATCTTCAGCGTAATCTTTCCATGTCTTGCCGTCGAGCAGCAATTCTCGCACTACATTATTCACTGACACCGGAAAGCTAGTTGGACACATGCTATCAGTATTGGTGACGATCTGTCCCGTAGTCAGCATAAAATAGTTGCCAATTGAAGGATGAGTGTTGGCGTAGTACTGAGTCGCTAGACCGTACTGGGCTGCCAAACTGTTCAAGTAGGGCATGGAGGAATTGCCGATTACGCTGGAGTAGCTATGGTTTTCCTCCACCACGATGAGAACATGGCCGAACGGCGGTGACGCCGGATTCACCGTGAGCGTGGCGACATTGCTGGTTATACTTCCTGCCGTGTTGCTGACTACCACCGTGAACTGCGCCCCGTTGTCGGCACTGGTCGTGGGCGGCGTGGTGTAGCTGGACGAGGTTGCGCCGCTGATATTCGCCCCATTCTTCTGCCACTGATAGCTCAAGGGGGTGGTACCCGAGGCGGTCACCGTGAAGCTCGCCGTCTGGCCCGCCGTCACCGTCTGGTTGGCCGGCTGGGTTGTGATCGAGGGTGCCACCGCCGCCGGAGTTACCGTGAGCGTGGCGGCATTGCTGGTTATACTTCCTGCCGTGTTGCTGACTACCACCATGAACTGCGTTCCGTTGTCGGCACTAGTCGTGGGCGGCGTGGTGTAGCTGGACGAGGTTGCGCCGCTGATATTCGCCCCATTCTTCTGCCACTGATAGCTCAAGGGGGTGGTACCCGAGGCGGTCACCGTGAAG
>JAIQFW010000097.1 GCA_020073105.1 Terriglobia bacterium
CGTGCTGGCGGCCACCGGCAACAACAAGACTGCAGCCGCGAGGATTCTGGGGATCCACCCTACCTCGCTCCTGCGCCGACTGAAGAAAGAAAAAGTCACCACCTAAGCACCCTCCAAGGCTTGCGCGCTCGCTCCGTCATCCTGCCCCTCAAGCCGCGAGATACGCTGAGCATCCCGCTGTCCGCCCTGTTATCCTGCTGGCCAGCATGCTACATGCTTCATGGGTAATTTTGCCCGATCGCCAACTGGTCGCGGCCTATGTAATCTTTCTCGCGAGCTATCTGGTTTTCGCGCTTGGCAAGTTTCCCGGATTAAAGATTGACCGTCCGGGAGCAGCCATCCTGGGCGCTGTGGCTATGGTCGGGTTTCGCGTGGTACGGCCCAGCGACGCGCTCCACTTCATTGACTTCTCTACGCTTGTGCTCCTGTTTGCCATGATGCTGATCGTGGGCAACCTCCACTTAGCAGGCTTTTTTGAGTGGAATGCGGAGGTTGTCCTGCGACACCTAAGGCCTGCGCACTTGTTGCCTGCCGTCATTTTCACCTCGGGAATTCTCTCCGCCTTTTTCGTGAACGACATCGTCTGCCTAGTCATGGTGCCGTTCGTGCTCAGCATCACTAAGCGCATGCGACTGCAGCCGCTTCCCTACCTCTTGGCTGTGGCAACTGCGTCCAATATTGGCAGCGTGGCCACCATCACCGGCAACCCGCAGAATATGCTGATTGGCTCATTTTCGAGGATTCCCTACCGGACCTTTGCCTTGCGCCTAGGCCCGGTGGCGATCGCAGGCTTGTTGATCGACTGGCTGGTGCTGCACTGGGTCTTCATGCGTCGGGCGGGACAGACGCTGGCAAAGGAGGAAAAGATCCCGCTGCCTGAACTCGAACTCTCGCGGCTATTGAAACCCGCCCTCGTCGTGACAGGGGTGGTCATTGCTTTCTTCGCGGGCGTGCCTCCGGCCATGGCCGCCGCGGTGGGTGCGGCAGCGCTTCTGATTACCAGGACCCTCGACCCCCGGAAACTCTACGACGAGGTAGATTGGGGGCTTCTCGTATTTTTTATCGGACTGTTTCTGGTCGTGGGCGGGGCGGAAAACGCAGGCATCGTGCGAAAGCTACTCGAGTATGCCGAACACTGGAATCTGCAATCGTTGCCGGTTTTTGTGGTGGTGGTGGCGTTCCTCAGCAACCTCGTCAGCAATGTGCCCGCGGTCATGCTCTTGAAGTCGCTCATCCCTGACTTCGCAAATCCGCAGGCAGCGTGGCTTGCTCTGGCTATGGCATCGACTTTGGCGGGAAATCTGACCATCACCGGCAGCGTAGCCAACATCATCGTGGTGGAGAGCGCCAAGCCGGATATCGAAATTGGATTCTGGGAGTATTTCCGCGTGGGCCTGCCGATTACGGTGTCCACGCTGTTGATAGGGTTGATGTGGCTGGCGTGGGTCAAGTAAGTTTCAATAATCATCAGTTTCAAAATTGGAGGCTTGCCTTGAAAACATACTTGGTGGCTGGACTGGTGGCGTTTGGTGTCGTCACGCAAACTCTTGCGCAGGGTGCGCCTCCTAACGTCGTCAACTACCAAGCCACCATCAACAATGTTAAGTACCTCTTCGCCTCCGTGCCACCGGTCGCGCGGCTGAAACCCGGCGACATTCTCGACACCAACACCCTGGACTGTTTCGGCAACGCCATTCAGAAGCCGGGCGACACGCTGAGCATGATCAAGGGGGACAATCCGCTGACCGGCCCGTTCTACATCGAAGGCGCTGAGCCAGGGGACACCCTGGCAGTGAAAATTCTCGATCTGCAGGTGGATGGGGATCAAGGGATAGGCGCGCTCGCCCCGGGCTTTGGCGCAATCAATCCGACAAGCTATACGCCCATGCTGGCGCCGGCGCCGCCCGAGAAGATTTGGTTCTATCCCATCGACCACGCCACCAACACGGCAACCTTTCAGGCGCTCGATTCCAAGTTCTCCGTCAAGATTCCACTGCGTCCGTTCTTCGGGTGCATCGGCGTAGCTCCCGCGGGGAGTGAGGCGCGCGGTTCGATCGTGCCGGCAGAGTTTGGCGGAAACATGGACTCTCCGGAAGCTAGCGTGGGAAACACGGTCTATTTTCCGGTGAATGTGCCCGGGGCGCTGCTGTATCTGGGCGATGGCCACGCCGCCATGGGAGACGGCGAAATTGCCGGCACAGCCGTAGAGGTCCCCTTGCGAGGCCGAGTGCAAGTAAGCGTGATTAAAGGCCAGAAGATCAACTGGCCCAGGTTCGAGAATGACGATGCCATCATGACCGTGGGCGCCTATCGTCCTCTGGACGACTGTCTGCGGATCGCCTACACGGAACTGGTGAGCTGGATTCACCAGGACTACGGTTTATCAGAACTGGACACGTATGAGCTGCTGTCCGAAGTAGGGAGAGTTCATCTGAATGAGATGGTAGACCCGAATTATGTGGTCGTGGCTTCCATTCAAAAGAAGTACCTGCCAGAAAAAAAGAAGTGAGTGTGGCATCCCTTCGGGACTCAGCCCCGTCTCACTTTGCTTTCCAGCGCTCACGAGTGGGCGTGAGAACTCGTAGCGCCCTTTGGGCGCGTGATCTAGTTCCTCTTTTTATCCCGGACTCACGTCCGGAGCTAAAATATGCTGCTCCTTCGGAGCTGTATTGTGACGCTCCATACCACCAGGAAGCCCAACGGGTAGTTTCCACGCTCACAAATTACGTGCCGGGCTGATGAAGATCGCGGCCTTCGGCGGCTGCTCAGCCTTTCACCTCCGTCTGACGGTACCTTTGGTTTCCGCCACTCCTTGACACTGGCGCGGCAGGGAGCGAAACTCCAGCAAGAGCACCTTCAAACTCAATCTCTAGATGGATCAATACTCCAGCTCCGACGAAGGCGCGTTCGGCACTGCGCGGGCCCCTGAACCGCTCAATTCTCCCCCTGCGCCGCTGCGTTTCCCCGAGGATAACGGCGGCGAGTCGCTGGCCGAAATGGCCGAGCGTGATTTGGAAGCCACACTGCAGCTGCTGGTTGAACGGGCGCGGTACGTCACCGGCGCGTCGGGGGCGGCGATTGCGCTGCGCGACGGTAAAGAGCTGGTGTGCCGCGCCAGTTCGGGGCCATCGGCGCCGCAGGTGGGAGCGGAGCTCAAGTTGAATTCCGGACTCACCAGTGAGTGTGTGCGCACGCGGCAAGTGCTGCGTTGTAACGATACGGAAAGCGATGCCCGTGTCAATCGCGAGAACTGTCGCGCGCTGGGAATCAGATCCTTGATGGTCGTGCCCCTGATCCGCGACGCCGATGTTATCGGCATATTTGAACTGATGGCAAACCGGGTTGCGGCTTTCGAGGAACGGGACGTACCGATTTTGGCCCGCCTGTCTGAGATGACCCTCACCTCCCTGGAACATGCAGACGCGGCCCAGCGTGCGCTGACCGAGATTGCTAACGCGAAGATCAGCGAACTCTCCCCGACCGAAACCGAACTTGCAGAGCAACAAGGCAAATCAGAAAAACCATTGGTCCTCGATGCAGGACGGGGCCGGTCATCAGCGGTAGCGGAACTCCCAATTCACGGCTGCCAAGGCTGTGGCTTTCCGGTTTCCGAAGGCAGGACTCTCTGCCTGGATTGTGAAGAGACGGAGCACTCTGAAGGGCATTTCGCCAGGACGAACGCCGGCGCCCCCGCCTTCCTCTCACAGACGGTGGCTGGGGGAGAAGGATGGCTGGATTCTCATCTCTACACGATCGGCACAATACTTATCATTGTTCTCACCGTGGTGTTGTTGATGCTGAAGTTCCGCTAGGTTTGGTTTCGCGCTGGATCAAGGCATCGTTGAGTTACAGCTCGCCTTCCGTCATCGGCTGCATTCTCGAATGTCCACGCAGGATGGAAGCCCCCGTCGCCACCGCGCAGATCAGCATGGCTACCCGGAGATCCTGACCCAGATGCAGGCTTGAGTCTCCGAACACCGCACGCAGCAATCCGATTGTGGCGCTGCTGGCGCAGAAAGCGAAGTACAGTTTCTCTCGTGCGCAGCGCGATACCCGAACTAATTGAACCAGGATGGAGGAGACCACGAGGTAGACAGCCAACATGGCAAACGAAGAGGTCTGTGGCGAACTGGCAAGCCATATGGGCCTGGCTGTGGTTGCGACGGCGAGACTGCGTAATGCCAGGCTTAAGAAAACGAGAGAGTGGATGAGGGCAATGATCGCTCGCTTGCGATTGCTGATGATGCTGTAGTCATTCATGGCCGTCATGAACGGGTTGCCGGGCACGACTTCCCGACAACCAACTGCTTCTCAGGCAACCACCGGGGTTTCCGTCCTTTGCAGGGGCAGCAACACCGTGAACCGGGTACCTTTCCCCGGCGTACTGGTTACCTCGATGCGCCCGTGGTGTTCTTCCACAATGCGACGGGCCAGCGAAAGCCCCAATCCGGTTCCGTTTCCCTTGGTGGTATAGAACGGCCGGAAAATGTTCGGCAGGTGCTCTGCGGAAATGCCTCGACCGGTGTCAGAGACCATAATCGCTGCCGAGTCATCCTGCGCTTCTATCTTCACCGTAATCTTTCCCGGCCCCTCGATCGCCTGAATGGAGTTGAGAAGCAAGTTCAGAAGGACCTGGTGGACCTGGTCGCTGTCGTGCTCCACATCCGGCAAGGCGGGGTCTTTCTCCAAAACGATTTCAATGGGCTTGGAAAGGGCCTGTTGCCGCGCCAGCATGACTGCGTGTTCCACGGTGGTGTTCAGGTCACCTCTGCGGATTTCCGGTGGATGCGGACGCGCAGTCTGCAGCAGATCGGTGAGAATGTGATTGATTTGTGCAATCTCCAGGCGGACGTCCTTCACCACCGCCCGGGCCGGGCTGGTGGAGGGCAGGTCGCGTCCAATGATTTCCACGACACCGGCGATTCCAGCGAGGGGATTGCGGATTTCATGCGCCAATCCCGTGGCCAACTCACCGAGGGTCGCCAGGTGCTCGGCGCGGGACATCTGCGTATGATGCAGGCGTTCGATTTCCTCACGGCTCTCGCGTAGCTGGGCCACCATGCGATTGAAATTGCGGCCAAGATCCCCGATCTCGTCGTTACGTTTGGCAAAGCCGACGGAGACGTTCAAGTTCCCGTCGCCGACCTCGGCGATCTTGTCTTGCAGCTCGATCATGGGTCGTTGAATGATGTAGGTAAGGACGAGCAACAGTGCGGCGCAAATAGCGATGGCCCCCGCCCCGGCGACCACCAGCACGATATGCCGCTGTGGGTCCTGCCAGGAGACCGTTGCCAGGGTGAACAGCAAGAGTCCGTTCACCAGTACGAAAGCAATCGGCAGCACAGCTTTGATCTGCCAGTTCAAGCGGACGGGATGGGCCCGCAATTCCTCGATGCCGGAACTCACTTTGTTTTTCATGACCTTCTCAAGCATAGGCATGCAGTCCAGGCAGCAGATACGTCACCCCGAAAAAGGTGAACATAACTACGGCGAATCCAAGAATGGCAAAATACGCGGCTCGGCGGCCTCGCCAGCCTCGCGTGATGCGCATGTGCAGGTAGCCGGCGTAGACCAGCCAGGTAATTGCCGCCCAGGTTTCCTTCGGGTCCCAACTCCAGTAGGAGCCCCAGGTACGGTTGGCCCAGTACGCCCCGGCGGCAATCATCAGGGTGAGTAACGGAAAGGCAATGGCGATGGTGCGGTAAGTAATGCGGTCCAATTCATCGGCGCTGGGCAACATGCGCTCCAGATCGGTCCGTCTCCACAGCAGCAGGAGGTAAAGCAACGACACAAAGATTCCACCGACCAAGCCGGCCAGAATAAATGGACTGGCCGCCAGGCTGGTCGGGAACAGGCCCTCGGCATCGAGCGAACCGTAGCGGCCGTCACGCGCGCGCAACAGGAAAAATACCAGCGCCAGGGACTGCAATAGGATGTTCACGAATACCGCGCGATTGGCCATATCGAGCAGGCCTTCGTTGTTGCTCTTGCGCCACAATAAGTAGAGAACGAGGGGAGCGGCTACGGCGGCCAGCACAACCATCATCAGCCAGCCCAGTTCGGGGATCACCACCAACAGGCGCACGCCCTTGGCGATAAAGACCTCTGATTTTTCCTGCGGATTCCATGCCACGACGCTCAAGCCCCCCCACTTCTCAAAGCGAGTGAGGATGCCCAGATAGGTCGCCATGCTGAACAAGCTGGTCGCGGCCAGGAAGGTTTCGGTCGTCATCCGGTCCTGAATGAGAAACATCATGGCCAGAGCAAAACTCAGCGCGCAGGCGGCATAGGCCAGCATGGCCAGGGTCACGTGCACATGCAGCCACGTGGATTGCAGCGCGGGCACCAGTGGGTGCACGTCGGTGCGTAGCAACTGCATCAGCACTACCCCGACAATGGCCACCGGCATGGTCACGGTGCCGATGACTTTCACGCCGTATTTCTTTTCTGCGATCAACGTGAGCACCGCCAGGGTCCACACAAAACTCAGCAGCATCTCATAGATGCTGGCGAACGGCGGATGGCCCGCTTCATACCAGCGATGCGCAACTGCGCCGGTATTGGCCAGCAAACCTGCCCAGGTCGCTAGCGAGGCAAAACGGATATAGGAAGGTGTCCCAGTTACGCCAAAACCCAGATACAAGGTCGCCGCGCCGGAGTAAAAGATTAATGCCGCATAGAGCAGGTTCGATTCATTGAGCAGGTTGCCGCTCTTGGCCACATTCAGCAGTGCCATGAACAACAGGAAGGCAACCCCCAGCCCTACCATGACAACCAGTGTCATGCCCGTCGCTGCCGGTTGCCGTTCCGCTCTTACTCGCGCCATAAAACATCCTCCGTTGCCGGAACTAACGCCCGGCCATTGAAGTCACCGGCGCCTGGGCGCCCGACTCCGAGTGAACCTTGATTCCCGACTCGATCTCTTGAACCAGCTTGCGGAAACGTTGCTCGAAAACGTCTTTGTTTTTGTTGCACGTGCCACCCACCCATAGGAACAACTGGCCCCGGGCATCATGAACCGGAACTGCCCAAACACGCATATGAACCAGATAGAAGACCACTCCGAGTCCGAGGCTCATCAGGATGACGCCAGCCCACACCGCCCACTGGCCCGGCTCATGCGAAACCTCAAGGCCGGTGAAGTAGGCCATTTGCACATCCTTACCTTCGAAGCTGTATCGGGAAGCCGCATTCTCTTCGAAACCCGGGAGAGCAGGCATCCAAACGTTTACTTCCTTGCCAGATTTCTTCGACGAAACCATGAGGTGGACCGCAGGATTGTCCAACTGCTCAGAACGCGTATACACCTGGCCGTCGCGCACCACGTAATCGGGGATGAACTCGGCGAGGCGGACGGTGGTGTCGTCGTCGAGCGATTGGGTTTCATTCAGTCCTAAGGCGATTTCCTTCGATTCGCCTTTGGCGGTCTTGGAAGTGGCTGTGAGCAGCAATTTGTCCACTTTGCCAGTCCGACCGTAGCTAGCTTGATAAAACCGGATGCCGCGATACACCAGCGGATCGTTGACCACGATTTCTTTGGTGTTCACTACCCGGCCACGCTCCACCACAGCCAGGTTCGACCACCAACGTTTGGGCGTTCCATCCGCGTAGTTCTCCTGCCCGGCGCCATCGCAGCGAATGGCGAAGGGCAGCTTGTGGTTGCTGCCGTTTTGAGCCTGTACTTGGCTCGATTCCTCTCCGCGCGTGAGCGTCACGAAGCCTCGCCACCCGTAGATCGCGTCCACAATCCCGCCCAGAAAAATGAGGAGCAGGCTGGCGTGCACGATGTAGACCGCCATCTCGGAGATTCGATTGCGCTCCCCGAATAAGGAGAAGCTGTCCTGGCGCACAATCCGTTCAGGCTTGAGGCCCGCCGTCTGAAAGACTTTTTCCGCTACGCTCAAGCCGGCTTCTTCGTCCGGGACCGCGATCTGCTGCTGGAACAGCAATGCTTTTCTGAAGTTGTCGTCCGGACTCTTGTAAGGACGCGCGAAGTAACGCCACGCGTTGGGGAAGCGTTGAATGGACGCCGCCACAATACTCAGGCTCACCGCCGCCAGCAGCATCACGAACCACCAAGCGTGGAAGACGTCGGTGAGGCCCAAAGTGTCGAGGAGGCGCAGCGCTTGCGGAGAATACGCACGCTGCATTTCGTCGGCGTCGGTAACGGGCCGTTGCAGGATCAACGTTCCCCCGGCAGAAACCACTACCGTCAGGATCAAAAGGATCACGCCGGTCTTGGTCGAACTTAAAGTCTGCCAGATTTTGCGGCCCGCCTGATGGATGGTTCCCGCCATAGCTTTGCCCCTTCCTCTCGCATGGGGAAAGCACGTTCCGCGCCACAGTCGAAAAAATGCAGCAAGTCATTGAAATTCATCGAGATGGTCGCAAGCAGCGAACGACTTGTAGTCTGCAGCTTGGGCCATATCACACAGGCTAGCTGTTCGCTGGCGGCGATTTGGCGCAGCCCTCGGGCTAGTCAGCGCGCTGCCAAGGGCCATTTTCCGCGGGTCTGGCGGTGTTTTGCACACACTTCTGCGGCATGCCTCCCGACAATCACTGTGATTAAAATCACCACAACCCGTGAGGGGAGTCATGGAGCGAGGTAGTTACCGTGGTGTGACCATACCGGGAGGAGACTTTGTGGGTTCAAACCCTGTTTCCATACTGCTTAAAAACACAACAGTGAAGTGTCGGTTACTTGAGTTATTTCACCAGTGCCGCTGTGGGAGAAGCCCCAGATTGGAAGAAACCTCCTTCGCCGCGGTTTTCAGCACGGCGGCAAGAATCCAAGAAAGTCTAATAACAACAGCAACTTGCGATGATAACCCTTGGAACTCCTGGTTTGGCGTCGAAGGCCAGATTCGTGCAAAAGAGTCTATCGAGGTGCGGGCAAGGGTGGCATTAAGAAGACCCAATTCAAACCAATCGTCCTGCAGGCTGGGCAGCCTAGCTTGCCTGGCGGTCTTGGTAACGGTCTCCGGGGTAGCTGTTGCCGCCAAGCATCCGGTTCCCCTTGACCCGAAGGCTGATTCCGCTACCTGCGTTTCCTGCCATGAAGACAAGACCAAGGGCAAGGCGGTTCACTCCGCCATCGCCATGGGTTGCACGTCGTGCCATGAGGTTCGGGTCAACAAAGACGTTACCCGGGTGAAGCTGGCCGCCGCCGTTCCGTACAAGCTCTGCCTAAGCTGCCACGCAGAGAAAGACGCGACCAAGATCGCCGGTCACGTGCATTCGCCTGCGGTCCGCGATTGTTTGACTTGCCACGATCCACATCGGTCGGACAACAAGAACCAGCTGCTGAAAGCGACCGTGGGCGACAAGAAAGACAATCTCTGCCTCTCCTGCCACACCCAGGGGACGAACGTTCCGGAGAAGGGCAGCCGTCACGCCGCACTCGACATGGGCTGCGATACCTGCCACACGACGCACAAGACCGGCACGGATCCGACCCCCGAGAACCAATTCCATCTCACGAAGTCGGCCCCAGCGCTGTGCCTGGATTGCCACGATCCCAAAGATTCCGGGCTGCAGAAAGCCCATCAGAACCAGCCCTTCGGTACTGCTGACTGTCTACAGTGCCATGATCCGCACCAGTCGGCGGCACCCAAGTTGATGGCCAAGTTCCTCCATCCGCCGTTCGCCGACAAGAGCTGCGAGATCTGCCACGCACCGGCGAAGGATGGCAAGGTGGTATTAACTCAAGCCGACGCTAAGTCACTGTGCGTAACCTGCCACTCCGACAAGGCCGAGCAGATCGAAAAGGCCAAGGTCCAACATCCGGGCGCTGCCGGGGATTGCACCGACTGCCACAACCCGCACGCCGGCAACTCGCCGGGCTTCCCCAAGCCGAATGCGGTTGCGGTTTGCCTCACTTGCCACACCGATCAGGCTGAGCAGGGGAAGAAGGCACACAGGCACCAGCCCGTATTTGAACAAGGATGCGCCATCTGCCACGAGCCGCACGGAGGCGACAACGCCAAGTTGCTGCGGGCGGCCAATGGCAACGCCCTCTGCCTCGAGTGCCATGGGCCTGATGCCAAGCCCGAGAAGAAGGCCAACACTGACCTCGTCACCATCTTCGGCGGCAAGGTCCGGTTGCCCGAGGATTACTTCCGCAAGGTGGTTCGCTTGCCGCTGAAGTACGGCATCGGGCACCCGGTGGACCGTCACCCGGTCGCAGATCTAAGCGACCCCAGCTTACGCAGGATCAAGACTTCAGTCAGCTGCATGGCTTGTCACCAGCCGCATTCGTCGTCGCAGCCCGATCTGTTGGTGAAGGACCAGGTCAACAATATGGCGTTCTGCGCCACATGTCATGAGGAATACAAAAAGTGACCGCGATGGGAAATATCGAGATGCTGAGGACGAAAAACAGTTCGGGTGCAGGTGTGCTGCGAATGCTGGCGGTGGTGCTTCTCGTGGTTGCGGCTGCGGCGCTGTCCTACGCGGAAAAGAAGAAGAAGCAGGAAGGCCCCGCACAGCCGCAGTTGACGCCACTGGGCTCGGTCATTTCAAAGCTGGACTATTCGAAAATCGTGTGGCCGAATCCCCCGGCGATCACGCGAGTCAAGTACCTCGACCTGTTCTCGGGCGAGAAGCGCGCAGTGGAGAAAGCCGCGAAAAAGAGCGGCTGGATGGATCGCCTTTCCGGTGTAGCCACCGGCGAAACCTCCCAGAACAAGCCGAAATTCCAACTCTTGTCGCCCTATGGCATGGCCGTGGACTCGAAGGGCCGGCTGTATGTCGCTGATCACAAGGTGGGCGCGGTGTTCATCTTCAATACGGAGACCAAGGATGTTGAATTGATCAAGCATGGCGTGGAAGCGCGGTTCGGGCTGATCACCGGGCTGGCGATCGACGATTCTGACCGGCTGTTCGTCTCCGACAGTGAGTTGAGGCACGTGTTGGTGTTCAATCCGCAGCATCGGGCCGAGGCAAGCATCAGTGAGGGCATGTCCAGCCCGGCCGGTGTGGCCGTGGACAACGAGAACCGATTTCTCTATGTCTGCGACACCGACCTGGATCAAGTGCTGGTCTACGACGCCGATCCCCCCTACAAACTGTTGCGCAGGATCGGGACAACCGGCAAGAAGCACACCTTGACCACAGCCGGCGATTTTGCTTACCCGACCAATGTTGCGGTAGATGCGGACGGGAATGTGTACGTGTCCGACACCTTCAATGACCGCGTCGAGATCTTCGATGCCGATGGCAACTTCATCCGGACCTTCGGCAAGCCCGGCGATGGCCCCGGTTACTTTGCCAGGCCGAAGGGGATCGCGGTGGATGTGGACGGCCACGTTTGGGTCGCCGACTCAGTCACCGACCGGGTGCAGGTCTTTACGCAGGAAGGGCAACTCCTGTTGTGGATGGGAGGGCACGGGCTGTTGCCGGGACAGTTCACCGCTCTCAACGGGCTGACGATGGACAAGCAGAACCGTCTTTTCACCTCCGAGCAATACCTGTCGCGGGTGCAGATGTTCCGCTATATCCCCGATGACGAGGCGCGGGCGGAAAAGGTGCGCCGGGACGCCGCGGAGCAGAAAAACGGGGGTGGTGGCAGGACGGACAAGCCGGTGGGAACAGCCAAACCGCAAGCGGAGGTACGCCAGGACGCAGTGGCGGCAAAGCGGCACATTTCGGCGGCGCAGCCGCCAAGAGTTTGGCAGCCCACAGCAGTGTGGTGGGCTGGCAATTTCGGAAGTAGGGAACTACTTCCGAGAAGTACTAGAGGTTGAAGTGACCAAATTGGAGGCAATGATCAATATGAAAAAGCTACTCTTCTTTCTGCTGTGCATGGCGGTCTTTGCGAGCCTCGCCATGGCACAGACGTACACCCAAGGTACGGGTCTGACTGGAATTGACAAGTTGGGCGCGCACCAAAACGGCGGACGCGGCTGCACCGGCTGCCACGCTCCGCACAGCGGCAGCGCCGGCGGCGGCGGCAATGCCGGCACCGGGAATACCCAGGATACTCACAACGGATTCGACGCGCTGTGGGGCCAGGACATGGGTCCGCTATACGGCCAGGTTCTGGGGTTTGGCGATGATGGCGGCTTCAAGGAAACTCTTCCCACCCAAGACAAGTTCGAGGTCGGAAGTGAAGAGATCCGCGGAATCATGATGTGCCTGAGCTGCCATGACGGCAACATTGCCAAGGGCGCCATGATGCAGAACCGGTCCTGGGAGCAAGCGAACAAACTTCTTCCCGCGGGCCTCTACGGACCGAAGGATATTCCGACGCTGCTCGCTAACGACGGAACAGCACCCGGCAGTTACAACAACGATCACCCGGTGGGTGTCCAGGCTACCCTGGGCGCGATCCGCGTGTCGAGCAACTTCCTCTACAAGGCAGCCGGCTGTGGCACCGGAACCAAGTTCGATTGCTTGGTAATCGACACCAGCAAGACCAGTTACGTAGCCTTCGCAAACCACTACGGCGCGCCAAGCATCATTTCTAACGGCCACAGCGCCCCCGTGGCTCTGCCCACCACCAATCCTGCGGATGCCTACCTTCTGTGCACGACGTGCCACACTCCGCACTCGATGTACATTGCCAGCGCCAACGCCGACGCTCCCATCAACGGTCTGGCCGCAGGCACGTACCCGAGCTACTTCTTCATTGCGGCTCCCTATAACCCCGGATCGAATCCCGATCCGCAACATGCATCGTCCACGACCCAGTTCTGCCGCCAATGCCACTTCAGCGGTGCGGGCGGAGCGAACGAGGCCAGCGGCATCACTACGGTGACCACTGCCTTCTAAGTCACTCACTCACGGGGGAGGGGATGCCCTCCCCCCGATTTAAAGGCTGGAGAGGAACTTATGAGATCGCAAACCATCATCGCAGCCCTGGTAATGATCGCCGTCTCCCTCGGGAGCGCACAGGTGGCGTCCCACGCGCCCACGTTGGGAGCACCCACCCGGCTCATGGAGAGCACTCGTCCTGAGGTTGGCGACAAACCGGTGGCGCGAGTGAATGGCGCGGTGTTGACCGACCGCGACCTGCTGCGCGAGATGTACGCGATTTTCCCGTACGGCCGGCAACACAACGGTTTTCCCAAAGGGATGGAGGCGGGGATTCGCCAGGGCGCGCTTCAGATGATCATTTTTGAGGAGCTGGTGTATCAGGAAGCGGTGCGGAGGAGGATGGAGATACCGGCAGAACGGATCAGTCGCGACATGGCCGCGTATCGCAAGCAGTTCGCCAGCCCCGACGAGTACCGGCAATATCTGCGGCAAGAATGCAAAGGCTCGGCGCAAGTCCTGCGACAGAAGATCCGGCGCTCCCTTTTGATTGAGGCACTGCTGAAAGCCGAGGTGAACGACAAAGCGGGGATCAGCCTGACAGCGGCCAAGGCTTACTACGATAAGAACCCGCAGCAATTCCAGCGGCGCGAGACTTTCCACATCCAGACCATCTCCATTATTCCGCCGGCAAATGCGAAGTTGGAGATTCAGAAGGAAGCCCGCCAGCGTGCCGAGGACGCCTTGCGCCAGGCAAACGCAGCGAAGAGCTACCGCGAGTTCGGACTGCTGGCGGAAAAGCTGTCGGACGACGATTGGCACGTAAACATGGGAGACCGGAGGCCGCAGGAGGCCGCTGCGCTTCCGCCGCCGATCGTAGAGGCCGCACGAAAGATGAAGCCCGGGGATGTCAGCGGACTGTTTCAGTTCGGTTCAAATTACACGCTGTTCCGGCTGAATGCATACACACCCGGCAGGAAAGTCAGTTTCCAGGAAGCCAAAGGACAAGTACGGATTGATTTGCAGAAGACCAAGGTCAGCCAACTGCGCTCTGACCTTGATCAGCGGCTGCAAAAGAGCGCCAAGGTGGAAATTCTCTAGGCCGATCCATGGAGAATGGGGATGCGCTGGCACACAAATTTCGAATGGAAGCTGGCGGGGCTCCTTTTTCTGGCGGTGGCGGCCGCGGCCCAAGTGACTGTGGGCGACAATCTCAATCTGAACCTGTCCGGAGACTTGTCATTCGGTTTTAGCGGTTCCTACGGGGAGAATGCTCTGTCCAGCCACGGACTAAACATCGGCGGTCAGGGACAGTTCGGCGGCTTCTACTACAACCCGAATTTCCTTTCCTTCAACGTACAACCCTATTACAACCGGTCGCAAAACAACTCGTCCTCGCAATCGATCTCCGACAGCAGCGGTTTCCGGAGCCAGGTTAATCTTTTCCAGGGCAGCCATTTTCCAGGATCGGTTGCCTTTGATAAGACCTTCGACAGCTCGGGGCAATTCGGATTTCCGGGGATCGCCGGCTTTACCAGCCATGGCGGCGGCCGCAGTTTCGGCATCACTTGGAATGCCCTGCTGCCCCACTGGCCGACTTTGACAGCCAGCTATGCGACCAGCGCGGAGCACTCCGAGGTGTACGGAGCCAGCGGCAACAACGAGAGTTCCGTGCGCAATCTGAACCTTCAGTCCTACTATTCGATTGCCGGGTTTCGACTCAACGGCATGTTCACGCACCAGTCCCAGGACGCAACGTTCCCGTTATTGCTGACCGGCGAACCCGAGACGAGCTCGAACTTCGGGTCGGACTCGATTTCATTGCAAGGCTCGCACAAGATTCCCCTTAATGGAGAGTGGAATGCCGGCGTGATTCACTCCAGCTACAGTGGAGATGTCAGCAGTGGAACCAACACAGGCACCAACGATGGGTCGAACAACATATACAACACGGGCTTGACCATCAGCCCCGTACGCAAGCTCAGCCTGTCGTTTACCACCGACTACAATACCAATGTGTATGCCACGCTGCAGCAGCAGATCCTGCAGGCCGACGGAACCTTTTTCGAGCAAAACCGCGAGTGGTCTGCCAAGGCGTTATCGCTGAACAGTTTTGCGTTCTACACACTCACTTCACATATCTCGGTGACTGGGAATTGGGGCCATCAAGTTGAGTATCTCCCCGAGGGAGATCGCTCGGCATCGCGATACGGGGGCAGTGTAAACTTCAATTATGCTCACAGCTTCCTCGGGTCGTTGAACTTCTCTGTGGGGGCGGTCGATCTGGCCAACGAACAAGGTAATCAAGGGGGCGGATTGATCGGCAACGTTAATTTTTCGCGCCGCCTGCGTGGCTGGGAAGTGGGCGCAGGCTTCAACTATTCGCAGTACGTGCAAACGCTGCTGGTTACGTCCACCTTGTCAACTTACAACTATAGCGCCAGCGTCAGACGGCGGTTCAGGAATGGGATGTACTGGAACGGTTCGTTCCTGGCGAGCCACAGTGGGCTGACGCAGACAGCAGGAACGAGCAACCACGCTGAAAGCGTTACAACCTCGTTTATCTACGGCAGATACAATCTGAATGGAATGTACTCGCAATCGGATGGAACCGCGATCTTGACGTCCGGTGGTCTGGTGCCGGTTCCGACAGGGGTGCCCGGGGACCTTACCAGCCAGCAATACCAGTACGGGGCAAAGAGCTTTGGATTAGGGGCGGGCGCTGCGATCAAGCGCGCGGTTTGGACGATTAACTATACGAAATCTCACGGAGATGCGTTGAGCGGCTTGAGCCAGTCGATCTTCGAATCCAGATCACTGAATGCACGGCTGCAATACCGCGTGCGAAAGATGTACTTCAATGCTGGCTTCACGCGGTTCCAACAGACTTTTGGCGTGGCGGGATCGCTGCCGGTTGATGTGAACACGTATTTTGTGGGGTTTACGAGATGGTTCAATGTATTCTGAGCGGCGGAATGGCAAGGAACATTCGCGTCGCGCTGAAGCTGGCCAGCTTGTCACTACTCCTCGTTACCTCCCTTGAGGCTTCCAAAAAGGAAAAGCCTCCGCCCCCCCTGGCCCCGCCCGGCGATCTTCTGCTGGAGGGCGGACGCAAGCTGACTTACGAGCGCAGCTTCAGCTCCGAAAAGGAAGTGCGCAAGAAGCCTGGCTTCTTCGGGAAGGTGCTGAATGTGGTCATCGGCGAGCCGGACCTGCACGCCCTAGTGCGGCCGTACAGCATTGCTGTAGATTCACGCGGCCGGGCCATCATCACCGATCCGGGTGCCGGCGGGGTCCACATCTTCGATTTCGCAGACAAGAAATACAAGTTCATCGAGCGGCAGGAGAAAGGCCGGGACCCGATGGTCATGCCGCAGTGTGTCGCCCTGGATGCGCAGGACAACATCTATGTCACGGATTCGATGGTGGGCAAGATTTTCGTTTTCGGACCTGACGGAAAATACCGCCGGGTGATCGGCAGTCTCAAGGGCGGGGAAGGGTATTTCAAGCGCCCCACGGGAATCGCGGTGGATTCCGCGGCGCAGCGGATCTTCGTGACCGACACGCTGCGCAACAAGATATTCTTGCTCGACATGCAGGGCAGCGTGCTGCGTACGATTGGAGGTACCGGCCAGGACGCCGGCCAGTTCAACTACCCCACCGAACTGAAGTTGCAGGGCCAGGAGTTGGCGGTGGTCGACGCAATGAATTTCCGCGTGCAACTGCTGCGACAGGACGGATCGTTCGAGAAGTCCATTGGAACGATCGGCGACACTAGCGGAACGACGTTCCGGCCCAAGGGGGTTGCACTTGACTCCGAGCACCACTACTACATCGCCGACGCTTTGTGGGGCGTAGTTCAGGTGTTCGACCGCGAGGGCCGATTGCTGTACTACTTCGGCAAACGGGGCACTGCACTCGGGGACTTCCAACTGCCAGCCGGAGTGTTCATTGACCCAGAGGACCGCATTTTTGTGGTTGATTCTTACAATCGCCGGGTACAGGTCTTCCGCTACTTTGGGCAAAAGCAGATGGCAGGAGGCGGGCAGTGAGAAAACTGTTCCTGGCCGGCTTTCTCCTGCTGCTGTCGGCGCGGGCGGCGAATGCACAGAACAGCGGCGATATCCTGGGCGCACATGACCTGTCTCCTTCGGGAAGATCGCCGATCAAGGGCCAGTCGTCCGCGGCCTGCCTGTACTGCCATGCGCCTCACTCCGGGATCGGCAACAACACACCGCTGTGGAGCCAGACGCTTTCCTCACAGACCTACGACTTGTACAACAGTTCCACCGTCCAGAACGTTGCGACCCAGCCAACTTTGGGCGGCCCGACCAGCCTCTGCCTGAGCTGCCACGATGGGACCATCGCGCCCGGTCAAATGGTCCCCTATGGAAGCGTGCCTATG
>JAIQFW010000098.1 GCA_020073105.1 Terriglobia bacterium
AGGTGTCGGCCCAAACCGCGTCGTAAACAACCTGGGCGGCCTCTTTGACGTCCATATGAAGGGCGGCTTCCAGCACGTCAACCCGTTCCTGCAGGCGTTCGTAGCAACCTTGGCAAACGGTTGCGGATTCCGATGCCCCCGGATGGTTCTCGTCCCGCGTGCAGCGCGAAGCACCGGTCGGACGGACCTGCATCGACGAGGTGGAGAGTTGCGCTTTGAACTCCCGCAGGAAACGCTCCCGCTCCGCTTCCAGCACCGCCAGGTCTGGCGTCTCTTCGCTTAGCGGCGTGGCCGCTGGGATGGTGGCGACCGCAGGCGCAACGCGCTCGGTGCCTTTGCACACTGGACATACTTTCAAATTCGCTGCGTAGTACGTCTTGCATTTGGCACAAGGCAGGCCGAATCCAGCAGGCTTGGAGGCAACCCTAGCTGCAGGCGGCTGATTCGCGTGCGCGATGGGCTGGCCGCCTCCCTGAATCGTAGCTGTTTGCGTCGCCGTTGTAGGACTCATGCCGCCTCCCTTGATGGAAGAAATCTGCTGGAAAATCGTGCCTTAGAGGACATTGTAGGGTTGGCCCTCCGGCCTGCCGAGAGCACGGGAGTTCATGTACAGTTACTGCCCCCAAGGTGCGGAGGACATCCTGAAGGCGAGCCTGGCGGCAGGCCCCCAACAATCCTGCCCTCCACGTGCGGTTGACGGAATAATTCGGCTTACGTAACGTTAGAAGAGTTAGACGGAGGTTTGCATGTTTGAAGGCTTGTTTCAGCCGATGCATCTGCTGGTGATCTTCTTTGTCGCTCTGCTGGTGTTCGGCCCCAAGAAGCTTCCCGAGCTCGGCAAAGGGATCGGCGAAGGACTTCGCGCTTTGAAAGAGGGCATGAAAGAGGCCCCGGCCGACCCATCCAAGAACACCAGTGCAGATGTGAAGCCCCCCGAAGGCAGGAGCTAGTTCTCAGAGTATCTGGCAGGCCTACGCAACAAAACCTCGCAGGCAGCAAGCCCAGACAGCTTTGGGCTGTTTCCTCAACAACCTTTGTAGCATCTATGCAGATGTGAGGATGATCCGCATGCGCTCCGGCAAAGATTCGCGTGATCCCGAAGATCGCATTATCGATGAAAGCAACCTTCGCGACAGGAAGGACAAGATGATGGACAAGACTGTCGCCGACACCTTCCCAGCAAGCGACCCTCCGTCCTCGCTGCCGGATCCAGATGAGGACTCATTCGCAGCATAGCCGCGAAGGTCCTTACCTATTCCCTCGTCACCGACTTCACCAGGTTGCGCGGCCGGTCCACATCGAGGCCTTTGGCTACGGCCATGTAGTAGGCGAAAAGTTGCAGAGGCACGATCTCCAGAATGGGCGACAGCAATTCCGAAGCTTGAGGCACGAACACGGTGTGGTCGGCAAGCTTGCACACCACCTCGTCCCCTTCTGAAGCAATGGCCATCACGCGCCCTGACTGCTGCTTGAAGCTCTTTATGTTGGCAACGTTCTTCTCGTAGCGCAGGACTGATCCCGCATCGTTGCAATCGCAGGTGGCGATTATGACGACGGGTAGGGTTTCGTCGATCAGCGCATTCGGGCCGTGCTTGGCCTCTCCTGTGGGGTAGCCCTCAGCGTGGATATAGGAAACCTCCTTCAGCTTGAGTGCGCCGTCCATGGCGACCGGATAGTGAATCGCCCGGCCCAAAAACAAGAAATCCTGCACGGCGTTATATCTCCGGGCAAGCCGTTCGCAATCGGGGGCCGACTGCAAGACGTTTGCAACCTTGGCCGGCATTTCGAGCAATTCGCGGGTGTGTACTCTCACCTGTTCCTTGCTCAATTTGCCACGCACCTGTCCCAGATAGACCGCGAACAGGTACAACATCGCCAGCTGCGCAGTGAAAGCCTTGGTGGAGGCGATGCTGATTTCCGGTCCCGCGTGAGTGTAAAGTACGCCATCGGCCTCGCGGGCAATGGTGGAATCGACGACGTTCGAAATGGCAATCGTGCGCGAACCCCTGGATCTAGCCAGCCGCTGGGCCGCGGTGGTATCCGCGGTCTCGCCCGACTGCGTAATCACGATCGTGAGCTCATGTTTTCCGATGAGCGGGTTCCGATACTCGAATTCGCTGGCGTAATCGACGTCCACCGGCAGGTTCACCAGTTCCTGAATCATGTATTGGCCCGCCATGCCGGCATGACGGCTGGTTCCAGAAGCTACGATGTTGATGCGGCGCAGCGCGCACAGCTCGTCGGCGATGATGCGAACTTCGTCCAGCCGGACTAATCCGTCCTCGACAGAAACCCGGGGCTCGATCGTAGCGCGCAGACCCTGCGGCTGGTCGAAGATTTCCTTCAACATGTAATGGGGAAATCCGCCCTTATCGTCCATCCTCTTCCTCACCTGCCGCCGGCCGCGTCAGGAACTTCCCCGCCGGCGATCGTGGCCCGCACATCGCCGCCCGGGCTCAGGACCACAATGTCCGCCGCGCAACCCGATTCCAGCTTCCCGCGCTGGGGGTGCCCCGCCACTTTGGCCGGGTTGAGCGATGCCAAGCGCAGTGCCTGCTGCAGGTCCCAGCCGGAAAACCGCATCACGTTGCGCACCGCTCGATCCATGGTGAGCACGCTGCCCGCGAGCTTTCCGCCGGCAGTACACCGGCCGTCTTTCACTTCCACCTCGAACAACCCCAGGCGATAGCGCCCGTCCGGCATTCCAGTTGCCGCCGTCGCGTCCGTGATGAGGACCGCGGCATCGGGGCCCTTCGCCTTCAAGAACAAGTCCACGACGGCGGGATCCACATGGATTCCGTCGGCAATGATGTCCGCTGAGAGCCGCGAATCGGTGAGCATTTCGCCGACAATCCCCGGATCGCGATGGTCCAGTGGCCGCATGGCGTTGAAAGCGTGCGTCGCGTGGCGGGCCCCCGCCTCTACACCCGCGCGGGTGGCGCCAAGGTCAGCGTCGGAATGTCCCAGGCTGACACAGACTCCGCGCCGGGCTGCTTCGGCGATCACTTCTCGTGCGCCTTCCAGCTCAGGCGCGATCGTCATCACCCGAATGTGGCCCCGCGATGCCTGCCAAAAACGTTCGAAGGTGGAAAGCGTAGGAGGCAAAAGATTCTCCGCGGGATGCACTCCCCGGCGGGCATGGCTGATGAAGGGACCTTCCAGATGAATGCCCAGCGGCTCGGCCCGAGCTCCGCGGGAAGCGCCCTCATGCTCGGCTTCTTCAATCGCGTTCGCCAGCCGCTGCAGTGCGGCCAACGTCTGGTCGAGAGGGGCTGTGACCGTGGTAGGAAGATAGCTGGTGACTCCGTGTTTGGCCAGTAGTTGTTCCAGCGCAGGCAAGCCGGCAGCATCCGCCTCCATCACGTCGTGGCCAGCGCCGCCGTGGATGTGGATGTCAACGAATCCCGGAGCCAGAACAGCATCGCCAAAGTCGATTAGCTGGGCTCCGTGGGGCACCGACAGTGCAGCCTGCGATCCGACTTCCGCAACGTGGCGTCCATCAATCAAGAGCAGCGGTTGCTCGATCCGCTCGAGCGGAGTGTAAAGTCGGCCTGCGGTCAGAGCGATCATTATTAAATCGATTGATGTTAAAGGATTTTCCGGTATAGCACCACTGAGTTTCGCTTCGTCCCCACAGCGGCGGGGGTACAAATCCACCTCCGCGCGCCTCTCCGCCCATTGTATGGGCCCGCTCTAAATCGGGTTGAAAAAAGTGGGAGCGAAAAGCTATGCGGGAGCTTCATCGATAGGGGGACTTTCGAGTGCCGTCTTGCGGGTGGGTCAGTTTCAGGATCGGCTCCCTAGAATAATCCACCACGAAGGACGCAAAGTCTCACGAAGGCCTCGCTTCCAAGGTCCTCCTTCGTGTCCTTCGTGGTGAGTCCTGTCGGGCTCGGCACACTGATTACTACCGCCCTGTGCCCCTTCGACGGAACCTGGCACCGGGCCGTGATATTCTAATTGCAGTAGCTGCGTCCCCGCCTTTCGGGCAGTTTTCTCGCAGTCTCCAAAAGACCATGATCTCAGTTAGCAACGTATCCATGCGCTTCGGCGCCAAAGTTCTGTTTGACGAAGTGTCCACCAGCTTTACGCTGGGGAAACGCTACGGCCTCACCGGCCCTAACGGCGCCGGCAAGTCTACTTTTATGGGACTTCTGACCGGAGAAATCGAGCCGCAGAAAGGGACCGTGGTCCGCCCGAAAAAGCTGGGTGTCCTCAGTCAAGACCAGTTTGCCTTCGACCGCCATCGCGTGATGGACACCGTCATCATGGGAAACAAACGGCTGTGGGCGGCGATGGAGGAGCGCGAGGCAATCTACTCCAAGCCCGAGATGAGCGATGCCGACGGCATGAAGCTCGGTGAGTTGGAAGGAATCATCGGCGAAGAGGACGGTTACACCGCCGAGAGCGATGCCGCGATCCTGCTGCAAGGCCTGGATGTCCCCGACGAATTGCACGAACGAAAGATGGGCGAGTTGCAAGGCGGGCAAAAAGTCCGCGTGCTGCTGGCGCAGGCTCTGTTTGGACATCCCCCGGCGCTGCTGCTGGACGAGCCCACTAACTATCTCGATCTGGATTCGATCCACTGGCTGCAGGAATTCCTGAATCATTACGACGGCGTGCTGATCGTCATCTCGCACGATCGCCATTTCCTGAACAGCATTTGCACCCACATTGCCGACATCGATTACGAAACCATCATTACTTATACCGGTACCTACGATGACATGGTGGTGGCAAAGACGCAGATTCGCTCACAAATCGAGTCGCAGAACGCGCAGCGGTCGAAGAAGATCGCCCAGCTTAACGAATTCATCGCGCGATTTTCGGCCGGCACCCGGTCGAGCCAGGTGCAGTCCCGGCGAAAAGAAGTCGAACGGCTGCAGGTGACGGAGCTGGCGAAATCCAACATCCAGCGGCCGTTCTTGAAGTTTGAGCAAAAGCGCCCTTCTGGCAAGCACATCCTCGAACTGGAGGGTGTGAGCAAGTCCTACCCCAAGACTCACGTGATTCGCAGCTTCACCGCAAGCGTATTGCGAGGCGAGAAGATTGCGATCATGGGCCGGAACGGTGCAGGCAAAACCACGCTGGTGAATGCGTTGCTGGCGAACTCACCCACCGTCCCGGACGCTGAACTGCGCAAAACCAGCGGCTACGATGGGGCGTTCCTGAGCCATGGAAAGGTGATTTGGGGACACGAAGCCGCCGTCGGATACTTCGCCCAGGACCACAAGGCGTTGATCGAGCCAGGGATGACGGTTTTTGAATGGCTCCATCAGTGGGATCCTGCGGCGGCTCACGAAGACATTCGCGGCCTTCTGGGGCAGATGCTGTTTCCCCGGGATGATGCCGACAAGCGTACCGAGGTCCTTTCCGGAGGTGAAGCGGCGCGTCTGATTTTCTGCAAGCTGATGCTGCAAAAGCCCAACGTGTTAGTGCTGGACGAGCCGACAAACCACTTGGATCTGGAATCGATCAATGCGTTGAATATTGCCCTGCAGCGCTATCAGGGCACGGTGCTGCTGGTGACGCACGATCACGACCTGATCGACGAAGTCGCCTCTCGAATTTGGCATTTCGAGGGCGATCACCACTTAACCGATTTCAAGGGCGCGTACGAGGAATACCAGGGCGTACTGGCCTAGGGACTTCGCGGCAGCCGCTTGGGAGTAGGAGTTCCGAGGGCATTACCTGTAGTAAACTGGAGGTCTGCAAGCCGTCGGGGAGTGGCTCAGCCTGGTAGAGCACCTGGTTCGGGACCAGGGGGTCGGAGGTTCAAATCCTCTCTCCCCGACCAATCTTTCTCTCGCCCATTCAATTGCTTACGCAGCTTTTGCGGCTTCTGATTGATCCTCTTTTTTCGGTACATTCGGTACAACTGAGGGCAATTCGAAGCCGAACTCCCTAAACGGTTACCCTGTACGTAGCTGGCCACTGATTCTGTGGGGTTAGTCGCTGCTGGAACATCCTCTTTCTTCTTGGGAGCATTAACAGATCTCGGCGACGAGCCTCACCGTGATGGCCGTCACTGATCAGGACCGATCGAGCGCGCAATATAGAATCATGGGCCTATCCCGCGTGCCGGAGCCTACTGTTATGAAACGCGTTGTCGAGCGACTGCGGTCATCGATTTTGTTCTTCCTCTTGACTGCTATTTTCTTCATACCCGGGTGCAGGAACAAAGACCAAGTTCAGGTGGCAGGCGCTTCCGGGGGGCGTCCACCGGCACCGGTGGTCGTGGCCAGTGTCGAACGGCGAGACATCCCGGTCCAAATCAGAGCCATCGGCAACGTTGAGGCGTACCAGACTGTGCAGATCAGGTCGCAAGTCAACGGTCAAATCCAGAAGATCTTCTTCAAAGAAGGAGAGGATGTACGCGAGGGCCAGCCGCTGTTTCAGTTGGACAAACGGCCTTTCCAGGCAGACCTTGAAAAAGCCATCGGTCAAATGAAGCACGATCAGGCGCAGGCGGAGAATTCGCGGATTCAAGCAGAGCGCTACTCCGGCCTGGAAAAAGAAGGTATTGTTTCCCATGAACAGGCCGAACAGTTGCGTGCCCAGGCCAAGGCCGATGCATCCGCAGTGGAGGCAGACAAGGCCGCCGTCGACGCCGCTCGCGTTCAACTGCAATACACCGACATCGTTGCTCCCATCAACGCACGCGCTGGAGCATTGATGATCAATCTGGGCAATCTGGTGAAGGCGAACGATACGCCATATCTGGTGCAATTGAATCAAGTGACGCCCATCTACGTAACCTTTTCAGTGCCTGAAGCGAACTTAGACAGGGTGCGGCGGCGTTTCACTTCTGGACAGCTCAAGATTTTGGCCTACCCCAAGGGACAATCGGATAGTCCAGCGGAGGGCCGGTTGACGTTCATTGACAACGGAGTTGACATGACGACCGGCATGTTCAAGCTGAAAGGCACGTATCAGAATAAGGACCGACGTCTGTGGCCAGGGCAATTCGTGGATGTCGCGTTGGAGCTTTCTACACAGAAGGATGCCGTCGTCGTGCCGACCAAAGCGATTCAAACCGGACAGCAAGGCGAATACGTATACGTCGTGAGGACGGACAGCACGGCTGAATCGCGAGCAGTGAAGACGGCGGGGGCGTATCAGAATCTAACGCTCATTTCGGACGGTCTAAAGGCAGGTGAGCACGTGGTTGTGAACGGGCAGCTGCGGGTGGCTCCGAACGCAAAAGTCATGGTACAAGGTACACTTCCAGGGACTCAGCCGGCTACGGCTCCTCCCGGAGGCGGGCTGTGAGTCTCTCCGAGCTCTTCATCCATCGGCCCATTATGACCACGCTGGTCATGGCCGCGATTCTGATCTTCGGTATTTTCGCGTATCAGCTGCTGCCGGTCAGCGACCTGCCAAATGTGGACTTTCCCACCATTTTGGTGAGTGCCTCCCTTCCTGGCGCGAGTCCGGACACGATGGCTTCTTCCGTTGCCACCCCGTTGGAGAAGCAATTCTCGACCATTGCCGGCATTGACTCGATGACGTCTACGAATTCCCTCGGGTTGACGAACATCACCATTCAGTTCAACCTCAGCCGGAGCCTCGACGGCGCTGCATTAGACGTCCAGGCGGCCATCACTGCGGCGGGAGGCCAGTTGCCTCCACAGATGCCGACGCCGCCGACGTTCCAGAAAGTGAATCCCGCGGATTCGCCCATCCTTTACCTGGCACTGAGTTCGCCCACCATGAAACTGTCCGACGTCGACGAAGCCGCGGAGACCACCATCGCCCAGAACGTCTCGATGGTGAATGGCGTGGCCCAGGTGATGGTGTATGGGGCGCAGAAATACGCCATGCGGGCACAACTCGATCCGACGGCTCTGGCCTCACGCCAGATTGGGATCGACGAGGTCAGTGCCGCGCTGCAATCGGGAAACACTAACCTTCCCACGGGTACGCTTTATGGACAGAACCGTACATTCACGATTCTGTCCAACGGGCAGCGAATGAATGCTCAACAGTTCGGGCCGATGGCGGTTGCCTATCGGAATGGCGCCCCGGTCCGCCTGAATGAACTCGGCCGCGTGCTGGACAGTGTGCAGAACGACAAGACTGCAAGCTGGTTCAACGGAGTGCGGGCGATCGTGCTGGCGATCCAAAAGCAGCCGGGGACCAATACCGTTGCGGTCGTGGATAACATCAAGAAGCTGCTGCCCAGGCTGCAAGAACATATCCCTGCCGCGGTCCGAATCGACACCCTTTATGACCGGTCGGTCTCGATTCGTGCGTCAGTAAACGACGTGAAGTTCACTCTGGTGCTGGCCCTCTGCCTCGTCATCATGGTGATCTTCATCTTCCTGCGCAACGTTTCCGCCACCGTCATCCCGTCACTGGCTTTGCCCATGTCGATCGTCGGGACGTTTTCGGTGATGTACCTGCTGGGCTATAGTGTCGACAATCTGTCGTTGATGGCACTGACGTTGTCAGTCGGATTCGTGGTCGACGACGCCATCGTCATGTTGGAGAACATCGTCCGCCACATGGAGATGGGGAAAACGCCTCAGCAAGCCGCCAGGGACGGCGCTAGCCAGATTGGCTTCACTATTCTTTCGATGACGCTGTCGCTTGCCTCAGTCTTCATTCCACTATTGTTTATGGGTGGGATCATCGGACGTTTGCTTCATGAATTCGCGGTAATAATCGGCGCCGCGATCCTGGTTTCGGGATTCGTATCGCTCACCCTGACTCCGATGCTCTGCAGCCGATTTCTCCGCCACCAGGAGCGGTCGGGCCACGGGCGGCTGTTCAATTACGGCGAGCGGGTCTTCGATGCCTGGCTGCATGGCTACGACCGCAGTCTGAAGGTAGTCCTGCGGCACAAGTTCGCGACCCTAATCGTGTCTTTCGTTGTGATCGGACTAACGTTTTTCCTGTACACGATCTCGAAGACCGGATTCATTCCGGATGAAGATCAAGGGCTCGTCTTCGCGTTCACCGAAGCGCAACAAGGAATTGCGTTTCAGGACATGATGCAGCTGCAGCAACAGGTGGCCGAGGTGGTGCGGGTCGACCCCAGCGTCATGAACCTCATGTCGTCGATTGGAAATCCTATCAATCAGGGTCGTATGTTCTTTCGCCTGAAGGACAAGAAAGATCGTGTCAACCACATGAGCGCGACAGAGGTCATTCAGGAACTTCGTCCGAAGGTGTCGCAGATTCCAGGCCTGAATGTGTTCATGCAGGTTCCGCCGACCATTCGCATCGGGGGATCGCTGACCAAGTCACAATATCAGTACACGTTGCAATCGCCCGATACAACGCAGCTTTACCAGGATGCGCCCAAGCTGGAAAGTGCTCTGCGCGCTCTTCCGCAATTGCAGGACGTTACCAGTGACCTGCAGGTGAAGAACCCGCAGCTCACTGTGGACGTCGACCACGACAAAGCTTACGCCCTGGGATTGACACCGGCTCAGGTTTCCGATGCTCTCTATTCCGCGTACGGTACCCGCCAGATCAGCACAATATACTCGCCCAACAATGAGTACTACGTGATCGTGGAATTGTTGCCGGAATTCCAAGACAATCCTGACAAGCTGTCTTCTCTATACGTCCGTTCCAGCGCAGGCAAACTGGTTCCGCTCGACACGGTCGCGAAGCTGGTACCTTCGGTGGGTCCCCTGATGGTGAATCACCTTGGCCAGTTGCCGGCGGCGACCATCAGCTTCAACCTTAAGCCAGGAACAGCGCTGGGCGACGCCACCAAACTAGTCGAGCATGAGGCAAATCGAGTGCTCCCCGGGGACATCCAAGGCACGTTCCAGGGGGCGGCTCAAGCTTTCCAAAACTCATTCACCGGCATGGGCCTGTTGCTGCTGGCGGCGATTCTGGTGATCTACATCATTCTTGGAATTCTGTATGAGAGCTTCATTCATCCCCTGACCATTCTCTCCGGCTTACCTTCTGCTGGAGTCGGGGCGCTCCTGACTCTCACCCTCTTCCACCAGGAACTGAATCTCTACTCGTTCGTGGGGATCATCATGCTGATCGGCATCGTCAAGAAGAATGCCATCATGATGATTGACTTTGCCCTGGAAGCGGAGCGGACGGAAGGGAAGAGCCCGGAAGAATCCATCTATCAGGGCGCGCTCATCCGGTTTCGTCCGATCATGATGACCACCATGTCGGCTCTAATGGGAACGCTGCCCATCGCGATTGGCTTTGGCGCGGGCGCGGAATCGCGGCGAGGTTTGGGCCTGGCGGTAGTGGGCGGTCTGCTCTTTTCTCAGGTCGTAACGCTGTACATCACGCCCGTTTACTACGTATACCTAGACAAGCTGCAGGCAAAGTCCCGGAGGCGGCCGGGTGGACGAAAATCTGAAGTGCGTCCAGAGGGGAAGCTCAGCGAGGTTGCTTTGGTGGGACGGAACGACTGAAGGTTCACGCTCATCTTCAACGGACGAAGGTGGAGCGAAACTGTCTTGCACTCGCACGGGTTCGGGCCGGCAGTAGGCTGCTTGTTCGAACGAGTGGCCGACTACTCTTCCTCCATCGGATTGGATAAGGATTGCCGATCTCCACCGCTGCATAATTGCCTCCTTGGCGATGACTTGATGGTTCAAATCCAGGCGCGGCCAAGCTACCCGGGCTCTTGTGGGTTGTAAGCCGACTTGCGCCCACCCGCCCGCGAATCCTCGTTGTGGGTGCTCTCGCGCCGAGACTCGACGCAGTCCTGCTTTCTTCAACTAGGCACGCCCAGTTTTGGCAGGAGCCATTGGGTCAAGACTGTGTAGGCGACGAGAAGCGTCACCAGCCAAATCCAATCCGGCATGTTCCTCTCCCTAACTACCCAATCCGAGTTTACGCAGGAAGGTCATCATCGGGCACCAGTTGGTGAATGCCGACTGGAACAGGTTCAGACCGACAAAAGCGGTAAAGAGATACCAGTACGGACTGACCCAGTATCCCAGCGCCAGGGAAGCCAGGACGAAGGCTCCAGCGATCATTCTCAGGTAACGTTCGATGGTCATGGTTACGCCTCCAATGAAATCTTCAATCTGTCGAACTCGCCAGCGCAACGGCAGGCAAGCCGTGGCGGCGCTGGCTCAAGTAATACAACACTGGCACTGCCATCCGCGATAGAACCGTGGACGCGACTTCGCCCGCCATAAGCGACAGCGCCAAGCCTTGAAATATTGGGTCGAAGAGAATGACGCTCGCCCCAACCACCACCGCGGCCGCGGTGAGGAGCATTGGGCGGAAGCGGACCGCGCCCGCATCTACGACGGCGTCCTCCAGTGACATTCCTTGCGAACGGCGCAATTCGATGAAGTCAACCAGGATGATGGAGTTGCGCACGATGATCCCGGCTCCAGCGATAAAGCCGATCATTGACGTCGCAGTAAAGAATGCCCCCATCAGTGCGTGTGCGGGCAGGATGCCTACCAGGGTCAGCGGAATCGGCGCCATAATCACCAACGGGGTGATGAAGGAACGGAACCAGCCCACGACCAGAACGTAGATCAGGACCAGCACCGCCGCGAAAGCGAGTCCCAGATCGCGGAAGACTTCCACCGTTATGTGCCACTCGCCATCCCACTTCATCGAGAAGCGCTCAGTGCGCTCTGGCATGCTCGTGCCCTTGTACTGCTTCACCGCATAGCCATCGGGCAATCTGATCCCGTCGATGGCATCGCTCATCTTCATGATGGCGTAAACCGGGCTTTCTTCTCCGCCCGCCACATCTCCGGTCACATATACCACCGGCTGCAAGTTCTTGCGGTAGACGCTGGTATCAACCGTGGTTCGTTGCAGGCTCGTGATTTCCTGAAGAGCTACTTGAGAGCCTGATGGCGTAGGGAATTTCAGGTTGCCGAGGTCTTCGATCCCCGAGCGATCTTGGCGCGCCAGCCGAACCTCGATGGGGACATCTTCGCGCGACTGGGGATCGTGAAGTAAGCCGGCACTTGTTCCACGCAATCCAACCTGCAAAGCACGAGTGACGTCAGCCGGGGAAACACCGTGCAGAGCAGCTTTTTCCAGATCCACCTTCATGTCATATTTGGTTTGCGGGTCCTCGACGTACCAGTCCACGTCCACCACGCCCGGAGTCTGCTGAAGGATTCCCTTGATCTGAGCAGCCAGTTCGATCTGGCCCTTGTAGTTCGGTCCGTAGACTTCGGCGACCAACGTTTGCAGCACCGGAGGACCCGGCGGCACTTCCGCCACCTTGATGCGGGCACCGAAAGGTCGAGCAATCTTGTCTAATTCCGGCCGCAATCGTCGCGCAATTTCGTGGCTTTGCGCCTTGCGGTCGTGGCGCGAGAGCAGATTTACCTGGATGTCGGCTTGATTGGGCTGTCTTCGCAAGAAGTAATGCCGTACCAGCCCGTTAAAGTTATAGGGACCCGAGGTGCCAGCGTAGATCTGAGTATTGATGACCTCCGGCTGCTCGCCGAGATAGCGTCCCAGTTCTTGCGCCACGTGCGTGGTTTGTTCGAGCGGGGTTCCGTCAGGCATGTCAATAATCACCTGGAACTCGCTCTTGTTATCAAACGGAAGCATCTTCACCCGCACCCACTTCAACGGAACGAACGCAACCGCCAATAAGAGCAGGACAACAACGCCTGCGAGAAACATCCAGCGGCGGCGCGCATCCAGGATGAGCGGGTTCATCATCCGGCGATACAGGCGAGTGGTCCAGCCCTCAGCTTCATGCGCGGTATAGGCCCCCTCACCCGCGTAATTCCGCATCAGTCTCAACGCTGCCCATGGTGAAACCACGAAGGCCACGACCAGTGAAAACAACATCGCTGCCGAAGCTCCGATAGGGATTGGCCGCATGTATGGACCCATGAGGCCGCGTACAAAGGCCATGGGCAGGATGGCGCCGATGACGGCGAAGGTGGCAAGAATCGTAGGATTTCCCACTTCATCGACAGCTTCGACCGCCACCTGGCTCAGCGACCTCCCCCGGCTCTGCGGTAACCTGAAATGACGCACGATGTTCTCCACCACAACAATGGCGTCATCAACCAGGATGCCGATGGAGAAAATCAAAGCAAACAGAGTGACCCGGTTCAGGGTATAGCCATATAGATAAAACACGGCGAGGGTGAGGGCCAGCGTAACCGGCACGGCCAGCAGCACCACGCCCGACTCCCGCCAGCCCAGCGCCAGCGCAATCAGCAGCGTGACCGACAACGTGGCGATCAGCAAGTGTTTGAGAAGTTCGTCGGACTTGTCTTTCGCGGTCTCACCATAGTTGCGCGTGACCGTGATGTTCAGATCGCTTGGAAGAACGTAGCCGCGCAGCCCGTTGACCTTGTTTAGGACGCGCTCGGAGATGTCAGTAGCGTTGGTGCCTTTGCGCTTAGCCAGGGTAATGGTCACAGCAGGATACTCGGCGCTGGCCGTGCGACCCGTATCACCACGAGCCTGCGCGAACACTACATACGTGTCCGGCTCGGCGGGGCCGTCGTCCAGCTTCTCCACGACGTCGCGCAGATACACTGGGCGGCCAGCATGGACTCCAACGACCACCTGCCGTACATCCTCGACACTAGTGAAGAAAGCGCCTGCCTCAACCTGAAATTCGCGGTTATCGCGGGCGAAGCTGCCTGCTTGTCCGCGGCTGTTCGCATTCTGAAGTTGTGCCACGACCGCGCCTGGCGTAAGGCGGTAGGCAGCTAGTTTTTGTGCATCGAGTACCACCCTCAGCTGCCGGGGCTGCCCGCCTATGATTTTGGTCTCCGAGACGTCGTCGAGCTGCTTGAGTGAGTTCTCCAGTTCACCCGCGATGCGCCGCAGTCGGTAGGAGTCGTAATCCTTTCCCCATAACGTCAATGCCATAATCGGCACATCGTCAATCGAGCGCATCTTGATGATGGGTTGCGACACACCCGGCGGGATACGATCGAAGTTGGAGTAGAGCTTGTTGTAGGTCTGTACGATCGCGTCCTCTTCTTTGGTGCCGACGTAGAACCGCACGACCAGCATGCTGACGCCTGGATGGCTGATGGAGTAGATGTATTCGACACCAGGGACTTCACGCAGCAACTTTTCCATGGGCATGCTTACTCGCTGCGCCACTTCGGCTGGAGAAGCCCCTGGCATCTGCACGAACACGTCCAGCATGGGCACCACGATCTGCGGTTCTTCCTCGCGTGGGGTCTTGAGAATACTGAAGGCGCCCAAAAGCAGGGCCGCTACGATCACCAGTGGCGTCAACTTGGAATCAATGAAGCCATGGGCAATGTGGCCCGCCAGGCGCAGGACCTGCGAAGGCTGGGGCGCGGATTTGGGTTCGCCGTCTGCCATTACTCGGCCTCGATACGCTTGCCGTTCAAGTCGCGGTCACCCGGTTTAGCTACGACCCGCTCGCCGACTTGGAGGCCTGCAAGCACTTCAATGTCGCCTCCCGAGCGCTTTCCCAAAGTGACGTAGCGCAGGGTTGCAACCTTGTTTTGGTCCAGTACTAAGACACCCTGCAGTTGACCGCGTTCGATCACTGCCGTCCCGGGAATCAACAGAGTTTGGCGTTCGCCGCGAGAGAACCCTGCTCTTCCGAACAAGCCCGAACGCAATCGGCTATCTGCCGGCAATTCGATCTTGACCAGAAAACTGCGGCTGCTGGGGTCCGCCGCCGGAACGAGCTGCACGACCTTACCTCCCAGCTCTGTGCCAGCAAGGGCGTCGATCACGACGGGAACCTCTTGTCCCATTCGCACATGGTGAAGATCGTTCTCGTTGACGGTGGCTTCCAGGCGATAGCGACGAACGTCTTCGACCGTGAAGATCGCCATACCGGGAGAAGCTAACGTGCCGGGATCGGCCTTTTTCTCAGTAACTAAACCGTCGAACGGCGCTCGAATGCGGGTGTAACCAAGAGCTGTGCGTGCCTGGATCACCGCCGCTTTCGTCTGCGCCTGGCCCGCCTGGGCCATATCGCGACGCGCCAGAGCTCCTTGCTGACGGGCTTTGACCTCGTCGAACTCTTGCGGGCTGACTGATTTCCGTTCGTAGAGCGTGTGGTAGCGTTTCAACGTCGATTCCGCCAGGGCCAGGTCGGCCTCTGCCGCCACGAGTTGCTGCTGGGCGGCGCCGTCGGCTGCGATGGCGCGGTCAACCGCAGCTTGCGGCTGGGCATCGTCGATCAGGGCAAGCACCTGGCCGCGCCGCACGCGGTCTCCTTCGTGGGCGCGGACCTCAATGATGTTTCCCATCATTTGGCTGGCTAGGTCGGCGGTCTGGACGGCCCGCACCGTTCCCAACGCTTCCACCAAATCTGGAACATTGGCTTGTTGCACCGAGACCACAGGAACGTTTCGGACATTTTCCGGTGAGGGCACCGCCGGAGGCCGCTCCCTCGAGCAGCCGCTGAGGCTGGCCATTACGGCCAGCAGGAGGAACGAAATTGTCGGTGCGGGATTTGCACGATTCATGGTGTCACCACCGGAGATTGCAGATTTAAGCTTCCGCTGGCCAACTCCAGGTTGGCGTAACTGGTACGGACGCGATAAACCGCCTCCCAATAATCGGACTGGCTGCGTCGCGCCGACTCTTCCGCGCCCAGTACGTCGGTGATGGTGGTCAGCCCGCTGTCGTATCGATCCTGGTTGATGCGGAGGCTTTCCTGGGCCTGAGCAATCGCGGCCCGGGCCACTTCGACCTGCTGCCGGCTGGCGTCGAGGTCGTAGTAGGCTCGTCGCACCTCCAGGCGAACGCCATCCCTCGCTGCCTGGTTCATGGCCGCGACCTTTTGTTCCAGGGCACGCTGACGGGACAGTTCCGCACGCTTTGCTCCGCCTTGAAAGATGTCTACCTGCAATTCGATCCCGCCCAGCCAGCTGTTGCCGCCACCGCCGGCTACAAACGTAGGATTGTCCATCTCCCAGCCGGCGAAAGCATTGATTCGCGGACCGAACGACGCCTTGGCGATGGCCACGCTTTGCCGCTGGGCTGCTTCCTCGGAGGCAACGCGCTTCAAGTCGGGCCGGTTCGTCAGCGCCAGTCTTTCGACCTCCTCGAGCACCGGCACAGGGAGGGCGTGCTCGGCTAGCACTTCCGCCGGCTGGAAAGCGGGATCGATCGGCACGCCCATCGCGGTGTTCAATTGCGCTCGCGCCAACTCCAGAGTGTTCCGGGCCTGAATCACGTCCTGCTGTCGCTCGGCTAGGCGCACCTTAGCGGTCAACAGGTCCGATTCCACCACCAGCCCGCTATCGAATCGTGCCTGACTGCGTTCCAGGATCGACTGCGCAGTTTTCGCAGCCTGCTCGGCGACTTCCAGTTGTTTCGTTGCCAGCAGAACTTCGTAATAGGAGTTGACTGCCCGGAAAACGATCTCCTGATCGGTGCGATCGAGTTGATGCCCGGCCGCTTCGCTCATCTGTTTCGCACGACTCATCCCATGCCAACTGGCGAACGAATCAAACAGATTCCAGGTTCCCCCGAAACGCGTATTGAAATTGCCAAAGGGTACGGGCGTGTTCAGCTGGTTCAGCGCGAAGTCAGTAGTTGCGAAACGCTGCTGCCGCAACTTGCTGCCGAATACGTATACCGGGTCATTGCCGCGAGTGACGGTTTCAGAAAAGGTCAGATGGGGCATCAGGAAGGAGCGCGCTTCAAGAACACCTGCAGACGAAACCTTGGTGTCCGCTACCGCCGCCTTGCGCAGCGGATTTTTCTCCAGTGCGATCTGCACTGCCTGCTGCAAGGTAAGTGGAGAGGGCTCCGGTGCCTGCTGCGAGAACGCCGCGGCCAATAGCCAGACGGGCAGCGCAGACAGGAGCAGCTTCCGCAACATACGGAAAAAAGTGAAACGCAATCTCATGAGGTCCGCCCAGAAGAAAACTGGATAAGATGCCTCCATCCTGCTACGGGGAGTCTGCTCCCGACTGTGATCTGCGTCACCATCCACTCGGTCTTGTCGTCCAAGATTTCGTAGGTGGTGTGAAAGCCGGCCGTTTTCTGCACCATGGCCCCCACCGAGCAGTACTTCTCCTCAGACAGGCGGATGGCTTCCTCCAGTGCCGCCACGTCCATGTCGATGCCGGTAACCACGTGGTGAATTCGTACTGCCGTAAATACCTGGGGCGGACGCTCGGCCTGATCTGCCTCAACCCGCACTTGGTAGCCGGTAACTTTTCGGTGATACTTCTGACGCAGGATCGTGATGACGTCGAAAGCCGTGCACCCAGCCAGTGCAGCAGCTACCAGTTCGACGGGCTTGGGGCCGGTTCCTCCTGCTGTGTCATCGAGTATCAGGTTGTGGCCGCTCCCGGTCTGGGCCACGAACTGGCGTTGCTGCCTAAGTGGTTGATTAAGTTCGACTTTGGCTGTAATCATGATGGCCTCCTTCTACCTCTATCGCGGCAAAGCACCCGAATAAATGCAGAGGAACGGCTTTTGTTACAGGAAAGACTTGGTGGAACTGCGGTGGCTTTCGAGCTCCACGCCCCTCCTTGCGGACTGCATGATCAGGAATTGATAATGCGGAGAGAAACTCAAATGAATCTTTCGACCAAATTTGTTCAGCTGCCCCTTATCTTGGGGACCGTTGGGATTGCGTTAGCGTCCGCGGTTCTCGCCTATCAAGCGAGCCTCATCCCGGTCTCACATCTGATCAATCCCGACGACCTAGTCAAGATCCTCCAGTCATCCAAGGGCGAAAAGCCACTGATGATTCAAGTCGGTTCCCATGTGCTCTACGCGCAGGCGCATATCCCTGGCTCGGAATACATCGGACCTGCCTCCAGTGCGAGCGGTATCCAGCAACTGCGCAAGCGCGTTGAACCTCTCCCGCGAAACAAATTCATCGTTATTTATTGCGGATGTTGTCCTTGGAGCCATTGTCCGAACATCAAGCCTGCCGACGATGCATTGCGTGCGATGGGTTTCAGCAATGTCAGGGTGCTTTACATCTCTGACAATTTCGGCGCGAACTGGGTGGATAAAGGCTATCCAACTGCCAGGGGAGAATGAAACCTGGTCTCTCTCGTGAACCAAAGACATTTGCAGAAAAAGGTTGTGGCCGGCATCGTGGCCGTCACCGTCGTGATTGGGCTCTATGTGCTGAATCGTCATCGCGCCATCTCCCCGAGCCTGGTGGTCACGTCCACAGAGCATCCACTCGCTCCGGATTTTTCACTTTCGGGGCTGGACGGACATACACTCAATCTTTCAGACTATCGGGGAAAGGTGGTTCTTCTGGATTTCTGGGCGACCTGGTGTGAGCCTTGCCGGGAGGAGACCCCGCATTTTGTGGAACTCCAGAACAAGTACCAGGACCAGGGATTTCAGATTATTGGCGTTTCCATGGACGACGGGCCAGAACCCGTGCGCGACTTCTACCAGCAGTTCAAAATGAACTATCCGGTGGTGATGGGTAGCGCGAAGACTGGTGAGCTTTATGGAGGAGTTCTCGGACTACCGATCGCTTTCCTGATAGGCCGCGACGGCCGTATCTATTTCAAGCACATTGGCGCTATCGACATCTCGTCTCTTGATCGCGAGATCAACGTGCAGTTGCAGGTTCAGTGACACTTACACTAACTATCCCTCGGCGCAGCCATCAAGCTATTTCATGAGATAGCCCGCGAACAATCGGTGCTCTTTGCCATCGCCCGCTCGTAGCGCGACATAACTTCCTTTCGCAGCTTGACTGCCTTGACGCGATCCGGGGCTGTGCTGGGCAGCCGACGACAATCCTCTATCGTGGCTTTCAAACTGGCAAGAAAAGCCTTGCAGGGACCACAACCGTCGAGGTGCTTCTCCAATTCCTCGCATAAGGAGTCATCGAGCTGTTCATCCAAATAGTCCGAAAGTTCCGCGAACATCGCCTTGCACCGATTAGGTCTGGGCTGCTCGGTGGCCGTAGCCGGCCGCATGGCAGGCACGATCCTCCCGGCGCCTGGCTTCCGCAGCTTCACCAATTCCTTTCGCACGAACAGCCTCGCCCGGTGCAGCCGCACGCGAACGGTTCCGGAACGTAGTCCCGTGATCTCCGCAACCTCTTCGTCCGTCAGTCCCTCCATATCACGCAAAACCAGAACAATACGATACTGAGGCGGCAGTCTCTGAATCGCTTCTCTCAGCCGACCCGCCTCTTCGCTTCGAATCGCATAGGCTTCAGGATTGATGGCGTCGTCGCCGCCTAATCGCTCGAGGTCCCGCCGGTCAGGCATGAGCTCTTCCAGAGAAAGGTCTTCTTTCGGGGCGAACTTGCTTCGGCGCCGGCTCATCAGACATCTATTCTTCGCAACCTTATAGAGCCACACCAGGAGTGCCCTGGGACTGTCGAACTTGGGGAGGTACGGTACAGACTTGACCAGCACCTCTTGCATGGTGTCCTCTGCGTCCTCACGTTGGCCACAGATCCGCATGCTGAAGGAGAAAACAGTGTTCTGCAGCAGGGTCAAGGCTTGTTCCAAAGCATCGTCATCTCCGTGCCGTAGCAACCGGACAGCCTTTTCTATTTCCGAACGCATTTCCGTAAATGTAGCATGGGGAGCTGACAGCGGCTCCGATTCTGCTTCAAGGGCTTGAAACATCACGCTACTTCCGTGATCGAAGCTCTGGCTGAGTGCTCTTCGGCCCGCAAAGCATGTGGCGCGTGTGCAATGCAACCGCTGAAGACCCACCGTCCCGTTCAATGATGAGGTTTACCGGTGTCCCTTCCTCTCCGTGAAGCTGCGCTGACACCTGCTCAGTGCTCATCGACACCGTGGACTCCCCGTTGATTGCCTTGATCCGGGCGCGAGCCGGACTGGTGTGCGCCACGAAAGTGTGCGTGCCTCTTCTTGGTTAACTACCGGGCAGTTCCCCCTGTTTAGCCCATAGCCACACTGACTAAGAACCTACGAATCTCAGCAATGCGGTTCAAACTGGTACTGGATGGCCGACCAATTTCATTTTTCCTCCACCTAGTCCGCAGAACGAATTCCGTATTTGTTGAGTTTGTATGCTAGAGCGCTGCGGGACAACCCCATGCGCCGGGCAGCCTCGGCCTGGGCCCCGCCCGTGGCAGACAGGGTCTTCAGAATAAGGTCCTTTTCGGTTTGTTCCAACAGCGCGGTCAGATCAAAATGTTCGGGAGCGGAGGACGCCCCAGGCTGAATAGGCCTGCTTCCGTCGCCGACATCAAGCTGCGGATCACGCGTGACGGGCAGATCTTCAGGCCCGATTTCCGGATTGCTAGTAAGAATGTAAGCCCGCTCAATCAAGTTCTTGAGCTCTCGCAGATTCCCGGGGAACTGGTATTGCTGCAGGCTCTGCAACGCCTCTGCACTGACCCGCCTTCGCGGCATTTTCAGTTCGGTCGCGACTTGTTCACAGAAGACTTCGGCGAGGCGGGCAATATCCTCACGGCGATCTCGCAAAGGCGCGAGGTGGATGGGAACAACTGCCAGGCGGTAGAAGAGATCCTCCCGGAAAAGCCCTTCCCTCACCCGTTGTTCCAGATTGCGATGGGTG
>JAIQFW010000099.1 GCA_020073105.1 Terriglobia bacterium
GAAATGTCCTCGATGGCGAGGTCAACCCACTCGGCAAACCGGCGCATCCGGCCCCGGTTGATGACAACGGTTAGGCTATACTTTTCGTGGTCTTCCTTGACGGTGTAGGCAGCGAGGTGATCAAGGCGCGCGGTGCAAGCCGCCAAAAATGTTGTATGAGTCTGCCTGTGTTTGATCTTGCCCTTGGCCTCGATCCACGCGGTGGTGGCTGCGTCCTTTTCTGGAAAGTCGTACCGGGCATCCAGGGTCACCCACTTCCCTTCCGGGGTCTTCGCCTTTATTTCGTAGCACCAATTGCCCGATTTCCTTAAATATACGCCCATCGATGACCTCCCGTCTGAACTTCCAGTATTTACCTGCTTTCCAGCCGCCCCACTCTTTTGCACGATTTGCAAGCCATCTTTTTGTTACTCCCAAGTAGGTTGCGGCTTCTGTCAAAGAGAGTATCGGAATAGTGGGGGTAATGACAATTTTCTTGTTGGTTTTTTGGCAATTTTTTATCATATGCAGTCAGGATCCTATGCCCCGTGGGCCTTACAGCCATTGGGCGCCAGTTGCATCCTCTCACAGATGTCCAGAATACGCAGGCGAGGTTTGGCAGGTACTCGTCCAGTTCATCTCGGGTCTTGATCAAGAAGTAGCCTTGGGCATCCGCCCCGATGGCTGCCCCTTGCTCCACGGCATACTCCCTCAGAGCGTCCACCCGATCAACCTCCTTTGCCAACTCTACAAGTGATTTACACTTCATATTTCTCCCTCCCCTTTCCGAGATCTTGATCTCCCGGTTGCTGTTTGTCTATCTTGGGAAGATTATAGTTGCCAATCTGTCACCATGCAAGCTATTTCTGACTACAATGCAAAATATATTTGACAATATTGGATCACTGCTGTAACAATGATTTGACCCGCATCGCGGTGACGATCATGACATGCTATTGATCAACATCACCGATGATGGGAAGGTCTGGGCAAGGTGACCCCAAAGAGGCAATGCGTGTGCCATCCAAGCAGAGCTGGCATACACCCTCTCCCCAAGCGTGGCTTGGCTTGCCCATCACCTATAAGAACACCCTCCTGTGTGGCCTATCACGTGGATAGGCCACTTATTCAGCAACGGAGAATAATATGGCCACAAAAGTTCAAGGTCAGATTTCGAATCGGGTCAAAGAAGAGATGGAGAAACAGAACATTTCGCTCAGAAGGTTAGCGGAGCTGACCGGCCTTGATCACGGCGGACTATCCCGGCTACTGAATGGTAAACGTCCTTGGCAGATGGTACACCTGGAGGCGGTAGCCCCCGCGTTGGGACTGGGCATCACCGACTTGGTGAGCAACTTTATCGAGGTGCCTGTCCTGGCACAACTCACAAAAAATGGGTTCGCATACAGCGAAGTCTGCGATCCTACCAGGATACTCGGGACGGTTGTGATACCACCCCCCCGTGGGGTGAAAAATGTGGCAGATGTGATCGCAACATACTACGGAGTAGAGGTACAACGAGATGACATCAGCCCGTTTGTCCCAGGTACGGTGCTGGTGGCGGCTCATAATAGTTCGGATCAGTTGAAATCTGGGGATATGTGTTTTTACCCGAGTCAACAGGGCAAAGGGTGTTTGAAGCGCATCAGGTTCACCAATGGTGATACCCTGATCGGCCTGGCGCTGATTCTCACCCTATTTCTAATGCAGCCGGTCATGACCACCATCCACCAGGCCGCGATCGTTCCTTATGAAGCCGGCCGGGTGGATGCGGTGGGAGCGGTCGAACTGGGGGCCGCACCCTTACGCCAGTTCATGCTCAAGTACGCGCGGGAAAAAGATCTGGGGCTGTTTCTGGAGCTGGCCAAGGAGCCGCGCCCTGCCCGACCCCAGGATGTTGCCATGCGCGTGGTGGTGCCGGCCTACATCCTGTCCGAACTGCGGGCGGGGTTCCAGATCGGGGCAGCGCTGTATCTCCCTTTTCTGGTGGTCGACATGGTGGTCGCCGCCATTACCACCTCCGTGGGAATGCTGCAGCTGCCGCCCGTGGTGATTTCGACGCCGCTGAAAATTCTGCTGTTCGTGATGGTGGATGGCTGGAACTTGCTGGTGGGCTCGCTGCTCAAGAGCTTTGCTTAAGGAGAAGCTATGTCGACGCAACAAACCGTGGAACTGGCCCGTAGGGCGCTGGAAACCGCGCTGTGGATTGCGGCCCCGCTGCTGCTGATCGCAACCCTGGTGAGCCTGATCATCAACATCGTGCAGGTGCTGACTTCCTTACAGGAGCAGACGCTCTCCACCGTGCCCCGGCTGGCAGCGGTTGCGGCAGCGATATTCCTGCTCATGCCCTGGATGGTGCGCCGGTTGGCGGTGTTTACCGTCACTCTGTTTTCGGATTTTCGGCCTTACCTGCAGTAGGCAAAACATGGGAACTCTTAACCTGGAATCGATGGTGTCGGCGGCCATGTTCATCGGCGTGAGGGTGAGCGGGCTGATGCTGTTTATGCCGTTTCTTAGTAGCCCGGGCTTTCCTTCCCCAGTGAAGGCTGTGCTCACCCTGGCGGTCACCGCGCTGCTCTATCCGGTGCACCGGCCCGAGTTGCCGGGGAGCGGCGCACTCGGCTGGGTAGGGGTGGTCAGCGGGGAACTCATGGTCGGGATGTTGCTCGGCTTGGCCGTGCAGTTTGTAATCGAGGCGGCGCAGATGGCTGGCCACATTCTCGGAGTCCAGGCGGGATATTCCCTGGTGACTCTGCTGGACCCGCAGACGCAAGCGGACACGCCGGTGATGGCCACCTTCAACCAGTTGGTGGCGCTGCTTATTTTTCTGCAGCTCAATGTGCACCACTGGCTGCTACGCGGATTGGCCGCCAGCTTCACCTACCTTCCGCCCGGAAGTGCGCTCTCGAACCTGAAGGCCGGGGCCGGTTTGCTGCGCGCGGCGGGGGGCATCTGGCTAGTGGGTGTGCAAATCGCCGCGCCGGTGGTGGTGGCCACTGTGCTGGTTGATGTCAGCCTCGGATTCCTGGCCAAGGCTTCGCCGCAAATGCCGGTCCTGTTCGTAGGGCTGTCGATCAAGACCGTGCTCTCTCTGGTGGTGTTTGCCGGGACACTGGCCCTGTGGCCGCGCCTGCTGGAGCATCGCTTCGCGGCTGGCATCGTGCTGGGCGAGCGGCTGCTGCATTTAGCCAGGTAAGAAACCATGGCAAACCACGACAAGACCGAACAGGCAACTCCGCGCAAGAAGCAAAAAGCCCGGGAAAAGGGACAAATTGCGCGCAGCCGAGACCTGATGTCGAGCCTGGCCCTCGCTGCCACCGTGCTTCTCCTCGCCGCCCAAAGCTCCGGCTTTGCCGTGCAGTGGCACGGTTTGTTGCGTCGCACCCTGGATGCGGCGGCCACGGGCGAGCTGCAGAGTGGCACTCCCTTGCTGATGTGGGCAGGCACAGCGATGCTGGGCACCCTCGCGCTGGTTCTGGGGCTGAGCTGGTTGGCGGCAGCGGTGGGAGCACTCGCCCAGGGTGGCCTGGTTTTCGCGCCGGCTGCGCTCCAGCCCAACCTCTCACGGCTCAGCCCGGCAACCCGTCTGGAGCAGTTGTTTTCTCTCCCCTCCCTCGGCCGCCTGCTGAAGTCCCTGCTGCCCGGAGCCGCCATCGTCTACGCCGTGGTGGCGGTCTTGGGCCGCGACTGGAGCCGTGTGCTGCACCTGTCCCACCGCAGCGCGGCCGGGCTCACGCTCTACAGCCTGGCGCGGATCTTCGAAGTGGGGTGGAAATGCGCCTTGGTATTGCTGCTGTGGTCGGGGGCCGACTACCTGATCGAACGCCACAAGCTGGCCAGCGACCTGCGCATGAGCCGCCAGGACCTGATGGATGAGTACAAAGAAACCGAGGGACATCCCACGGTGAAGGCCCGGATCCGCCGGCTGCGGCGGCAAGTGCAACGGCGGCGCATGCTGGCGGACGTCAAGCGGGCCGCCGTCGTCATCACCAATCCCGGCGAGTTTGCGGTGGCGCTCGAGTACGGGCCGCAACTGGCGGCGCCGACGGTGGTCGCCAAGGGGCGCAATTTGCTGGCGCAGCAGATCAAGCAGGAGGCGCGCTGGCAGGGGGTTCCACTGGTGGAGAATCCTCCCCTGGCGCACGCCCTCTATCGCGCGGTTGAGATCGGACAGTCTATTCCCCCGAAGCTCTATGCCGTGGTGGCGGCTGTTTTGGCAGCGATCTGCCGGGCGCAGGAGCGCGCCCAACGGGCCCCGAGGGGAGGAGTCTAATCCATGGCGGAAGACCACAGCTCGGCGGCGCTGGCCCGCAATCCCCTGGTGGAGTGGGCCGTGCCCGTGGGTGCGGTGGCCTTGGTCTTCGTGATGCTGGTCCCCATGCCGTCGTTCCTGCTGGACCTGTTGCTGGCCGCCAGCCTGGCCGCGTCGGTGCTGGTACTGCTGTCGGCGATCAACATCCTGCGTCCCGCCCAGTTTTCTGTCTTTCCCAGCTTGCTGCTCCTGCTCACCCTGTTGCGGCTCTCGCTGAACCTGGCTTCCAGCCGCCGCATCCTGTTGCATGGCAACGAAGGCGTGTCCGCCGCGGGAAGGGTGATCGAGGCCTTCGGGCAGTTTGTTGTAGGCGGTAACTATGTGGTGGGTTTTGTGCTGTTCCTGGCCTTGATCGCGATTCAGTACATCGTGGTCAGCCACGGCGCGGTGCGCACCGCGGAAGTTACGGCGCGCTTCACCCTCGACGCATTGCCGGGCAAGCAGATGGCGATTGACGCGGATTTGAACGCCGGGCTGGTCGACGAGGCCGGGGCGCGGGCCCGCCGCGAACAGATTGCTCACGAGGCAGAGTTCTACGGCGCCATGGACGGTGCGGCACGCTTCAACCAGCGGGACGCTCTGGCCACGGTCCTGATTACCGCGGTCAACATCATCGCCGGATTCCTCATTGGCGTCTTCCAACTCGACATTCCCTTTCGCGAGGCGCTCAAGACCTACACCGTGTTGACGGTGGGAGACGGCCTGGTGACCATGATCCCCTCGCTGCTGGTCTCCATGGCCGGGGGCATCGTGGTGACCCGGGCATCCTCGGGCACCACCCTGGCCAGCGATTTGGGTCGCCAGGTGTTCTCCGGACGACGTCCTCTGTTCATCGCCGCCGGCGTCATGCTGGTGTTGGCGGCGATTCCCGGACTGCCCAAGATTTCGTTCTTTCTGCTCGCCGGAACAGTGGGTGTCCTGGCGTGGCGGGCGCCCAAGCCCGGCGCCGAAAAGTCCGCTGCCAGTCCGGACGCCAAGGAAAAGAAACCGGCGCCGGAGTCGATTGAAGACCTGCTCAAGCTGGATGAGTTGAGCCTGGAAGTGGGTTATGCGCTGGTGCCGCTGGTCGACACCCAGCACGGCGGGCAGCTGCTGGCGCGCGTGCGGGCGTTGCGCAGCAATCTGGCGCTGCAGCTCGGCTTCATCGTGCCGGCGGTGCACATTACCGACAACGCCCGGCTCAAACCGCACCAGTACGTGATCTCGCTGCGGGGAGTGGAGATCGCGCGCTGGGAGATGAGCGATGACCAGTTGCTGGCGATCAGCTCCGATGTCACCCCGCCGCCACTGTCCGGGGTGCCTACCCGCGAGCCGGCATTCGGAGTCTCCGCGCTGTGGATTGTGCCGGGGTTGCAAAGCGAAGCGCTGGCCAAAGGCTATGCCGTCGTCGACCAGACCTCGGTGTTGGCCACTCACCTGGCCGAGGTCATCAGGCAGCATGCCTCGGAATTGTTGACCCGCCAGGAAGCCAAACGCCTGCTCGACCGCTTGGCGGAAAGCCATCCCAAGCTGGTGGAAGAACTGGTCCCCAAGCTGTTGAGCCTGGGCGAGGTCCACAAAGTCCTGCAACAGCTCTTACGCGAGCAGGTTTCCATCCGCGATATGTCCACCATCCTGGAAACCCTGATCGACACGGCGGCGGTGAGCAAGCACCCGGTGCTGCTGGTCGAAGCCGCGCGCCAGGCCCAGGGGCGTGCTCTGGTACGGCCGCTGCTCGAGGAGAACAGTCTGCGCGTGGTCACGCTGGACCACGAGATCGAGGAAGAACTCAACCGCGCCTTTACGGCATCGCCTTCGGCCACCGCCAGCGCCGCGCTGCAGCCTTCGCTGGTCCGCCGCATTCTCGAAGGCATGCGCCGTCTGGCGGGCGAGCAGCTCAGCGTGGCCAGCCCCGTGCTGCTGTGCTCGACCCCGGCGCGCTTCCATCTCAAGCGGTTGCTGGAACCGTTTGTGCCCAAACTGGTGGTGCTGTCGCCAGCCGAAATCCCGGCTGTGGTTTCGGTGCAATCGTTAGGAGTCTTGCGATGAAGAGGACCGAGACGGAGAACGGGGGGAAGACACCATGAATAATGAAGTCACCCAGCCGACCCACAACGCATGGCAGGGCGAGCAGGAACGGGATCGCCAACTGATGGAGCAGCTTCCCCAGGTGCGCTACATCGCCCGTCGAATCCATGAGCGGCTGCCGCGGCACGTGCCGTTCGAGGACCTGGTGCACGCCGGCGTGATCGGGCTCATCGACGCGCTGCACAAATTTGACCGCAGCAAACATGTGCAGTTTGGCTCCTACGCCAAGTTCCGCATCCGCGGCGCCATTCTGGACAGTCTGCGCGAAATGGACTGGGGCCCGCGTGACCTGCGGCGCAAGGCGCGAGAAGTGGAAGAAGCCCACAACCGGCTGCGCGCCCAGCTGGGCCGCAATCCCAGCGAGCAGGAACTGGCGGCCGCCCTGGGCCTGGATCTGCGCGACCTGCAGTTGTTACTGGGCGAAATTGACGGGCTCGAGGTGGGCAGCTTGCGGGTGCAGTCGTCGCGGGACGGCGGGGAGGAGGATCTTTGCGAGTACCTGCCCCATACCCCGGACGACACGCCGCTGCTGTTATGCCTGCGATCGGAGATGAAGGAATTACTGGCCCGCGCCATCGAAGAACTGCCTCCCAAGGAGCAGCAGGTGCTGGCCCTCTACTATTTCGAAGAATTGACCATGAAGGAAGTGGGGGCCGTGCTCGGTGTGGGCGAATCCCGCGTGTCTCAGATTCATTCCATGGCCGTGGTCCGACTGCGGGCGCGGCTTGCCGAACTTACCGCGGTGGGCCCGAAGCCGGAGTGCGCGGCGGGCGCGGCCAGCGGCACGTAAGGGAATGCGCGATGGAAAAGGTCCTCAACCAAGAAGAAATTGATGCCATGGTGCGAGCCGCTCGCGGCGGAGGCGGTGGCGCCCACGACCAGGCCCACGAAGCCGTCGTGGTCCCATGGGACGTGCGTTCGGCGGGCCAGATCGGGCGAGAACAAGTGCAGGCCATCAGCACCCTGCACGAAAGCTTCGCCCGCAATCTGACTTACTCAGTCGGGGCCTACCTGCGGGTCGCCTTCACGGCAGCCCTGGTATCCGCTGAACACCTCACCTACGGGGAATTTCTGCAGCGGGTGCCCGAAGTGACGTATCTAGCCACCTGCAAACTGGCGCCGGTCGGGACGGCAGCCCTGCTGCAACTGGAGTTGGGTGCTGCCTTCCCGTTGATTGACGTGCTGCTCGGGGGCAAGGGGGCAGGTGCTCCCCCGGAACGGCAGGTTACTGGCATCGAGGAACAGATCCTGGAAAGCGTGATGCGAATCATTTGCCGCGAGCTGCAGAACACCTGGACGCTGCTGTCCCTGGAGTTCGACTTTGAACAGCGCCGCCAGCCGGGTGAGGCGCGGCACTTGATGTCGCCAGAAGAAAAAACCCTCTCCCTGAGCTTCGAACTCACGGTGGCCGAAAACCGCGGGACCTTGAACCTGGTTTTTCCCGCGGTCGTCTCCAATGCCTTGCTGCGCAAGATGTCGGCGGAGTGGGCCCACGCCAAACGCCGGGCCCTGCCCGACTCCAGCCAGCGGCTGAGAGTTCCCCTGCTGGAGTGTCCGTTCCGGGTCGAACTGGGGATCAAGATCGGGCGCGTGTCCGCGAGCGATCTGATGGGGTTGTCGCCCGGCGGGCTGTTGGCCTTGCAACAGCCGGTCGAGCAACCGGCAACGTTGCGTGTCGGGGATTGTGAGATGTTCACCGGGATGGTGGCGCGGCGGGGTACTTCGCGGGCCGCGCAAGTACTGGAACGGTGCTCCATCGCGCCGGAAAGGAAACCCAGTCCATGACCGACGAAGCCATGAAGCCGTCTCCTGCCTCCCTTCCGCCGTTGGAGGAGAAAGCACGCGCATATCTGCAGGTGTGGGCGGGAAGCATGGCTCAGGTGTTGGGTCAGATTGCCGGGGCGCCCTTGCCGGTGGAGTGTGCACTCGAAGCGCCCCCCACGGCTGCGCCTGGCAACGACGGTGACTTGCAGTTCATCGTGGTGTCGGGCGGGAGTTTGCAAGGCGAAATGAGTCTGCGCCTCCCGAGGACCGCGGCCCTCGCCATGGCGCAACTGTTCTTGAGCGAGGCCCAGGACGCGGCCGCCGAGTTCAAGCCGGACCACCGGGAAGCTCTTGAGGAACTCCTGCGCCAGATCGCAGGATACGCTACCACTGCCCTGAAGCCGGCCTGGGGTGAGGTGCAGCTCCGGCTAGAATCCGGGACGTCGCCCTCCTGGTCGCCGGGTGCGAGCGGATGGCTGACCTCCGCTGGCGGGAGTGCCTGCCGGGTTGAAGTGGAGTGGCAGCTGAGCTCCGCTCTGCATGCTGCGCTAATGGCTTGTTCCCCGGTGGCTGCACCGGCTGAGCCACAGGCGGAACCGCCAGGCACTGGGCCTGGGGGCAGCCAGGGAATCCACCAGCAGAACCTCGGCCTGCTGATGGATGTGCACCTCGACGTCCTGTTGCGCTTCGGAGAACGCCGCATGGTGTTGCGGGAAATTCTTGAATTGGGCGCCGGATCGGTCGTAGAGCTGGATCGCAAGGTCGAGGAACCGGTCGATTTGCTTCTCGATGGCAGGCTGGTGGCGCGGGGAGAAGTCGTGATCGTGGACGGAAACTACGGTCTCCGGGTTCTCGAGGTAGCGGCACCGCCCGCGGCGGGTTAGAAGAAGGAGAACAGGGCTGTGAGTGCGATTGCGATCGGGACTTGGCTGGCCAGGGCACGAGGCCACTGGCAGCACAGCGTTCCGCATTGCGGGGAGCCGGGCTGTAATCTGACTCGGCGGCTGTGGCGGCGGGTTCGCTGGTGGAATGGGGCAATCCGTTTGCACGGCTTTCGTTACTGCGCGCCGCAGTGCTTCGAGTCCGCGGTGCGGGAGCGCTTGACCCGGGCCAGCACCGCGGGTGCCCCCGCCCGGTCGGTCCATCACCGTGTTCCACTTGGTCTGCTGATGCTTTCGCGCGGACAGTTGACCAACCGGCAGCTGCGGTCCGCCTTGGACGCCCAGCAGGAGAGCGGACGCTATCGTCTGGGTGAGTGGCTGGAAAAACTAGGGTTTGCCACCGAAAACCAGGTAACGACCGCGCTGGGTTTGCAGTGGGCCTGTCCGGTTCTGACCGCTCGGGCCAACCGCGATCCGAACTGTGCCCACCTGCTGCCCCACCGTCTGCTCGAGGCTTACCACATGTTGCCATTGCAGTTTGTAGAAGCCACCCGCACTCTCTATCTCGCTTTCTGTGACGGCATTGATTACAGGGCGCTGCACTCGATCGAACAGATGCTCAACTGCCATACCGACGCCTGTCTGGTGACGCGCAGCACCATGGAGCAGGCCCTCGAGCAGATCACCCGAGAGCGCCGTCCGGGAGACTATCTATTCGAAGGCTGGCGCGATGTCCCGGAGATCGCCCGGATCACCTGCAGCTACGTTCTCAAGTTGGGAGCAGAAGATGTTCGGGTGGTGAGTTGCGGAGGGCACGTGTGGGTGCGACTGGCCGTCGGCAAGGACTCTGCCAACCTGCTCTTCCGCCGTCCCGCTGTGGAACGGGAGGCATCTGGCTCTGATGATCGCACCCTCTCCCGCCGGGTGGCGGGCTAAAGTCTCACGACAAACCGCCGATGAAACAGGACAGCGGCGCAAGACTTAGGTGGGAGAACCTTCTTGCCAGCCAGGTCAGCTCGTGGCGGGCTTGTGGACTTGCACGGAGCGCGCTAGCGGAGAGTCATGAACAAGGTACGCGCACTTATCGTGGACGATTCCTCAGTGATGCGGAAAATTGTCGAACGCTCCATCCGCCAGGCCGGAATCGATCTGGCAGAGGTGCGAGAAGCGGCGAACGGGGCGGAAGGGCTGGGGGCGCTGAAAGAGGGGTCCGTCGATCTTATTCTTTGTGACATCAACATGCCGGTCATGGATGGAATCGAGTTCCTGCGCCAGCTCCAGGGCGTGGGCAATGCCAAGGGCGTGCCGGTCGTAATGATTACAACCGAAGGCAGCGAATCTCATGTCGTGCAAGCACTTTCCATGGGCGCCCGTGGTTATATCCGCAAACCGTTTACCCCCGAGCAAGTTAAAGAACACGTCGTCCCCCTGCTGGAAGGCAAGAAATGAAAACGGCGAACGAAATAACCTCACCCAACGGTACCCCGGAAGGCTGGCTGCCCCTACTGGAACTGGCCGTGCGCGAGGTCTTCGAGATCATGCTGGGATGCAAGCTGGATCTGCAAGCCGAGCCACCGCCCGCGGCGGGTGAAATCACCGCCATGGTGGGTCTCGCGGGGCAGCTTTGCGGTTTGCTGACCTTGCGCTGTGGCACAAAGTCGGCAGCACTGATGACCGGCAAAATGCTTGGCCTCGAGGTCGATCAGGCCGATGGGCAAATGTGGGATGCGCTGGGCGAGATTGCCAATATGGTAGCAGGCAACTTCAAGAACAAACTTACCGGAATGGGGGACAAATGCATGTTGTCCGTCCCTACCGTTATCACCGGTTCTGACTACAGCTGCCGCTCGATGGCTGACACCAGTCCAGTCGAGCTGACATTTCTGTTCGAAGGCGCACCGGTGATCGTCGCAGTTGAAATCCACAGTTAACCCCCGGTTGAAACACCTTCGCTGCATGGGAAGATGCTGCCGAGTTGGACCCACGGGAATCGGCAAGATCTTCCCGAGATTCTCTTATCTTGATTTCCGCTTTATACGCCGGCCGGGTGAACCTACTACTGCGAGATCAACTTGCTCACCAACCCCAAATCTTCACGGGATTGGCGGGCTGCGTGCTTCCGTACCTGCGGAGAGCCAAAGTGAACAGCGGTTACTACGCAGCATGTGCAGGCTTGCGGGCCCAGACTCAGGCGCTCGAGTTAATCGCCAGCAATGTGGCGAACATCAACACCACAGGGTATCGCGGGCAGCAGCCCATGTTTCGTTCCTTGCTGGCTAGTTTCTCCGGCGAATTGGCAAATCCCCTCAACTATGCCATCAACAACTACAACGTGTTGGGCGGCAGCCGGACTGATCTCAGCGCCGGCAATTTGGAACGTACTGGCAATCCGCTGGACTTGGGAATCGAAGGCAATGGCTTCTTCGCAGTGCAAACCCAGGCCGGGACGCTCTACACCCGCAACGGGAACTTTCAAGCTTCTCCCCGTGGCCAACTCACGACGGCTGCAGGCGATCCGGTCCTCGGGGAGCAAGGACCGATTACGCTCCCGAGTGGCGTGATCTCGATCAGTGCCGACGGCACTTTGTCGGTCAGCGGAGCGGTCGCAGGCAAATTGCGGATCGTCGAATTTTCGTCCGTCGGCGACGTGGAACCGGTCGGGGGCTCGTACTATTCCGCGGTTGTCAACAGCGTGCGGCCCGCCGTGCTCTCCTACGTCCGCCAAGGCATGTTGGAATCCTCCAACGTCAATTCGGTTTCCTCGGTCGTGGATCTGATCACGGTGCAGCGTCGGGCCGAGATGTTGGAACGGGCGATGGCGGCGTTTCACTCCAATTTTGATCACATCGCTGCCAGCGAACTAGGGCGCGTCTAGGAGAGAAATTATGTTACGAGCTTTGTACACAGCCGCCAGTGGAATGACGGCGCAACAGATGAATCTGGACAACGTCGCCAACAACCTGGCGAACTCCAGCACCGCCGGTTTTCGCCGCCGCCGGCTGCAATTTCAAGATCTGCTCTATCAAAACCTGGTTATGCCGGGTGCTGCAGCTACTCAGCAGACCACGCTGGTGGCGGGGTTACAGATCGGCCTGGGAACGCGAGCGGCGGCCTCGGAAGTGGTGCAGCTGCAAGGAGACTTCAACGCCACCGGCAACCCGTTGGACCTGACCATTCAAGGCAACGGGTTCTTTCAGGTGACGCTACCCTCGGGCGAAACGGGTTACACCCGAGGCGGGGCCTTCCATATGGATGCTCAGGGCAACGTGGTGACCGCGGAGGGTGATCCGCTCACTCCAGCCATCACCATTCCTCCCGGGGTAAGTTCGATCACGATTGGCTCGGATGGGACGGTGAGCGTGACTCAGCCCGGGCAGCAAGCCGCTCAGCAAGTCGGAAGCATCCAACTGGCGCTGTTTCCCAACCCCGGCGGGTTGAACAGCATCGGCAAGAACCTGTTCCTGGCCACCACAGCTTCTGGGGACCCCATCGCGGGAACACCCGGAGGAGGCGACGGCCTGGGGTCAATTCAACAAGGCTACCTGGAGCAAAGCAATGTCGATGTGGTCGAAGAATTCATTCAAATGATCATGGCGCAGCGATCCTACGAGGCGAATTCGCGGGTGGTGCAATCCGCCGACGAGATGATGCAACAGTTGAACAACCTGGCCCGTTGAGGACCCCTCGTGAAGTGCCTTTCGAACCATGCGCGGTTGATTTCGGCAGTTAGCTGGCTGCTCTTCTGTCCACAGCTTGGTGCGACTCAGACACTGACTCTCCTCGACGAAGCCAGGGTCTCCGGAGAAGTGATACGGCTTTCTGATCTGCTGCCCCCGAAGGCACCGCACGAAGTGTGGAGAGCCTGCCGCACTGTCGAATTGGGCCGGTCTCCCATGCTGGGGAGCATCCGCGTGCTGGCGCCGCAGCAAATTGTTCATCACCTCACCGAAGCCCCGGCTGGCCTGCGGCAGTTCGTCATCCCGGATCGGATCACCGTGCGACGTGCAGGACATCTCATCCGTCGGGAAGCTGCTGGTGAAGTGATTTCCAAGTTCCTCCGAGAACGAGGGAGAAGCGATGGTCTGCCGATTACAGCATGGCAGTGGCCGGGGACCATGGAGAGTCTGGAGAAGGATCCATCACTCGAGGTCGAAGAATCGCGTTGGGATGGGCAGCGTCACCGGCAGCAGTTTGTTCTGCGCTGCGTGACGCGTCCGGCATGCAGCCCGTTCGTGGTGTACGCCCCGGAACCAGAACCGTCGGCTGTCGATTCGCCTCTGAGGGATGCGAGCCAGGCAACTCATATTCCCCGCTTGGAAGCAGTTGGCGAATCGGGAGTTTCCCCAGTTCTGACCCGCGCCGGCCAGCGAGCGACGATGCGTATCGAGGACGGCGATATTCGTATTTCGATCGAGGTGATCTGCCTGCAGCGCGGCCGGCTTGGTCAGCAGATCCGGGTATTGGATCCTGCCAGGCGGCGCGTCTTCCGGGCCACGGTGCTCGCGAGCAATTTGTTGCGGATGTCGTCATAGAGTGTGAGGAAGTCATGAATGGAAATTACAAGATCTCTTTGCTTTGCCTCCTTCTGGTAAGTGTCTCTGCCGCTGCCAAGCAGAAAAATATCCAGCGGGAGAGCCTGGCCGCCTATGTCCAGCGCATGCAGCAACAGGTCCCGGAATTGCCATCGGGCAGCCCGGGAAGTCTGTGGACTGACAGCGGGCGCCTGGCATATCTCGCTGGCGACTACAAAGCCGCGCACGTGGGTGACCTGATCACCATCCTCGTACTGCAGGATATGAAAGCCAACAACGCCAACAGTGTCTCGACCGCGCGCACGTTTGCCGCGAACTCCGGTATCAGCGCTTTGGCGGGACACCTCAAGACGAGTGGGGTAGAACAGATTTTCTCTCCGAGTTCGTCGCAGTCTTTGTCGGGAAAGTCGCAGGCATCGACCACGTCAAATCTGCACACCACGTTGGCGGGCCGGGTGGTGGCCGTGCTGGCCAGCGGTTTGCTGGTGATCGAAGCGGAGCGCCAGCTGACCATGAATAACGAGAGACAAACCGTGCTGGTGCGGGGTCTGGTGCGTCCGGGGGATATTTCTCCTGAAAATACCGTGACCTCGAACGCTGTTGGCAACCTGGAGTTGGAACTCAAAGGCAAGGGCGTGTTGAGCGATGGTACCCATCCGCCCAATCTGCTGGTGCGTGCACTCTTGCGGATCGTCGGCTTCTAGAAGGAAGGGTTATGAAACGGGTCCTGACTACGCTGTTGTTCGTGATGCTGGCGGGAAGATTATTCGTCGCCGCGCAAGACACTGTGCACAAAGCACTGATTCGCGATGTTGCATCCATCGAAGGAATACGCGAAAACCCGGTGCTGGGCTACGGCATGATCGCAGGATTGAAAGGGACCGGCGACCGGCAGCAGACGGTGTTCACTACCCAAACCCTGGCCAATGTCCTGCAGCACATGGGGGTGCAGATTCCGCCCGGCACGGTCAAGGTCAACAATGTCGCTGCCGTTTTTGTGACCGCTACCTTGCCTGCCTTCGCGATGCCCGGGACGCGACTCGATGTCACGGTCTCCTCGGTGGGAGATGCCAGGAGCCTGGAGGGCGGGATGTTATTGCTCACGCCTCTCTACGGAGCCGATGGCAAGGTCTACGCGGCGGCGCAGGGGCCGGTCACCATTGGCGGCTATACCGCCGGAAACTCGGGAAACTCAAAGCAGGTGAATCATCCGACGGTGGGACGCATTCCGGGTGGGGCCATGGTTGAGCGGGACAGTTCCCTCGACCTGCACAGTCTTCCCCGGCTGTCGCTGCTCCTGAATGAACCCGACTTCGTCACCGCCGAAGAAGTTGCCGCGGCCATCAACCGGGACCTAGAACGACAAATTGCGACCGCCGTGGACAGCCGGCGGGTGGACATTGACGCAGCCGCCACGGGAGGCAAGAATCTTCCCGCTCTCCTGGCGCGGGTCGAGAGCCTTATGGTGGAGGTCCGTCACCGCGCCCGGGTGGTGGTGAACGAGCGTACCGGCACGGTCGTGATGGGCAAAGAGGTCCGCCTGGGAGCGGTCTCGATTCTGCACGGCAACTTTTCCATCGAGGTGGCAACCGAACTAGCGGTTTCCCAGCCCAACCCGTTCTCGCGGGGCAAAACGGAGGTTGTGCCCGAGCAGACGGTGAAGACAGAAGAGACTCCGGCTCGTCGCATCGAACTCAGCGAAGGCGCCAGCGTGGAGCAGTTAGTCAACGGGTTACAGAGGATCGGCGCCACGTCTCGCGACGTGATCGCGATCCTGCAGGCGATCAAGGCCGCAGGCGCCCTCCAGGCCGATCTGGAGGTGATCTGATGAGTCCATTGCCACCCGTGCCGGGTTTTGTCTCTACGCCTCACCTCACGCCGCCCACAAAGAAAATTGTGCGCGCGTCGCAGGAGTTCGAAGCTGTGCTGCTCAACACGCTGTTAGGCTCCCTCGAGCAAAGCTTTTCCGCCATGCCAGGCAAGAAGCTTGAAACCGGGTCTGACCATTACCACTACCTGGGAATGCAGACCCTGGCTTCAAGTCTGGCGGCGGGAGGCGGTTTGGGAATTGCCGACAGGATCGTGCGCAGCCTCAGGATGTCCGAAGACAGCGGAACGCATGCCACATGAAAAAAGCCCCACAAGAGGTGCTTCTCTCGGGAGGCTTTCTGAAATTACGATTCCGTGCGAGGGCTTTCCTCGCTAGCGGTTAGTGTTTCTTTTTCTTCTTCGCAGCCTTCTTCTTTGGCGCCATGAAGTCTCCTCCGTGAACGATTTTCCCTTGTAAGGCTCGAACAGGGTCCTAATTCTCAAAACGCCATCCAACCGTAGTAGGATTGGCGCTCTCACCCCCAGATATTGCGGGGTATTACATCCAATGTCAACACAATTCTTTGTGGGGAGGTTTGTCTTTGAGGCGACCAATCAGCGAAACCTGTCGTAGACTTTGATTCTTCCGATGGCGCGCGATCCTATCGAGCTCGAGATTTTCAAGAATATTTTTCACTCTGTTGCCGAAGAGATGGGCGCGGCTCTGCGACGCACGGCTTTTTCTCCAAACATCAAAGAACGGCGTGACTACTCTTGCGCCGTGTTTGACTCCGACGGACAAGTGATCGCAATGGGCGATCACATGCCCGTACATCTGGGCTCGATGCCTATGTCGGTGAAGGCTGTGCTTGACGACCTCGAACTCATGCCGGGCGATGTAGCTATGTTGAACGATCCGTTTCGCGGCGGGACCCATCTGCCCGACATCACCTTGGTAGCTCCAGTCTATGTGCGGCATGGGCGCTCACGCTCGCGGGCCAAGACGCCACCCGACTTCTATGTGGCCTCACGCGCGCATCACGCGGACATCGGAGGTGCCTACCCGGGCTCGATGGGTCTCTGCCGGGAAATCTACCAGGAAGGCCTTCGCATCCCTCCGGTAAAGATCCTGCGCGCCGGGAATATGCAGCGGGATGTTCTCGCGCTTCTCTTAAGCAATGTACGGACTCCCGTGGAGCGTGAGGGTGACTTGGGCGCCCAAATCGCCGCATGCCACATCGGGGCGGAGCGTCTTCACGAAATTTGCCAGCGGTACGGGCTGGAGCACGTTCACAAGGCCGCGGGCGAGTTGCTCGACTACTCCGAGGAAATGATGCGTGCCTTTCTGGCCGATGTGCCGCGCGGCACCTATGGAGCGGAAGACTTTCTGGACAACGACGGAATCACCGATCAGCCGGTAAGAATCGCAGTCTGCGTGCAAGTCACAGGCGGGAAAGGGCGGCGCGCAGTCACGGTGGACTTCGGCGGGACTGATCCCCAAGTCGAGGGCAGCGT
>JAIQFW010000100.1 GCA_020073105.1 Terriglobia bacterium
GCTCCGGTTTCCAGTTTGCGAAAGTAAACTGTTCTGCTCTACCGAGCGACGTTCTGGAAAGTGAACTGTTCGGATGTGAACGCGAGGCCTCCGGGTTTCCGCCACGTACCAAGGTAGGCAAGTTGGAGTTGTGCAATCAGGGAACGATTCTGCTCGACGAAATTGTTGAGATGCCGCTTAGCCTGCAAACCAAGCTGGTCCAGTTGCTGCAGACCAAGCGGTTTGTTAGACCGGGAAACGGGACCATGGTGGATGCCGATGTGCGGGTGCTTGCGTCGACGGCCGCCAACTTGGAGCGCGCGCTTTCCGAGAAAAAGCTTCGAGAGGACCTGTACTACCGGTTGAGTGCCTTCACGGTGCAAGTGCCAGCTTTGCGCCAGCGTAAGGATGAGATCCCGCTCCTGCTGCAACATTTCATGCATCATCTGGCCAAGCACTATAGCCTTCCCGCCCGCACATTTTCACCCGCGGTTCTGGACGCATGTCAGTCCCATTCCTGGCCGGGAAATCTGAGAGAGCTTGAGAGTTTTGTGAAGCGCTACCTGGTGATGGGAGACAAAGACCTGACCGTGAGCGAGCAGGAACCAGAGTCGCGGGACGCCGATTTACTTGAGCGAAGGAGTGCGCATCGGACGACGTCGGCGGCGAACGAGTCTAGCACCCGTCGCTCGAGCCCGGACTCGCTGAGAGCGATCGTCCAGAGCGTGAAGCTGGAGGCGGAGAGAAATGCGATTACTGCGGCACTCGAGAAAACCCGCTGGAACCGCAAGGCCGCTGCGCGCCTGTTGAAGGTCAGCTATCGAACCTTGCTATACAAGATTGAGCAATTTCATATGAGCGCTTCGGACGCTGTGCCGTTCTCCGGAGGGAACGGGGGAACAACGAATGGGAATGGAATCAAGGGCAACGGGAGAGTAAGCTGAGTTGGAATCGGTCAGGGAGTAGGCGGTGAATGACCGTTCCGGAGCAGATATGAGAATCAACAACAGCTTTTGGACGATGCGGATGGCAACACTGTTGTTTTGCACTTTCCTGTCCACCGGGTTGTGGGCGCAGGCAGGAACGTCAGATTCGGAAAAGCCGGGTGCGCCCGCGGCATCTGGAAGTTCCGCGCAGAGTACAGAGGCCACTGCCAGCCAACCGCATGATGCCAGTTTCATCATCGGGAACGACGATGTTTTGGCGATCAGCGTGTGGAAAGAGCCGGATGTCTCACGATCAGTTCCCGTGCGGTCCGATGGCAAAATCTCCCTGCCGCTGGTCGGGGAGGTACAAGCCGCTGGACGGACGCCTTTGAATCTGGAGCAAGAAATCGCCACCAAGCTGAAGAGCTACGTTTCGGACCCAGAGGTTACGGTAATCGTTCAGCAGATCAACAGTCAGAAGTTCAACATTTTGGGACAAGTCGGGCGGCCGGGTTCCTTCCCGCTTAACAACTCAATGACAGTCCTTGACGCGATCGCAGTAGCCGGTGGGTTCCGTGATTTTGCCAAGCAGAAATCGATCTACATCCTGCGGCAAAACCCGGATGGTACCCAGTCTAGGCTTTCCTTCAACTACAAGAAGGTCGTTAAGGGAGAGGATGCAGCCCAGAACGTGAAACTGCAACCGCGCGACACCATCGTAGTTCCGTGAAGTTCTCCATGATGAAACAGGTTTGGTTAGGCATCACCTTGGCAATTGCGGCACCGCTTTGGTCGCAGGTGGAGACCAACGCCACCGAGACCGCCACCAACCCGGTGGAGGATGCCCGCATGCAAACACCCCCGCCGGTTAGGGGCGCCGACTATCCAACCACAGGGCTTTCCGAAGTACGGTCAAACTACCTGCGCGGTGGATTAACCTTCAGCACGGCCTACAGTGACAATGTGTTGGGTAGCACAACGGGCAATCCGATCAGTGATGTTAGCTACTCTATTTGGCCCAGTATTGCTCTGGACGAAACTACGCCGCGGCTGCATTGGGTTTTCTCGTATGCCCCAGGATTCACGTTCTATCAGCGTACGAGCTCGCGAAATCAAGCTGATCATAATCTGGGAGTCGATTTCCGGTATCGTTTGAGTCCGCACGTTACGCTAGATCTACGAGACTCCTTTCACAAGTCGTCCAGCTTCTTCAACCAGCCCGACCTGGTCGCATCAGGGGCGGTTTCCGGCTCGGCACAGTCCCCGGTCACGGGCATCATCGCCCCCCTTGCAGACCAATTAAGCAATACTGGAGATGCATCACTAAGCTACCAATTTAGCGCGTATGCCATGGTCGGAGCGAGCGGAACGTTCAACAATTTGCGCTACCTCAACAAAGCAGAGGTTCCTGGTCTGTACGATTCGGATGTCGCTGGAGGATCGGCTTTTTACAACCACCGTTTGTCGAAAAAGCACTATGTCGGTGCCACATATCAGTATTCGAGAATTCTGTCCTACGTCGTCGGAGCCCAGAGCGAGACCGAGACCCATGCCATTCTTGCTTTTTATACCTTGTATGTGACGCCCACGCTCTCTCTGTCGTTCTCCGGAGGCCCGCAGCACTACGATATTTCCCAGGGCCAACTCTTTCCCCACGCACGGGCCTGGTCGCCAGCCGCCACTGCGAGCCTGGGCTGGCAAGGACAGCACACAGGTTTCGCTGCCGGCTACTCACGAACCGTGACCGGCGGGGGAGGTTTGAGCGGCGCATTCCATTCAAATAGCGCCAGCGCGTCGGTGCGGCATCAGCTGACACGAAACTGGAATGCTGGTGTGGCTGTTGGCTATTCGATCACCAAGACCGTGACTCCCTTTTTCTTCTTGCAGTCCAGTCAGGATGGACACTCAATTTCAGGCAGCGCATCGGTCCAGCGAAGGCTAGGCGAGCATGTTAGCGTCGAGGCCGGCTATACCAGACTTCACCAGAGCTATTCGAATATCGCTGCAATAGCCACAGCCCCGGATACGAATCGGGAGTCGATTTCCATTTCCTATCAGTTTGCACGACCGCTAGGAAGATAATCTATGGCAGAAGCTTTCGAAGAACAGAATTTGCCAGCATTTGACCTTCAGCATTACCTGGGGATCGTTCGCCGCCGCCACTTGCACTTCTTGATCCCCATGTTTATTGGGTGGATGGCGGTTTGGGGTGCGAGCTGGATTCTGCCGCCTCGGTACAAGTCAGGCACGCTTATCCTGGTAGAACAGCCCACCATGCCCAGGAACTTCGTCACCCCAAACGTCAACGATGACTTACAGGATCGATTGCAGAGTATCACTCAGCAGATTCTCAGTCGCACCCGGCTCTTGCGTATCGTTGAGCAATTGAATCTGTACGCCAATGAGCACACCCCGCTCAGTCCCGACGCGATCGTTGCCCGTATGCGTAAGGACATCGAGATTGAGCTGGTGCGTGGTGGACAAAATCAAATTACGGCGTTCAACATATATTATTCATCGGGAGATAGCCACACTGCCCAGCGCGTCACGAGTGAGCTGACTAATCTGTTCATCAACGAGAACTTGGAAACACGTCAGCAGCAATCCGAGGGCAATACCAAGTTTCTCGAAGACCAATTAGAAACTGCCCGGCAAGGTTTGGCCGAACAAGAAGAGAAGGTCCGTGAATTCAAGGCCCAGCATGTGGGCGAGTTGCCCGCGCAGCTTGCGACCAATCTCCAAATCCTGAGTGGTCTGCAATCTCAACTGCAGTCAGAAGAGGATTCTCTCAGTGCTGCTAAGCAGCAGCATGTCTACCTGCAGACATTGATTGACCAATACCGCGCTTTCCAGGGATCAGGCAAGACAGCCGATGACGCTCCTCTCGGTTTGCCGGCAATTGATCAGGAACTGGACCGACTCAAGGCGCAACTTGCGGACCTCAGCTCTCGCTATACGGATCGTCATCCCGATGTTCGCAAGTTGAAGGAGCATATTGCTAAGACAGAAAAGACGAGAGAGCGGATCGTCGCCGATCTGAAGACAAAGAACAATAGCCAGCAAGATGCAGCCCCCGCTGTCGAAGATCCCCGGAATCCATCGCCGCTGGCTCAGGTGCAGGGACAGTTACAAGCCAACACGGCAGAGATCACACGTCGTGAACATGCGATCGCCGAGATGAAGGTCAAAATCAACAATTACCAGGCTCTCCTCAACCAAGAGCCGGTGCGGGAACAGCAGCTGGCGGACTTGACCCGTGGCTACGACCAATCCAAAGTAAACTATGACGATCTGCTGAAGAAGAAGAACGAATCCGCGATGGCCACGAGCATGGAAATGATGCAACAGGGCGAGCGCTTTCGCATCCTTGATCCTCCCAGCCTGCCTCGAAACCCGGACTTTCCCAATCGCCTGAAGTTTTGCGGCATCGGAGTGGGGGTCGGATTAGCATTGGGAGTGGTAGTGGCAGGGGTCTTTGAGATGCTAGACGACCGGCTATACGACGAGAAGGAGCTTAAGGACTTGTTGCCTGTCGCGGTGATCTCCGAGATTCCTATTATAGTGACCCCGACGGACGAGAAGAAAAGCAAGAAAAGGGCATGGCTGGGATGGGCGACCGCAAGTTTAGTACTTGCGACCATCCTTGCGGGGTCCGTACTCAGCTATTTTCACGGCTAGACCTCAATTTCAATGTATAAGTCCTTTTACAATCTGAAGCGTAACCCATTCGAGATCACTCCGGATCCCTCTTTTCTCTTTCCGACAAGGAGACATAACGAGGCTCTGGCAGCCCTTTATTACGGTGTGCGCCGCCACAAAGGGTTCGTTGTGCTGACCGGGGAGGTGGGCACGGGCAAAACGCTCTTGCTGCGCTGTCTGCTCCAATTGTTCAGACAGAACGATGACGTCGCCTATGCCTATATCTTTAACAGCCGGCTGTCTCCCGTGGAATTTCTACAGTACATCGCTGCCGATCTCGGACTCCCAGCTTCGGGCAAGAACAAGGGCGAACTGCTTCTCGATCTCGGTGGATTTGTAATTTCGCGTGCCCGGAAGAAACTCACTACGGTTTTGGTCGTCGATGAAGCGCATCACCTGTCTGCAGACATTCTGGAAGAGATCCGTCTTTTGACCAACCTGGAAACTGCCCACGAGAAGCTGCTGCAGATTTTGCTGGTTGGACAGCCCGAGCTCGACGAAAAGTTAGATTCCGTTGGACTGCGACAGCTAAAGCAAAGAATCGCGCTGCGCTCGCATCTTGAGCCCCTGGATCCGAACGAGACCAAGGGATATATTGAACGCCGCCTACAGCTTGCGACAGCTAACGGTCAGAGCCAAACCTTGTTCCCGGTCGAGACCGTGGCGGGCATTTACCATCATTCCCGCGGATTTCCGCGCTTGATCAACACCATCTGTGAGAATGCGCTGATCACTGCATATGCGAGGCAGATGCGGAGCGTAACTCCCGACATCATCGATGAGATCGCGGAAGATTTCCGGCTCAACGTCGTCCATCATGCCCCAGTCGAAAAAGCCAAGGATCAGGACGTTGAGGATACGGATGTGCGACGCGCGGCCAAGACCTTGCTGGATATGTATGCCTATCTGCAAAAGCCCGCGGCCCCAGAATCGGAGCTGCGCACACCCTTAGCAGCCCGAGTGAGCAAACATGAGCCATATATTTGATGCGTTACAGAGGTCGGAGTTTGAACAGTCCGGATCTGACATCCCGGCGCCAGCTGTCGCCACAGAACTGCTGCAGGCCGCCGAACGTAAGGCAGCGGTTGAGCGCGGAACGGTCGTCGAGCGCGAAATGTTTCCAGAACGCCAAGCGGAGGCGGAGCCGCCCAGCGTGGCGGAACAGCCGAGAGACGCAGCTGTCGACCAGTTCAGCCAATTCCAGTCTTTGCGGGTTTTGGTGCCTCCCCAAGGTAAATTGGTGGCCCTCACAGAACAGGAAAGTCTGGCCGCAGAGAAGTTTCGGTTTCTGGGTGTCCGTCTCCGCCAGGTCAGACAAAGCCGCCCTCTCAAAAAGGTGCTGATCACGAGTACGATCCCGCAGGAAGGTAAGAGCATGGTGGCGGCTAACCTGGCCTGCACCTTGGCTCGGAGAACGCAACAGAAGACCTTGCTCATGGACGGAGACCTGCGGCGGCCGTCGTTGGCGCAACTGTTTGGAGTGGGGATGGTTCCGGGTATCACGGAGTGGCTGCAGGGTGAGAGCGGCCCCGTATCGAGCATCTACCGTCTGGAAGATCCTGGGCTCTGGATCCTGCCGGCAGGCAATTGTCACAGGAACCCTCTGGAACTGATGCAGTCGGGGAAGCTCCCGGCGCTCATGGATCAGTTGTCCACGTGGTTCGACTGGATCATCATGGATTCTCCCCCAGTGTTACCTCTCGGGGACACCAGCATTTGGATGCGGTTGGCCGACGGCATCCTCCTGGTCACGCGTCAAGGATCCACCGAGAAACAGCAATTGCAGCGAGGTTTAGAAGCGATCGAGAAGTCGAAGTTGATCGGTGCCCTGTTAAACAGTGCGGTCGCCGCAAACCATAGCGACTATTACCAACGCTATGCTGCTCCGTCTGCGTCAGCACAAGATGTTCCTATTAAGAGTAATTAGTACTAATCCCCAGTAGCTCTTGGTTTTGCAATCCCCCTCAATCAGCGAGTCAGAAACAAGTCATTTGATCCTGTGCAGACAGACCAAAGCACAGGGCAAACGGAGGGAGTTGTGAATTTGCGACGCTCTAACAACGGTTCGACCCTGAATCCCTTATCAGTAAAACCCAAATCGGCTCAGGGACGCGGGGTTCTGAGTGAAGAAGCTTTCCAGAGCATGATCTCACTGGAGCGGAAGAGAAGCGAGCGTTCGCGCAAGCCGTTTCTTCTCATGCTTGTGGACATGGGCGATCATCATCAACCCACCGAGAGGACGACGAGAGCCTTGGGCAGCATTCTCTCGGCGGTTTCCACCGCGACTCGGGAGACTGATGTCGTGGGTTGGTACAAGAACTCTTGTGTCGTGGGCGCCATGTTCACCGAGATTGGTCTGGGAGACCGGGCCTCGGCCCTGGGCACCATGATCACCCGGGTGAGCGGGAACCTGAAGAACACGTTGAGTCTTGAGCAATTCAATCAGGTCAACCTTTCCTTCCACTTGTTCCCTGAGGACTGGGACTGTGGGGAGCAGCGGCGGCCGTCAAACCCTGTTTTGTATCCTGACCTGGAGAAGCGAGACCAAGCTAGAAAATTCCTCTCCGCGGTTAAGCGGGCGATGGACCTCGTGGGCAGCTTGACTGCGCTGGTAATCTTTGCCCCCTTGTTCCTGGCGATCGCGGTGGCGATCAAGCTGACCTCGAAGGGACCCGTATTTTTCCGGCAGCAGCGCATTGGGCAACACGGCGCGCCCTTTGTGTTTTTGAAGTTCCGCTCCATGTGTGTAAACAACGATGCCAGCAAACACAAGGAGTACGTTCGTCAGATGATCGCAGGCAAAGCAGAGCGGCATCCTTCGAACGGCAATGGTGAAGGTGTATATAAGATAACCTCCGACTCTCGGGTCACGCGTGTCGGCGCCTTCCTGCGTCGCACCAGCCTGGACGAACTGCCGCAGTTCATCAACGTACTGAAAGGTGAGATGTCATTGGTCGGACCGCGGCCGCCAATTCCCTACGAGGTGGAAGCTTACGATCTTTGGCATCGCCGCCGGCTGCTGGAAGCTAAACCCGGGATCACCGGCATGTGGCAGGTGAGCGGGCGTTGCCGAATCAAGTTCGATGATATGGTCCGGCTTGACCTGCAGTATGCCCAGAATTGGTCTCCCTGGCTGGACGTCAAAATCCTGGTGCGTACGCCGGTCGCAGTCGTTCTCGGCGAAGGTGCGTACTAGCTAGTTTGAGTTCTTTCCCAGAACTTCCTCATTCGACGCCCCGATTGAACGACCCATATTCGGAGTGAGTCCTCTAAGCCTATGGAAACGCTAACAGTGGAGCCGACACGTCATGATTAAGTTTGGAGTCATCGGATACGGTTATTGGGGTCCCAATGTGGTTCGAAATCTCGACCACACGGACGGGTGTAAGGTTATCGCAATCTGCGACAAGACTCCTGCTTCGCGGAAACGAGCTCAAAAAGCCTACCCGGCGATCCCGGTTACATCCCAAGCCGAAGAACTGATCAACTCAGCGGAGGTCGATGCCATCGCCGTCATTACACCGGTGTGGACACATTACGAATTGACCAAAGCTGCGTTGGAGCAAGGGAAACATGTCTTTGTGGAGAAACCCTTCACCAGCAGCGTGGTTCAGGCGGAGGAACTCATCAACCTGGCAGTGAAGAAAAACTTGAAGATCATGGTCGATCACACCTTCCTTTTCACGGGAGCAGTAAAGAAAATCAGGCAATTGCTTAAAGAAGGCTCTCTGGGAAGCCTCTACTACTATGACTCAACCCGGGTCAATCTCGGGCTTTTCCAACATGACATCAATGTCATTTGGGACCTGGCGCCGCACGATCTTTCGATCATTGACCACCTCATTCCGGAGATTCCGGAGGCAGTCTCGGCTACCGGTCAAACCCACCTGAACGGCGTCGAAGATATCGCTTTCATCACTCTCTATTTTCCCAATAAGATCATTGCCCACATCAACGTGAACTGGTTATCGCCCGTTAAGGTCCGAACCACCTTAATCGGGGGAGAGAAAAAGATGCTGGTATGGAACGACCTCGAGGCGGATGAAAAGATCAAGATTTATGACAAGGGTGTAGACGTTACTAGTCAGCAGGGCCTTTACAACCTGCTCGTGAATTACCGCTCGGGTGATATGTGGGCGCCCAAGGTAGAACAGGGTGAGGCTCTCAGTCAGGAGCTCGCCTACTTTGTTGACTGCATCGCCCGCGACAAAGTCCCATTCAATGATGGAGCATCGGGGATGCGCGTGGTCGAAATGTTGGAAGCAGCCAACGAGTCACTGCGAAAGCGTGGTGCTCTGGTCTATCTTCGACCCCAGCAACGTCCAGCACCTTCGCTCTCGAGCAGAATCGAGCTTGAGGAGACCTCAACATGCAAACCGTGACGACCCTGGGAAAGAGTGATCTGGCGATTCGAATCGCAGACCACAAGGGGTTTCGCGGAGCGGATCAGAGCACTTTATGAACTCCCTAGTATGCATAGCACCGGATGTGAAGCTTGGGCAGAATGTAAGACTATCCAAGTTCATCAATCTGTACGGCTGCAAAATCGGCGACGAAACTAAAATCGGTGCGTTTGTCGAAATCCAAAAGAACGCGACGGTTGGGAAACGCTGCAAGATCTCTAGCCATACATTCGTCTGTGAAGGCGTCACTATCGAAGATAACGTCTTCATCGGTCACGGAGTGACATTTATCAACGATAGCTATCCCCGCGCAACCACCGATGGCAAGTTGCAAACCGAAGCCGACTGGAAAGTCGAACAGACAGTGGTCAAGAAAGGCGCGTCGATCGGATCGGGCGCAACTATACTGTCCAATGTAGTAATCGGCGAAAACGCGATGATCGGTGCGGGCAGCGTGGTCACGAAAGATGTTCCGCCAGGGGCGATCGTGGCCGGCAATCCTGCGAAAGTACTCCGATACGTTGTTGAAGAAAAAATGTCTCTGGAAGCAAGGTAATAACCTTATTGCAGGCTCTGTCGGAGACCTAATTATGAAATTACTTGTTGCGGGTGGCGCGGGGTACCTGGGTTCGGTACTGATCCCGAAACTGATGGAGCGTGGCTATAAGGTCGATGTCGTCGATCTGTTCTGGTTCGGAAATCAACTGCCGCGTCAAACCGGCATCCTTCATAAGGATATATTCCAACTTACCGTGGAAGATCTTGAACCGTACGATCAGGTCATCTTCCTGGCGGGCCTCTCGAACGATCCGATGGCGGAGTATTCGCCCAGCAAGAATTTCATCTTCAACGCAGCGGCTCCTGCATATCTTGCCTATATCGCAAAGATGGCCAAGGTCAAACGCTATATTTATGCTTCGTCGTGCTCGGTGTATGGTTACACCGAGAATGAGCTCTACGACGAGGGCCGACCCGTCAGCTCCCACTATCCCTACGGCATTTCGAAACTACAGGGGGAGCAAGCGGCCATCCAGATGATTGACGAGGAATTCTCAGTCATCTCGCTGCGGAAGGGAACAATTTCCGGCTATAGCCCGCGCATGAGGCTCGACTTGATCGTCAACACAATGTTCAAGTCGGCGATGAAGGACCATGTGATCACAGTGAATAATCCTTCGATTTGGCGCCCAATCCTGGACATCAACGATGCTGCTACTGCCTATATTCGCGCCGTCGAGGCCAACCAGAAGATTTCGGGGGTTTTCAATATTGCCTCCGGGAACTACACCGTCGGTGAGGTAGCCGACTTGGTGAAAAGCGCGATCCATGAACGCCTGGGAAGCCAGGCGCATCTGGACATCAAGCACATTCAAGACTTCCGTAACTACAAGGTGAGCACAGAAAAGGCAGCCAATGTCCTGAGCTTTCACCCGGCAGGAGATGTGAAGTCGATTGTCTTTGACTTGATCAATAATTTTGAGAAGTTCCGCGACGTGGATAATCCGGTTTACTCGAACATCCAGAGCTTTAGAAAGATGGACAGCGAGATTCGAGACCACGATATGGCTGGCGCTCTGGTCTAAGAATTATGTAAGTGGTCCCAACCCCGGCACTTATTAAAACTGGAGAAACTGAAAACAATGCCTAATATTCCGTTCTTGGACTTGGTGACCCCCCATCGAGAGCTGGAAGCAGAGCTGACTGCTGTTTTTCAAAACACTTTGAGAACTGCCGGCTTCATTGGTGGTCCTGTGATCGAAAAGTTCGAACACGATTTTGCACAATTCTGCGATGCGAAACACTGTGTTGGTTTAGCCAGCGGAACTGACGCGGTACGCTTTGCCCTGATGGCAGCAGGAGTCGAACCTGGCGAGAGCGTGATCACAGTTCCGAATACCTTTATAGCAACAACAGAGGGCATATCTCAGGCCGGCGCGTTGCCAGAATTTGTCGACGTTGATGAACGCACTTACAACCTAGATCCGGAGAAGCTCCGCGAATACCTTGAAAGGCACTGCGATAAAGATCAGGAGTCAGGCAGGCCAATCTCTCGCAGAACGGGTCGGATCATCTCGGCCATTGTTCCCGTCCACCTTTACGGTCAGATGGCCGATATGGACCCGATTCTCGAATTGGCCAATTCCTACAATCTGGTCGTAATTGAGGATGCTTGCCAGGCCCACGGCGCGGAATACTTTTCTAAAAAAGACAATAGATGGAAGAAAGCCGGTTCCATTGGAAAGGCAGCCGCTTTCAGCTTTTATCCCGGGAAGAATCTGGGCGCTTGTGGCGAAGCTGGAGCTGTGACGACGAACGATGCGGAGCCAGCCCATGAAGTCCGCATGTTGCGCGACCATGGCCAGAGTCGGAAGTATTATCATGAAATTGAAGGCTACAACGGCAGGCTGGACGCGCTACAGGCCGGGATACTACAGGTCAAACTCGCCCATCTCGAGACCTGGAACAAGCAACGTCGGGAACGAGCTGACGAATACAAGCGGCTGTTTGAAGCCTCCGGTGCCGCTCTACCGCCTTACGAACCCTCCTGGTCCCGCGCCGTGTACCACCTATACGTGGTCAGAACTGAAGACCGCGATGGGATGATGAACCATCTGAAGGAGATGGGAATCGGCACCGGGATCCACTACCCAGTTCCACTACATTTGCAAACAGCCTATACTTCGCTGCAATACCGCTTAGGCGATTTCCCAGTAGCAGAAAAGGCCGCTGCGGAGGTCGTCTCCTTGCCCATGTTCCCGCAACTCTCTGCCAAACAGCAGGCCTATGTTGCGGAAGGAATTCTCAACTTCACTTCGATGGCAGTACGGTAGTTGCACGAGGTCGAGGCTCTTCAACAGCTTCGGTCGCCGTCCTGCATACGGCAGTGAGTTCTCTACGGTTTCCAAAAAGGACAACTGACATGAAGCTTTCAGTCATTGGCGCGGGCTATGTGGGGCTCACCACGGCCGCGTGCCTGGCACAGATCGGCCACGATGTTTTCTGCAGTGAAAGCGATGTTGAAAAACTCGCAAAACTGCAGAGCGGAATCATGCCGTTCTTCGAGCCGAACCTTGAGGACGTTATCAAGGGTGTGTGCAACGCTGGACGGCTAACCTTCGGGTCGACCGAAGAGGCGATTGCCTGGGGCACCGTCATTTTCATCTGTGTGGGGACACCGCCATTGGCAAACGGCGATGCCGACCTATCCTCTATTGAAAACGCCGCACGGACCATTGCAAAGCGAGCCTCGGGCTATCGTTTGGTAATCGAAAAGAGCACCGTTCCCGTTCAGACCGGGTCCCAGTTGCGAAAGTATCTTGCTGCGAACCGAACGAATGGGTTGAAATATGATGTCGCCTCAAATCCCGAGTTCTTGCGCGAAGGGTCCTCAGTCGAGGATTTCCTGCACCCCGAGCGTATTGTCGTCGGCGTAGATTCGCCAAGTGCAGAGGAAATCCTGCGCGAAATTTACCAGCCGGTCATCAGCCAGAGCTTCACTTGCCCAATTCATCCTAATTGCGCAAAACGTAACGAGCCTGTTTTTCTAGTCACGGATACCGGCTCGGCGGAGTTGATCAAGCATGCTTCAAACTCCTTCCTGGCAATGAAGATCTCCTTCATTAACATGGTGGCGAATCTGTGCGAAACGGTAGGAGCCGATGTGACCAAGGTGGCCCAAGGGATGGGGTTGGATTCCCGGATCGGACCCTCCTTTCTCAATCCGGGAATAGGGTTTGGCGGATTCTGTTTCCCAAAGGATGTGCAGGCCTTCATCCGGATCGCAGAGAAGGCCGGTTGTGACTTTGCATTACTTCGAGAAGTGGAGAAAATCAATCAGGGTCGGATCGGCCACTTGGTTGAAAAGGTCCGGAACGAACTGTGGGTGATACGTGGAAAGAAGATCGCGGTCTGGGGGCTGGCGTTCAAGCCAAACACCGACGATGTCCGTTTCGCGCCGTCCATTGCGTTGATTGAGTCGTTGCTGAGTGAAGGCGCGAAGGTCAGCGCCTACGACCCGGAAGCAATGGACAAGGCAAAGGCTGTGCTTCCCAACATTACCTACTGTTCCGATCCGTATAAGGCCGCGGAGGGCACAGAGGCAATCGTAGTCGTCACGGAATGGGATGAATTTCGCCGAATCGCTTGGACACGCATCAAATCCGTCATCGAGCGTCCGCTCATCATCGATGGGCGAAACATGCTTGATGCGAAAGTCGTAGCCGATCAAGGCTTTCAGTATGTCAGTGTAGGTCGACCTTCGGTTATACCTGCCGAGGCGCGTTCTGCGGAACGCGAAGGCCCGGTGCTCGCGGCACAAGATCAGACCGCAGGTGCGATGGCCGATTGATCTCGCACACGACTCAAACGTCAACACGAGCTAACACGAGCTTCTACCCAGTAGGGTGCTCGCCGTATTAAGAACGTGAAGACCAAAATCCCAACTGGCGTTTGTATCGTAGTCGAGAACCTTCCTGTGCCCGTGGACAAGCGAGTGTGGAAGGAAGCATGCGCCTTGCGCGATGCCGGATATCGGGTGTCGGTCATCTGCCCCAAAGGCAAGAGCATTCATCGGGAAGCGTACGAGCTCTTAGAAGGAATTGAGATATACCGCCACCGTGGCTGGGAAGCGTCAAGTATTCTTGGCTATTTTCTGGAATACACTTTGGCCTTGTCCGCTGAGTTCATACTGACCCTCAAAGTCTTTGCGCGGACTCGCTTCCGCATTCTGCAAGCCTGCAATCCGCCAGATACGATTTTTCTCATAGCGTTGTTTTTGAAGCTTTTCGGGGTCCGATTTATCTTCGATCATCATGACCTCAGCCCCGAACTGTTTGAAGCCAAGTTTGGCGAGCGTACCTTTCTTCATGGCATAGTGCGATTGCTCGAGCGCTGTTCGTTTCAGGTAGCTGATGTGTGCATCGCGACGAACGAATCTTTCAAAGAAGTTGCCATTTCTAGAGGGGGGAAGATTCCGGAAAACGTCTTTGTGGTGCGGAACTGTCCCGACTTGGCTAGTTTCTGCCGTCCCCAACTTCAACGCACGAATAGATTCGGGCGCTCATTTTTGGTCACATACGTGGGTTTCATGGGGAAGCAAGACGGTCTCGACATCTTACTGCAATCCATCGATCACATCGTGAATCACGAAAAGCGGCAGGACACACACTTCTTGCTTATCGGAGGAGGAACGGTGCTTCCTGAGCTGAAAGCAATGATCGCCGACAGACAATTAGGCGATTTCGTGACCTTGACAGGACAAGTGCCGCATGAAGAAGTCGCGGCGTATCTCGCCAGTTCGGACATAGGGGTTGCACCCGATCCGAAGAATGCCATGAACGATAAGTCGACCATGATCAAGATTTTCGAGTATATGGCATTCGGTTTGCCAGTTGTGCTTTTCGATTTAAAAGAAGGGCGCCGTATCGCCGGCCCCGCCGCGCTTTACGCCGTGCCCAACGACCCCGTTGATTTTGCCGCACAGGTCACAAGATTGCTCGCCAGTAACGAGCTTCGCGAGCAACTAGGTCAAAGCGGTCGCAGACAGATTCACGAGAGCCTGAATTGGGAAGTTGAAAAAGAATCGCTGATCCGAGCATACGCTACTGCGTTACAACCTCAGGCTGTGCAGTAGTGCTCGGGTAAGTCGCAAGTCTCATATGGAAACGTTTGCTGGCAGATTGCGGTCTACCCGGTGTCGTTCGATGCGAACTAGGCTTCTTCGTTGTTTCGGGGCCGTCTTACTCTCCATCGTTTGGTTCTGCATTTCCAGCTATTCGGCGGACGTTGTTGTGGTCCGCGATATCGGTGTAACGACCCCGGAGCAGCGACAACTCGAAATCGCTACCCAGTTTTACGGACTAAACCTGAACGTCTTGAACGCAAATAGTGAAAATGTCGACCATGCGCTGAACAGGGCGCTCGAACAGGAAGGGACGGTAGCAGTCGCGATTGAAGCGGACGCGCTTGGGATGGTCAATCACAAAACGCTGCTGCGATCTCTGCGTCACCGGTCGGGGGGCAGCGTGCCGCTGCTAGTGCTGGGCATTACGGCAGAAACCAATCCAGACATTTTGAAAGCTTGGTCAGGAGGAGCGGTGGTTGGAGTTAGACGCCTGGCGAGCCCGCTTCAGCTTCGCTATGTGGTTGGCCGCGTTACGGCTATGAGCCAGCAACTCCGCGACCTCGAAATGCCATTTCCGGCCAACGATGCTTTCTACTTCGCCTTGGCCGAATCGGACAGGACTCGGGCCATTATGTCGGTCAGAAATGATCGCCAAATCGTTCCCTTATTCATTGAGACCGATCTTGGCCAGCAGGAAGTATTTCTGCTTTCTCGAACGGTTCACTCGGGCGATAGAGTTGAGGGAAAGGCCGATAGCGTAGAGAGTGCGTTTGCGAAGGTCGCTCCCGTCATGATGTTCATCAAGTATTGTGCGGGTGAGCGTGGCTGGCATGCTCTCCATCATTACGCAAATCTCACAATCGATGATCCATGGCTCCGTGAGCCTTATGGGCACCTCAGCTACAAAAGGCTTCTTACGGAAATGGAAAGCCATAACTTCCACACGACGATTGCGTTCATTCCATGGAACTACGATCGCAGCAAAGCAGAGACGGTTGCCATTGTCAGGAGTCACCCCGAACGTTTCTCAATTAGCATTCACGGTAACAACCATGACCATGAGGAGTTCATAGAGAGTCCGTCTGAGCAGATCGCCGATCTTAAGCAAGCCCTAGCAAGAATGGAGCGATTCCATTCTTTGACGGATATCCCCTACGACAAGGTCATGATCTTCCCCCACAATATCGGTTCAGAAGAGATTTTGGAAGAACTGAAGACCTACAATTTCTTGGCGACCATCAATTCCTCAAATGTTCCGACAGACAGAAGTAAATTGTCTGATTTCTTGTCTGCCTTGCGACCCGTAACACTGGCATACGGTGATTTCCCGAGCATGATTCGACGCCCGGCAGAAATGACGAGTCCGAACGAATTCATAGCGATCAATGCTTTCCTCGACAACCAATTGTTCTTCTACTCGCATCACGCGATGTTCGAGAAGGGGGCAGATGCCTTCAATGGCACGGCTGATGCAGTCAACAAAATTGAGCCCGACACTCAATGGCGCAGTCTCGGGGAGATCGCCAAGCATTTGTACTTTGTGAAATTAAGGCCTGATTCCAACTATGACGTAATGCCCTTCTCAAGCACTTTTGAACTGGATAATACTTTTGCCAGGAACGTGACCTTCTATGTTACAAAGCCGGAATCTAGTTCCACCCCAATAGCGTCGGTGAGCGTGGATGGTCGGCAATTTCCCTTTGAACTACGACAAGGGAATATGGATCTACAGATACCGGTACAGGCAGGCGGATCCAGCAACGTTCAGATCCTATACAAGAACGATCTTGATTTAGCTTCCGTTAGCATCTCTAAAAGCTCCACTCACGTTTACCTTCTCCGAATGGCCTCGGACCTCCGAGACATAACCTTGTCAAACTTTTCGGTTGGTCGAGCTATTACTGACTCCTACTACAAACATGCGCTATCGGTACGGCGGGTGCTTCTGTGGGGAGGAATATTGATCGTTTTCTGTACCTGGGGAGCTTGGCGCATATTCATCATTGTGAAGAGGAAGACCTCACGCCGCTCAACTCCCGAAGTGTTCTCACACTCCCTCAAAATAGTCACTCGGAAGTGACCACTTGTGACCTGCCCCCCGAAAAGTAGTCCAGCGGAAATGTGACTTCTCCATTTAGGATGGCCCGCTCAGGGCCAGAGAGGAGGAGTCGTGCGCAAGAGTCGCTTTAACGAAGAACAGATCATTGCCATCCTGAAGGAGGCGGA
>JAIQFW010000101.1 GCA_020073105.1 Terriglobia bacterium
GGCTCTCGGCCGATCGGCGACCAACTCGTCCTTGCGGATTCTTCCATCGCGAAACACCAGTATGCGCTTGGCCACATACCCTTTGAGAAACCCGGCCAAGCTGAGGCCTGGTCGATGAGCTTCTGGTATTGGGGGTTATTCCAATAGGAAAGGTTCCAGGAAGGCTTGTCGGTGTAATAGAAGAGTGACCAGAGATTATCCACACCCGCATCGGCGTAGGTAACAGTCGCGTTGGGAGGAGTCTGAGCCACAGGTGGTTTCCGTTTTGAGTAGCGGGGAATCGCTAGATCATCACTGCTGGGGAAAACCTATGTTCAAAAGCGGCTCATTGTAGCACGTTCGTGGAGTGTGGAACCTCGGCGAGCCAGGAGCAGAGCGGAGCTATATTGTCCGAGGGAAGCCGGTGCTTGTCTTGACCGCGCTAGCGGGTCACGTACGTCGAGAAGTAGTACAGCAGAACACCGAACAAGGCCAATCCGGAAATGCCGTAGGCGGTCAGGACCCAGACGCCACGGCCGTCGCGCTGCGCGGTAGAAGTTCCAGAGCTCGCTGCCTTAGTTGAGGAGTTACCCACGGCCTGATTCTCCATGCCCACCCTCCAAATTAGGAAACTCGTGGCGCGGGAGGCGCCAATCTTACCCCACACCTGCCACAGGCAGGTTTGATGCGGCAAATATTACTACAAGTTTGTGGTTCGCCGGGCAAAAGAATCGCCGGAAACTGCAAAATCTGCGTAAATCAGCCAGGCATTTCTCCATGCGGCTTGTTTGTACAGTGGTCCTGTGATCTTCGTCGCAGACCGGCTGCCTCCCCCGGGGTACACTGCAAAGATTATGACCTCTTCCTTCAAGCCGGTTGATGACATAACGAAACCGCTGCCCGGTAGCGACGTCGCGCCCAAGGTGCCTCCTTCTGAAGCGCACCCGCTGGATGCGATGTTCTCCCCCCGTAGCGTGGCGGTGGTTGGAGCGAGTGAACGGCAGGGAGGCGTCGGGAAGGCGGTGCTGCGGAGCTTGGTCAGCAACCCTTTCGGTGGCACGGTTTACCCCGTCAGCGACAAGCGCAGCAGCGTGGGCGGAATCAAAGCATACCCGCGCATTGCCGACATCCCCGAGCCCGTCGACCTCGCGGTCGTGGTCACCCCTGCAACCACCGTCCCAGCAATTATCACCGAGTGCGTTCAAGCCGGAGTTCGGGCGGTCATCGTGATCTCGGCCGGGTTCAAGGAGCACGGCGAGCAGGGCAAGGAACTGGAGCGGCAGATTCTCGAACGCATGCGAGGGAGCAGGCTGCGGCTGCTTGGTCCCAACTGTCTCGGGATCATGAATCCGATCAGCGGCTTGAACGCCACCTTCGCTCCCAACATCGCCCGACCCGGCAACGTTGCTTTCATCAGTCAGAGCGGAGCGCTATGCACCGCCGTACTCGACTGGTGCCAGAAGGAAATGGTCGGCTTTAGTGCGTTTGTCTCGGTGGGGTCGATGCTGGACGTGGGTTGGGGAGACCTGATCGATTATTTGGGGAGTGATCCCCGGACCCACAGCATCGTGATGTACATGGAGTCAGTCGGCGACGCGCGGTCGTTCTTGTCTGCGGCGCGCGAGGTGTCGCTCAGCAAGCCGGTGATTGTGATCAAGGCCGGTCGTACCCAGGCAGCAGCCCACGCGGCAGCTTCGCACACCGGAGCGCTGAGCGGCAGCGACGAGGTGCTGGAAGCGGCTTTCCGGCGCTGCGGCGTGTTGCGCGTCAATACCATTGCCGAGCTTTTCTATATGGCGGAAGTGCTGGCCAAGCAGCCTCGCCCACGAGGTCCGCGCCTGGCGATCGTCACTAATGCCGGTGGACCGGGCGTCTTGGCGGCCGACTCCACCATCTTTAATGGCGGGCAACTCGCTGAGGTCTCCGCCAAGTCAATGGCAGAACTGAACCAGTTGCTGCCGCCGCATTGGAGCCACAGCAATCCTGTGGATGTGCTGGGCGACGCATTGCCCGACACCTATGCAAGAGTCGTCGACCTCGTAATCAACGACACCAACGTGGACGGCATGCTGGCGGTGATTTGCCCGCAAGGGATGGCCGATCCTACCCAGACCGCCGACCGCCTCAAGGCCTACGCCCAAACCACCGGAAAGCCGGTCATCGCGAGTTGGATGGGCGGCCCGGAGATGGTGGCTGGGATCGACATTCTGCACCGGGCCGGCATCCCGACCTTCCCCTTTCCCGACACCGCCGCCAAAATGTTCTGCTACATGTGGCGGTACAGCTACAACCTGCGCGGACTCTACGAGACACCGGTGCTGCGTGCCGAGTCGGAGGATGCGCCTGACCGCACCCTGGCAGAGACCCTGGTACAGCGCGCCCGGCACGCCGGACGCACGATTCTGACCGAGGTCGAGTCCAAGCAATTGCTGGCGGCTTACGGGATTCCTACCGTGGAAACCCTGACCGCAGTTTCAGAAAACGAAGCCGTCGAGCACGCGCAGAAGATCGGTTATCCGGTGGTGCTGAAGCTGTTCTCTGAAACCATTACCCACAAGACCGATGTCGGCGGTGTGCAGCTGAATTTGCGAGACGAGAAGGCAGTGCGGTTGGCATACCAGCAGATCGAGCGCTTGGTGCGGGAGAAGGCCGGGGCGGAGCATTTTCTCGGGGTCACGGTGCAGCCCATGGTGAAGCTGGATGGCTATGAGCTGATCGTGGGCAGCAGCGTCGATCCGCAATTCGGACCGGTACTCTTGTTCGGCACCGGCGGGCAGTTGGTTGAAGTGTTCAAAGATCGGGCGCTGGCCTTACCGCCCCTGAATACGACCCTGGCGCGGCGCATGATCGAGCAGACCAAAGTATTCGAGGCGCTGCAAGGAGTGCGCGGGCGCAGGGCGATTGACTTGTCTGGACTGGAAGAGCTGCTGGTGCGCTTTAGCCTGTTGGTGGTGGAACAACCGTGGATCAAAGAGATTGACATCAATCCTCTGCTGGCTTCCCCGGACCGGTTGCTGGCTCTGGATGCACGAGTGGTCGTGTACGGGCCCGAGGTTCAGCGTCAGCAATTGCCGCGGCTCGCGATACGCCCCTATCCGATCCAGTATGTGAAGCCGTGGACCATGAAGAATGGAGAAGTCGTCACCATTCGTCCAATCCGTCCCGAGGACGAGCCGCTGCTGATCCAGCTGCACCAGGCGCTTTCCGAGCGCTCGGTTTACATGCGTTATTTCCAGCCGCTGAAGTTGAGCCAACGTACGGCGCACGAGCGGCTGACCCGCATTTGCTTCATCGACTATGACCGCGAGATGGCACTTGTGGTCGAGCGCAAGCAGGAAGACGGGACTCAGCAGATCATCGGTATCGGACGCCTGAGCAAGTTGCGTGGCCGAAATGAGGCCGAACTAGCCGTGCTGGTCGATGACCATCACCAGCACATGGGAATCGGCACGGAGCTCTACCGCAGGCTGATTGCCGTTGCCCGCGACGAGAAGCTGGAACGCGTGGTTTCTACGATCCTGTCGGAGAACCGCGACATGATGGCTATCTGCCAGAAACTCGGTATGCACCTGAAGAGTGACATGGAAGACGGCACGGTTAGGGCGGAGTTGAAGGTGTAAACGCGACAGGGCACGTGGCCCAGGCGCTCCAAATCGGGAAGGTTTCCACAGTCCCCCCATTGAATTCGCCTTTTCTTCGCTGCAAAGCGTGTGTATAATTCGCAGTAGTCATCCTGTCTTCACAGAAAAGGAGCCTCCTCCCATGGCCGACGAACGGGCAAAAGCGATTGATCTGGCGTTTGCGCAAATTGAAAAGCAGTTTGGCAAAGGCTCGATCATGCGCCTGGGGTCGAAGGAGGCGATCGTTCCCATCGCCGTCATTCCCACCGGCGCTATCTCGTTCGACGCGGCACTGGGTGTAGGAGGCTTTCCGCGCGGACGCGTGGTGGAGATTTTTGGTCCGGAGTCTTCCGGCAAGACCACGATTGCGTTGCAGGTCATCGCCGAAGCCCAGAAGACCGGCGGCATGGCGGCCTTCGTGGACGCCGAGCATGCGCTGGATCCGGCTTACGCCAAGAAGTTGGGCGTCGACGTAGACAATCTGCTGGTCTCGCAGCCCGACTACGGCGAACAGGCCCTGGAAATTACCGAAGCGCTGGTGCGCTCCGGTGCGATTGATGTGCTGGTGGTGGATTCCGTCGCCGCCCTGGTGCCCAAGGCCGAACTCGACGGCGAGATGGGCGACAGCCACATGGGGCTGCAGGCGCGCTTGATGTCGCAGGCGCTGCGCAAGCTGACCGGCACGGTTTCCAAGTCGCGTACCTGCCTGATCTTCATCAACCAGATCCGCGAAAAGATTGGTGTGATGTTTGGCAATCCCGAGACCACAACCGGCGGCCGAGCGCTGAAGTTCTATTCGTCGGTGCGCATTGACATCCGCCGCATTGCGGCCATCAAGGAAGGCGATGTGGTTACCGGCTCACGCACCAAGATCAAGGTCGTGAAAAACAAGGTTGCGGCTCCTTTCCGCGAGGCTGAGTTCGACATCATGTATGGCGAGGGGATTTCGCGGGAGGGCGATCTGCTCGACCTGGCCGTTAGTCGCGAGATCGTGGAGAAGTCCGGCGCCTGGTTCAGCTACAAGGGCGAGCGTATCGGCCAAGGCCGCGAGAACGCACGGCAGTTCCTCAAAGACAACAAAGATGTACTCGCCAAGCTGGAGGCGGAGGTACGCAAGCAACTGGGATTGACTCCCGCAACTCCGCCGGCAGCGACTTCCTCACAGGCGCCAGCCCAGGGTGCCCGCGTCACGACGATGCCTAGCACACCTCAGGAGCCGGTAAAAGTGCCCGCGGCGAGGCGGTAGTTAGAAGTACTGTCATCCCGAGCAGTCATTTCTCCGCGCTCGCGCGGAGAAAGATTGTCGAGGGATCTAGGTTTTTGAGTGGGCCAGAACTAAGACCCAGATCCCTCGCTGCGCTCGGGATGACAAGTTGGCAGGACTAGATGCGGCCCGAAAAGCGCTACTACGTCTACATCATGACGAACCCCTCCGGCACACTTTACACCGGCATCACCAACAACCTTCGCCGTCGGGTTGACGAGCACAAACGGAAAGCAGTCCCCGGCTTTACCGCCCGATACAACATCACTCGCTTGGTCTGGTTCGAGGTCTTCGAAGATGTTCGCAACGCGATTGATTGGGAAAAGAAGATCAAGTCGTGGACCCGTGCCAAACGGGTTGCATTGATCGAGTCGAAGAACCCGAAGTGGAACGATCTCACGCGGGAATGGGATCAACCGGAGACCTTTCGTTTCACACCTCAGGTGGGCTGATTGCACCTTGCCGCTGAATACCAAATTTGTCATCCCGAGCAATTCTTTCTCCGCGCTCGCGCGGAGAAAGATTGTCGAGGGATCTAGGTTTGTCTCTGTCCCAGACGTAAAACCCTAGATCCCTCGCTCCGCTCGGGATGACACCCTATCTGGACGGAGTTGCTTCGTGATGCGAGTACCGAACACGGGAGGAAAGGATCCTACGGTCTTGAGCTTGGCCTTCGAGGGGGCGCTGTTTTTTCTTCCACCAGCAAGAAGCCCACATACTCCTTCCCGTTGTGATCGCCCACGCCGACAATCTGTCCCAGGTTGTTGATGCCGGTTGCTACCTGTAGCTTCCATCTCGAGCCGGCGGGAATCAAGTCATTGAGATCGTGAAATCCGTCCTTCTCACTCCACACAAACGCCCGGTCGGCATCGAAAGAGGGCCCATACCCCCCAACCACCTCGTCAGTATCGTTGAGAGCGCGGCCATCCGCAGGCTGCTGATTGGCTATCCCCACGCGGACTATCTTGCCCGGCCCAAAATAAATGTAAAGGCCCTTCCCCAGTTCTTGCACCATGACGTGTCCGGAGTCATTAATGGCGATGGCCGAACTGTAGTTGTTGTCGGAGCCGAGATACCGCATGCCCTGACTGCCGTCCCACAGCACCGCTCGATAACGCCCGTCCTGGTCATACACGTCTCCGATGATCTGCCCGTGGTTGTTCATTCCCCTCGCCACTCCGCCGCAACAGCCACCCAGGTCTGCCATGGATTCCTGCTTCCACAGCACAGGTGACACCGGCGCCTTCCCCGGCACGGCCGACTCACCGGCGATCTGATCGGAGTCATTCACGGCCAGGGCTCTGGAGTGATCACCAACCAGCATCAACAGCTTGCCTCTTCTGTAAACGAAAGCTCGGCTTTGTGCGGAGTTTCTGAAGAACCCGACAACGTCCCCGGACTGATTGGATCCTCTGGCCTCGCTCTCGGGAAATCCCTGAAGCACGGGCAGCAACCGCAGACCTCCGTGGAGGCTCCATGTGGCAGCACGATTCTTATCAGTGTTCCCCACTACTTTTCCGGAGTTGCCCACGTGGAAGGGTCTGAGCGGCAATTCGATCACTTTGTAGCGATGAACCGGTGAGCCCGATTGAGCATGTGCCCAGCCAGGAAAGAAAGCAAAAAGCGCCAGTAGACCGAGGCCCAAGGCCAGATGCCTTCTTGGTTCAGTTCCGAAAGCCATGTTAGGCGTTTCCCTCTCGCAACCAAAGGTTAAACCACCCCGGGGGTAGGCAGGCTGAGGACGTAAGAAGAAAGTCTCTTTGTCCGGTTGACATGTTGACATTCAGCCCCGGGGATAGAAGACTAATACGCCGCACCGGTTGCCTCGAAACGGGCATTCATCAAGCCATCCCGGACTCGTTCGAGTAGCGCCACATTGAGGGAGACGCACATATGAAATTGCTGGCTGCATCCGCCTTGACCTTCCTGCTGGTCCTGCCCCCGGTCGGGGCGCAAGTGAATGTGACGACCTCACGCAACAATAACAGCCGTGACGGACAAAACCTGAACGAAACGATTCTGACGCCCGCGAATGTCAACGTCGGGCATTTCGGCAAATTATTTTCACAGCCCGTGGACGGATACATCTATGCCCAGCCGCTGTACGTCTCCAACGTGAGCCTTCCCGGACTCGGCGTCCACAATGTAGCTTACGTGGCCACCGAGCACGACAGCGTTTACGCTTTCGATGCCGACAACAACACGGGAATGAATGCATCTCCTCTGTGGCATACCAGTTTCATTGATCCCGCACACGGCATCACCTCGGTCTCGAGCGGAGATGTGAGCTGCAATGATCTAGTTCCGGAAATCGGCGTGTCCGGTACGGCCGCGATTGATCTCGGGACGCAAACCATGTACGTGCTCGCAAAGACCAAGGAAAACGGGCAGTTCTTCCACCGCCTGCATGCGCTCGACATCACGACCGGCCAGGAGCGGCCCGGCTCGCCGGTGGTGATCAGCGCCCGGGTGAAGGGGAACGGGGACGGCTCTTCCGGCGGCTATATCAACTTCGATCCTTTACGGGAAGCGCATCGCGCCGGCTTGCTGTTGGTGAACGGCTTTGTGTTCATCGCGTGGGCCTCACATTGCGACATTGGGCCGTATCACGGTTGGGTGATGGTCTACAACCAGACCACTCTTAAGCGGCTCAAGGTTTGGAACACAACGCCAAACGGAGGACTGGGGGGAGTATGGCAAAGCGGGACTGGTCTGGCTTCTGATGGCAACTACGTCTTCTTTGCCACGGGCAATGGGACCTACGATGGCCCGAAGGGTGGGCGGGATTTTGGGGACAGTGTTGCCAAAGTTCCGGCGGTCTTGAACCCGCCGCGCCCCTATGATTACTTCACCCCCTACAACCAAGGCTCCTATGAACACTTTGATACCGATGTGGGCTCCGGCGGAGTGTTGCTGTTGCCCGATCAGGGGGACGGGGCGCCGCACCGCCATTTGCTGGTACAGGTGGGAAAAAGCGGCTCGATCTACCTCATCGACCGCGACCGCATGGGCGCATACAACCCCAACAACAATAGCCAGATTGTGCAGGACATGGAAGGGGCGGTCGGCGGGCTGTGGGCGACGCCCGCCTGGTGGAACAACAATGTTTACTTCGGAGGCAGTGGCGACTACCTCCGCCAGTATACGTTTGATCCCACCACAGGATTGCTTTCGAACGGCGCCATCACGACATCGCGGAATGTCTTCGGGTACCCCGGTTCCAGCCCGTCGATCTCAGCGAATGGCACAAGCGACGCGATCGTTTGGGCCTTGCAGACGGACAACTACGGAAGAGGACCCGGCATTCTCCATGCCTACGACGCCAACAACCTTGCCACTGAGCTCTACAACAGCAACCAGAACCAATCGCGCGACAACCCCGGCGGCGCGGTGAAGTTCACGGTGCCAACCATTGCCAATGGCAAAGTATACGTGCCCGCGTCGCAGCAATTGAGTGTATTCGGCTTGCTCGCGAACTAGTCAAGAAAAGGGGGCCGGCTGGGGCGTTTCGCAGTCGGTCCCTACCGCACCAGCCACTCGGTGAGTACGTGCAGTTGGGCGAGCGCGGAGCTGTACGTGGTCGCCACAACCAGGCCAGTGGCGGCTGCGGGCGGGAGAGCATACCAAAAGTTCCAGCTCCGGGCCGGAGATGGCCTAGCTTCCCACAAGAACAGCCGCTGTATGCGCACGCTCAACGCGGTCGAGCTGTGAAGCAATCCGGTGGCGAGCTCTGCCGTCGGTTGCGCTGGGGCCAATCGCGAAACTTTGATCAAGGCGGCGGCCAAATCGAGTGCGTCGCCGATGCAGGCCACAGCCGCATCATCGGCAGCCAGTTCGGACTGCTCCGACCAGGCGTGCTCCAGCGCCGTCATTCCAGGAAACGCGCAAAACCTGAAGAAAAGCTTCTTCAAGTTGTCGTAAAACCGCACATGAGCCATCTCGTGCTTCAGGGCGGTCCGCAGTTCAGACGCGGTCAGCGCAGCCACAGCGGCTTCCGACACCAACACCTTCGGCTCGCGGACACCAGCGACGGTCAGGGTCGGTGAGTCTTTACCTGTCCGGTACACCGGAACCCCAGCCGCTGGCTCCATCACGATCGAGCCATCAAGCCACTTCATCAGGGCTCGTGAAGTCCTGCGCTGCGCCGAAACGGCTTTGATGATCCCCGCCACCAGCAGCATCAGGCAACAAACGCCCAGCATCACCGGAAGGGTGCCGACGGATTCATCGGTAGAACGGGGCTCCAGCAGCAGGAACGAGGGCAAGGTAAATACGAAGGTAAAGGCCAAGGCAACTACAAAAGGAAGGACGCGCAGTACAAACAGAAGGTCGGCTGATCCCCGGGCGGTTCCGGACTTGACGGCCCGCAACGAGAACTTCCATCCCCGCGAGACCGCCAAGGAAAGCGGGACATACAGCAAAATAAACATTGCAAGCGAGATGCCTACACACCGCGCTGCAAACATCATTTCTGCTCCTTGCCCCCCAGTTCGCGGCGCTTCTCATCCACCAGGTGTTGCAGTTCGTCCAGGAGCCGAACGTCGTGTTCACTGACGGCTTCCACCAGGTAGGAAAGCGGGAGGGCCGCTGCAGTGCTCGAGCTCAACAACCGCCGGATCGTCTCCCCGGCAGCGGCTTTTTCCAGGTCCTGCTGCGTGACCCGCGGCGAGTAGCGGAACGCCCTGCCCTCAGCAACCCGGTCCAGAAGCTGCTTCTTGTAGAGGCGATCGAGCGTCGTCATTACAGTGGTGTAGGCCAGCTTGAGGTCGGCATACTGCAACAGTTCCCGGACGGTCGCGTTCTTGCGCCGCCATAACTCTTCCAGGAGCTGAAGTTCGAGGGGGCCCAGCTGGGCCTTTATGGATGGCCGAAACAAACGGGAAATACCGCTCATTAGTGATCCACTCGGCGGCTTCTATCGGAACATGTCAGCCGCTCACAGAACAGTCACACTATCCTAAAACTGGTCCGGGAGCAAGGAGAAGAAAGTCTGGGAAGGGCCTAAATCGGGTGCGATTTCTGTGCGACGGCTGACAGAACGTGGTCTCCGCAATTGACAGTTCTCACCGTGGAGACATAGGCTGGCGAGCTATGCCGACAAGACTCCGGGGCTTGATCAACAACCGGGTACGAGCCCGCTGGCTGCTTGCAATCCTTGCCCTCGGCACTGTCACAGGGGCCACTCCAGCCCGTATTGCCACCGCCGACCCTCAGCGTTACCTGAATGACATCAAAACTCTGAGTGCTCCCAACATGGAAGGACGAGGCGCCGGGACCAAGGGCATTGCGCGCGGGGCGCGACTGCTCGAGAAACGTTACCACAGCTTGGGACTGAAACCGGCAGGAACCAACTCTTACTTCCAGCCGTTCACCGTGATCACCGGGGCCCGGCTCAAGGGCGCCAATCACCTGGTAGTGCATTTGGGAGGCGAGAAAAGCGAGCTGAAAATCAACCAGGATTTTGTTCCTTTCAGTTTTTCTTCCTCCGGTTCGGCCACTGGCCCAGTTGTGTTTGCCGGTTATGGCGCCTCCGCCGACGAGTTCAAGTACGACGACTATGGCGGCGTGGATGTCAAAGACAAGATTGTGGTCGTCCTGCGGTATGAGCCGGAGGGCTTCGCCGCCAAGAGTGGCAACCAAGGTCTCACCCAGCACGCCCACCTGATCACCAAGGCCATCAACGCGCGCAATCACGGCGCCAAAGCCATCATTCTGATCAATGGAAAGTTGGGCGAGGGCGAGGAAGACTTGCTGACACGCTTTGGCAGCGTCAGCGGTCCGGAGGACGTGGGCATCGTGTTCGTCCAAGTGAAGAATGCGGTGGCAGAGAGCTGGTTCCAGGCTGCAGGGAAATCTCTGGCGGAGGTGCAGGCCCAGATCAATGCTTCTTCGAAACCGGCATCTTTTCCCTTCCCTGAGGCACTAAGCATGGCGCTCAAGGTGAGCATCGAGAGTACACGCGCCACGGTGAACAATGTTCTCGCGTATTTGCCGGGTAAGACGGATGAGTACGTCATCGTGGGTGCGCATTACGATCACCTGGGTCGGGGCAACTTCGATTCGCTCGCCCCCTCGCAGATCGGACAGATCCACCCTGGCGCCGACGACAACGCTTCCGGCACCGCGGGAGTTCTGGAACTGGCACGCCAGTTTGCGCCCATGCAGGGCCAACTTCAGCGCGGCATTGTGTTTGCTTCTTTTGCCGGCGAGGAACTGGGTCTGCTCGGTTCTGCACACTGGGTCAAGCAACCCACTCTGCCTCTCGACAAAGCCATCGCCATGCTCAACATGGACATGATTGGCCGGATCAAGAACAGGAAGGTATTTGTCGGAGGAGTGGGGACCGGTTCGACGTTCAAGTCACTGTTGGAGCAGGTGGGCGGCAAGTCTGACTTGAAGCTGGAATACTCAGCCGGCGGTTACTCAGCCAGTGACCACACCTCGTTTGTGGCGAAGAAGATTCCGGTGCTGTTCTTCTTCTCCGGGCTCCACTCCGACTACCACAAGCCCTCGGACACGTGGGACAAGATTGACCCGAACGAAGCCGCTGTTTTGCTGGATCTCGTCTCCAACGTCACGGTCCAACTTGCCGATGCACCCGAGCGCCCGGCTTTCCAAGTCGTCGTCGAAGATCGGCCGGGTGGGACAGGTGGCGGCGGTGGTGGCTACGGTCCTTATTTCGGCTCGATCCCGGACTTTGGGCAAATCGAGAATGGGGTAAAGTTCTCCGATGTGCGGCCTGGTTCGCCGGCAGCCAAAGCAGGACTCAAGGCGGGAGACATTCTCGTCCAGTTCGGCGACAAGCCCATCAAGAACCTCTACGACTTCACCGATGCGCTTCGGCGCAGCAAGGTCGGGGACGTGGTCGAAGTCAAAGTGCTGCGCGACGGCCAGCCGATTGACGCCAAGGTGAAGCTGGAACAGCGGAAGTAGGCGCTCCGCAACCTGCCGGCGGGACAATCTCTCTTCCCCAGCGTTGCAAGTGGTTGCATGTCTCCTGCAACATAAAATGTCACAGGGCCGTTGACACCGCTTACAGCCACAAGGAAAAATTAGTGGGCTCAAATTAGTTGCAACTGAGTTGCATTTAAACCATGACTGGTAAATGAAATTGAAACCTTGTTCATGATGGAACCGAGACGCGACGAGAGATTGGGCTTGCCGCCCGGCGCACTCCAGCGCGAAGTGTTAGAGTTCCTTTGGAGTGCGGGTGAATGCAGCGTTTGGGACGTGGTTGACAGGCTGGGCACTAAGCTCGGCCTGGACTTGCACTACAACACGGTCTCCTCGACCCTCAACAACCTGTGCAGCATGGGTCTTGCACATCGGGTGCGTGCATCCGGTGCCAGGGCTTATCTTTATTCAGCACGGCTCTCTCGTGAGCAACTGGAGAAAGCCGCGACCACGGAGGCTGTGCGAACCGTGTTTGAAGGAAGTCGAAACTCACGGCTGGCACTCTCATACTTGGTAGACATAATCAAGAAAGCCGACAGCCGCTTGCTGGACGACGTGGAAGGCGTGATCAAGCTAAAGCGGCGAGCACTGAGGGCCAAACGCAAACGATAGGCAGGAGATTAGATCTTCGTAGATCAACGTGGGTAAGTCTCACGGGGTGATCCGCGTGGATCCGCGAAAATCTGCGGCGGGGTTTTGTTTTTGGGAACTTGGTGGCGGCGGTTGGACTCGAACCAACGACCTACGGATTATGAGACCGTCGCTCTAACCACCTGAGCTACACCGCCACGGTGACCTAACTCCATGTTAACACGTCAGTTGATGGTCTCTGGCAGTGCGCCCCCGGTCCGATTTGTCGTGCCACCCAATCGAGACCGAGTAATAGCCTCACTGTTGTCGAACCCCATCGCCGCCGCAATACTTTAGAAGCGACAATCATCATGCTGTCGCCGGAGTCGTCTTGGCGGGGCTTGGAGGCAGTGCGTATCGAGCAGGTCGGCGCTTCCTTCGTCGACGAATCCGATCAGTCACTACATCCAGGGCCGTTTCTTGATCATAGTCGTGAGTTGAGGGTGCGTTGAAATCTTAACTCGTCCCAAGTTTCGACCGCTTAAGCAAATCCGGAACGTCGAAAGGTGTGAACAGACGCATGGCGTCGCTGAAGCTGCTGATCGTGGAAGATAACAGCGCAAGCCTGGAATTGATGACCGAGGTTCTCACCTCCCTGAAGGCAGAAGTGCGCCCGGTCAGCGACAGCAAGAAAGCGCTCAGTTTGGTTAAGCAGGAGAAGTTCGATGGGATTTTTCTGGACCTGGAAATGCCGGACCTGCATGGTTTCGAACTTGCTCGCCTGATCCGTGACTCTTCCTGGAACAAAACCACTCCAATCATCGTCGTGACCGGGCGGGATGACCGTCAGACCATGCGCCAGGCATTCGAAGCTGGAGCAACCTTCTTTCTGCAAAAGCCTGTAGACAGACAGAGGCTCAGCGGCTTGTACCGAGCTGTGCGTGGAGGGCTCTTGGAGAGCCGGCGTCGGCACCTCCGTGTGCCGCTTCAAACGGAGGTGGTTTGTACCGTGGGCCCGCGAACTCTGCGTGGGCAGAGCTGGAATCTCAGCCAGGGCGGTATCCAAGTGGAAGTTAGCGGTCTGCAGTCTGGGGATACGGTGCGGGTGGCATGGCGATTGCCTGCTTCCGATGTGGACATCGATGTGACCGGTGTGGTGGCTTGGGCAGGAGAGCGGCGTCAAGGAATCCGATTTACCGAAATCAATGACCGGAACCAGGCGTCAATCCGAAGATTTGTCAGCGAGATGGAGGAATAGGCTTTCGGTGCGCAAATGGCTTCCGTTACCTAGGTGCAAGGACTGTCAAGCTTGCATCTCACCTCCGGAAAATTGACACTGGTACGCGATGAAAGCCATCGCCGTCATCCCGGCCCGGCTCGCCTCCACTCGCTTGCCCCGAAAAATGCTGCGCGAAATCGCCGGACAGACTCTGATTGGCCGCGTATATAACGCCGTTCGATCCTCACCCTTGCTTGACGATGTCATTGTGGCGACCGATTCCGACGAAATCCAGCAGGTCTGCCAACAGCACGGCTGGCACGCGCGGCTGACGTCGTCTGCGCACCGCAGTGGGACTGAACGGGTGCACGAAGTTGCTACGTCCATCCCAGCCGACGTTTACATCAACGTGCAGGGCGACGAACCGCTCGCCCGCCCCGAGCACATCACGGTCCTGCTGGAAGTGATGAAGGACCCAAAGGTGCAGGTCGGAACCCTGAAGACCCCGGCCTCAGCCCAGGACATCAGCAACCCCAACGCAGTCAAGGTTGTCACGGACTCTGCAGGAATGGCGCTCTACTTTTCTCGCGCCACCATCCCTTACGACCGCGACGGGACCGGCCCGCGCTACTTCAAGCATCTGGGTTTCTATGCCTACCGCAAAACCGCGCTCGACCGGTTTTGTGCATTGCCCGAGTCCGGGTTGGAACGCAGCGAGCGGCTGGAGCAGCTGCGCTTCCTGGAAAACGGCATCCCGATTCGGGTGGGAGAGACGCCCTACGACACCGTAGGAGTGGATACCGAAGAAGACTTGCAACGGGTAGAGCAAATTCTCCGCGCGGGTTAGCGAACCGCAGCACTCGGCGGCCGGTTTGACCACGCCTCGGCTGCCGCTACGCGCCTTGAAATCGCTGGATGGGAATGGAAGAACCACTCGACCCATTTCGAGGGCGAACGTTCCGCAAGATTCTGTGCCGCCAGCTTGTTCATAGAGGAAATGAAAGCCCGCACATCGGGGATAGACCGGAAGGCATAACGGTCGGCCTGGCGCTCGTTGTAGCGGGAAAACGCGTTGACCGCGGGCAGGAGCAAGAAGCCCAAAACGGTTGAAATCAGCACCAGCAGGGGGAGATTGGCGAAGTCGGAGAGAGTCTCGAAGAGGTGCCAGCGCTCGATGGCGTAGTGCAGCAGCCAATTTGCCGCCCAGAAGCCGACAAACGTAATACCCGCCTGCACCAGAATGCTTTTGAAGATGTGCCGGTGAACGTGGTGCCCCAGTTCGTGGGCCAGCACGGCCTCGATTTCGTCGGGTGAATAGTGGTCGAGGAGCGTGTCGGCCAGGATGATGCGCCGGGTGTTGCCCAGGCCGGTGAGCGCGGCGTTCGCTTTCTTACTTTTCTCCGAGAGATTCCACTTGTAAACGCCGCGCACTCGCGTTCCCGCCCGCTCACTGAGTTTCACCAGGCGCGACTTCAATTCCTCGTTTTGCAGCGGCTCGAACTTGTAGAAGATGGGAAACAGCACGACCGGAGCCAGCTGGGCCATGAGCACAAACATCCCGAGAAACGCAGCCCAGGCAATCAACCACCAGTACTGTTGAGCCTGACGGATGATGAAATAGAGCAGCTCGACCACGATGATCCCGAGCACTGCGCCGACCAGAAATCCTTTGGTCTCGTCCCACATCCAGGCTCGCAGTTTTTGGTTCGACAGGTTGAAGCGATGTTCCAGTCGAAAGCCGTAGTAGTCCAGACCCAACCCAAGAAGCTTGCCGATCAGCAGGAGCATCAGGACATACAGAAAGACCTGCACCGTGTACCACGACGAAGCACGATAGGCGAGGTCCCGCAGGGCGCCATTCCACCCCGTAGCCAGCAGCGCGATCAGCAATAGCAGGCCGAGCGCAAAGTCGGCAATGCCCAGCCATCTGCGGATGCGGTTGTAGCGCTGCGCCTCAGGCGAATCCGCCGGAGCGCTGACTGTGGACGCGGGGGAGTTCATCTCTTAGGACTATTGTACCCACGGTATGGCGGGCATCACCCACTTTCTTGCACGAAGGCCTCTGCAGCCGCCAGAATCTCACTCACCAGCTCGGGCGATACCGCCTCGGCGTAAACCCGCAACAAAGGCTCGGTTCCCGATGCCCGGAGCAAGACCCATGCTTCTGCGCCATTGCCGTTGGTGGGAGCGTCGAGAAAAAACTTCACCCCGTCAAGTGTCCCCTTGGATAAGATGGGGTAGCGTCCCAACCGCCTGGTTGCATCGGAGCTTGCTCGTCGGATTGCCCCTTGCTTCACGTCCTCCGGAATATGAAGGTCGCGGCGCCCGTAGTAGTGAGGCCCGTATTCCCGTTGCAGATCGGCCACCAGTTGCCCAAGCGGCTTGCATTCTTCGGCCATCACGTTGGCCAGCAGCAGCGAGTTCAAAATGCCGTCGCGCTCGGGGAGATAGCGGGAGTACCCAATGCCGCCGGACTCCTCTCCGCCAATGACGATCTCGCGCTCCATCATGAGGTCGGCCATGTACTTGAACCCGATGGAACACTCGTTCAGCTTGCGTCCGTGCTTCCTGGCAATGCGGTCCACCATGCGCGTGGTGTTAAACGCACGCGCCAGCTCGCCGGGCCACTTCTTCCGCTCCAGCAGCCATTGCGCAAGAACGGAAAGAATCTTGTGAGAGTCGACGAAGCTGCCGTCCTCGGCGACCGCGCCAATGCGGTCTGCATCGCCATCAGTGGCAAGGCCCGCGTGACATTTTTCTTTCACCACCGTCTCCTGCAACATGGCGACGTGGGGCTCGATGGGTTCGGGATTGATGCCCGGGAACAGGGGATTCAGTTCCTGGCGAATGACCACGTGGTCAATCCCGTGATCGCGAAAGATCTGCGGCAAAACACCACGGCCGGAGCCATACATCGCATCCACGGCAAATCTGAACCTGGCCTTGGAGATTAATTCCAAATCGGCAAAACGGCATACGGTCTCAATGTAGGCGGGTTTGAGATCGACTTCGTCGACGGGGGCACTGCGGTCACGCAATGGCGTGGCGGTGTCCAGTTCCTGTTCAATTGCCTTGATGATCTGCGGCGTCACGACGCCCCCGGCCGCCCCGAAGTTCTTTACCGCAAGAGAGATCGCCGGTGTGGGCGTGTAGTCATTGGCCAGCTTCACTGGAATTCCCGCACCCGCGAGGACTTCCGCCGTGAAGCGCGCCATGCGTTGCGAGGCGAAGCGGGTATCGTATCCGACCACCAGGCCGCAGCGGGCGTCTTCGTGCTTGAGAACGTACGCGGCAATCGCAAGCGCGACGCGGCGGACATTCTCAGAGGTGAAATCGTCGGCGATTACCCCCCGCCACCCGTCGGTGCCGAATTTGATGGGAACGGTCATTGCTGTCGTTGGTCGTCCGTCGTTGGTCGTAGGCTGAATCCCGTACCGTGGCGACGGGATTCACACAAGTTTGTGCAGTTTCTTCTCATCCAGGTACTTCACCACTTTGCCCACATCTTGCGCCCCTCTGCGAGTAGTGATCAGCAGAGCATCGGCGGTTTCAACCACCACGAGATTGTCCACACCCACCGCCGCAACAAACTTGTCCGGCACGTGAAAATAGTTCCCGATGGAATTCAAAGTAAACGAACCTGCGGCGGAAATTACATTTCCGTCTCTCGGTTTGGATTTTGCAACCCGATATTCATGCAGCGCAGTCCACGACCCCAAGTCGCTCCAGCCAAAATCGGCCGGCAGGCAGAAAATATTCGAGTGACGTGCGCCTTTGGCAGAGCGCGGTTCGAGCACCGCATAGTCAACGCTGATGTTCTCGCACTTCGGGTACAGGCGGCGAAAGACTGCGGAGAATCTCTTTGTTCCGAACGCAGCCGCAATGTCCTCCAGGATGGCCGCAGTCTTCGGTAGGTGCTCTCGCAGGGCATTGGTCAGCGTGCGGGCGCTCCAGAGAAACATTCCGCTGTTCCAGTAGTAGTTGCCAGCGGCCAGGAAGGTGGAGGCCCGCGCGGCGTCGGGTTTCTCAGTGAAGCGGCGTACGCGCAATGCTCCTCCGTCCAAAGATGGACCGGTCTCGATATACCCGTATCCTGTCTCGGCGCGCGTGGGACGGATTCCCAGCACCACAATGTTCTCGTCGGCGGCGGCAATCGCGATGCCCTGCCGGACAAGCTGCCGGTATCGCTGGACAAGTTCGATGACGTGGTCAGAGGGAAACATCCCGATGACGGCTGTGGGATCTGAGCGAAGCAGGATGAAGGCCGCCAGCCCAATCGCCGGAGCCGTATTGCGGCCTGCTGGCTCCGCGATGATCTGGCGCTTGCTCAGCCGCGGAAGCTGGCGGATAACTTCCCGATACGAATCCTGGTTCGTGATCACCCAGCAGCGATTCGGCGGGGCGAGCGGCAGCAACCGCGCCACGGCTTGCTGGATCATCGTCCGCTTGCCGTCCAGCGCGAGCAACTGCTTGGCTCGGCGTTTGCGGCTCACCGGCCAGAACCGGGTGCCACGGCCACCAGCCAGAATCACGGGATAGAAGTTGGCTTTCACCACAGGTACAAAACCCTCACTCATTGGAACTGTCATCCTGAGCGAAGTGGCGGCTTCGCTTTGCGAAGCCGCTACGAAGTCGAAGGATCCCTACAACCACTCCATTACAGGCGGAGCTCCAAGGCATTCTTCCCGTGATCGAGCCCGCCGTGCAGCACGGGGAAGATGCCTTGAAACGATCCGGCAGTATGCCTAGGTGTAGGGATCCTTCGACGTCGTTTGTCGCGCGCTTCGCGCGAGACGAACTCCGCTCAGGATGACAGACCTATGATGACAGACCTATGACATCATATCCTCGTCATCGGCTCGGGCATCGGCACCCCGGGCAATGACGACTTTAGCAGTTCGACCGCCCATTGCGGCCGAACCTGAAACTCGCCCAGCGATGCAGGCACTACCACGGCATCGCCTTTTGCTAGCGTCACCGGTTCCACGCCCGGCGCTTCGACCACGCCGCAGCCCTCCACCGCCACCAGAATTTGCACGGAACTCCTACCACTCTCGGCGGTCGTGTGAAAGCCCTGCGGTTCCCTGAGCTCGAACATGTCCACAATAAAGTAAGAAGACGCAATCAGCGGCGCGCGCCGGTTCTTGCTGCCGGAGATCTCCTTCGGTGCGGGGCGAACAACTTTCCCTGATCCGACCTTCTCCTTAACGGCAGCGAGCCCTTGCGCCAAGTGCAGCTCGCGCGGGCGGCCATAATCATACAGACGATAGGTCGTGTCGGATTGCTGCTGGGTCTCTACCAGGACTGAGCCCGGTCCCAGCGTGTGTACCGTACCCCCGGCAACGTAAATCATCTCTCCGGGGAAGACATTGATCCAATTCAGCAGCTCTCCTGCACGTTCCTGCCGGATCGCCTCTTCGAATTGCGCCTTGGAAACTCCCGGCTTCAGGCCCAGTGCAATCTGGGCTCCGGGCTTGGCATGTGCCACGTACCAGCACTCGGTCTTGCCGTGAGGCTGCCCCACACGCTGGGCGGCTTCGTCATCCGGATGCACCTGCACCGAAAGCTTGTCGTGCGGGAATAGGAACTTTACCAGGAGCGGGAAACGGCTGGGATCGTTGGCTGTATCACCTGTCAGTTCGCGGCCGTACCTGGCGCCGAGTTCGGCGAGAGATGATCCGCGCAACGGTCCGTTCGCCACCTTGCAATCGTCGCCCGTGAGCCACGCTTCTCCGATTTTCTCCTCAAACCGACGACCGGGATAGATCGGGGACAAATCCTGCGCACCCCAGGGACGGGGAGAGAAGAAAGGAGACATGAGCAACGGATAGAGTTTACTCATGGGTCGGGCGAACCGGGGTCCCACCAACGCCGGCGTGGGACCTCACAACGATGCCAGGAACTTGCGCAGGCGCTCCAGGCCGCGATCAAGCTCAGCCACCGAGGTCGCGTAAGAAATACGAATATGGTCACGGGTGCCGAACCCTTCGCCAGGGACCGTCGCCACGTGAGCTTCACGCAGGAGTTTCCCAGCCAGGTCTGAGGCCGAGTTCACGCCGCCCCGGCCAAAGAACGCCGAAACATTGGGATAGGCATAAAACGCACCGTCGGGCAACGTGCATTTGACTCCGGGAAGAGCTCGCAAGCCGTTGACCACATGGTCGCGCAAGTGTATGTACTCAGCCCGCATGTCCACCACGCATTGCTGGGGGCCTTTCAGGGCCGCCACCGCTGCCTTTTGCACCATGGAAGTGGGATTCGAGGTCGACTGACTCTGTAGTTTCTGCATCGCACTGACCACCGGCGCGGGAGCGAGAGCGTAGCCCAGACGCCATCCGGTCATGGCATAAGTCTTGGAAAGCGACCCGACGATTACCATGCGGTCCTTAAATTCGCGCAAAGACCCAACCGAGAAACGCTTCGGAGTGTAGTTCAGGTAGACATAGCATTCATCGGAGACCACCCAGATGCCACGCTCGTATGCGAAACGCACAACGTCAGTCACGTCACCGGGTGACATCACAGCCCCGGACGGATTCGACGGCGAGTTCAGAATGATGAGTTTGGTGCGAGGCGTGACCAGGCGCTCGATCATCTGCGCCGTGAGACGAAAGTTCTGGCTCTCGTCGGTCCCCACGAGTACACAATCCCCGCCCGCATAGCGCACGATGTCCTTAAAGGAAACCCAGTACGGCACCGGCAGGATCACTTCGTCGCCGTGATCCACCAGAACTTGAATGGCATTGAACAGGGCGTGCTTGCCACCGACCGACGCGATGGCCTCCTCCCGGCGATAGTCCGAGTCGAAGTCCACGGCATGGCGGTGCACTATGGCATCCCGTAATTCGGCTGTGCCTCCGACCGCCGTGTACTTGCTGAAGTTGCCTTGAATGGCCGCGATGGCCGCGTCCTTGATGTGTTGCGGCGTAGAAAAGTGCGGCTCTCCGGCCCCAAAATCGACCACATCAATGCCCTGCTGGCGCAACTTGTCGGCTTCGGCAACCACCGCCATGGTGGCGGAAGGCTCGATGCGGTTGATGCGGTCGCTCAGTTTCAGTGCCGGGATCGCCTCTGTTACCGGGGTCATCCTCGTTTCCTCATCTTCTTGGGTTCTCTTGCATGCTGCAGCTTAATGGCTGGGTCGAGCTTTTCTTTGATGCGTTGTTCCACCATCTCCGGGACCAGGTCCTTGATCGAACCGCCCAGTTGCGCAAGCTCCCGCACCAGCCGGGAGCTCAGGTAGGAATACTGCTCCGCCGGCATCATGAAAACGGTTTCCAATTCAGGGTGAAGTTTGCGGTTCATCAAGGCCATCTGCAACTCATATTCGTAGTCGCTGATGGCGCGGATCCCGCGGAGCACCGCGCCGGCCTTGACTTTTGCGGCATAGTCGACGGTGAGGCCGTCGAAAGTATCCACGCTCACGTTCTTGAAGCCTTCGGTCATGGATTCCAACATCAGCCGTCGCTCTGCCAGGCTGAACAAGGGGCCCTTGTCGGGGTTGCGCAGGATCGCCACAATCAGTTGATCGAAAATCTTGCTGCCCCGCTCAATCAAGTCCAGGTGGCCGTTGGTGGGCGGATCGAACGAGCCGGGGTAGATGGCAATGACCTTTTTCAATTGTCCTCGCGCGAACCGGGAGTCCTTGGACAACACTGGATTTTATGCGCCTGACGAAGCGAATGGCAATTTTTGTTTGAAAAAGGTAATGCCTCAATTTCAGCAAAGGCGAAATTCCTCAGGGTACTCTGCGGCTGTTCTCGGCGTTCTCTGCGATTTAAGAGTTGGGTTCGCCGAGTCTCCCGAAAACCCTAAAACGCAGAGTGCGCGGAGAACAGCCGCAGAGTACGCGGAGATGCGCCTCAGAGAACGAACTGAGACACTTCCTTGAAAAGGCAAGACTTGCTGTGGGCAGAGGCTGTCCAGTAGGACAGGTAACCTCTCTTTCGTTACTGATCTGTTGATATGGCACGGGAGTGGTAGTCCGTAACTTTTCCAGTTCCCCGCGACCCGCTAGTCTGGTAGTCGATGTCGCTGCGATGTTTGTTGTTCTCCTCCGACGAACAGGCCTCGCGCCTGCTGATCCAAGCTCTTGAAGAGCTGGAGCTTGAGATCGAACCCTGCCCGGAGATCTTCGGGGCGGTGGAAGCCCTCGCCCGGCGAAGGCTTGATGTCGTCCTGGCTGACCTGGATGCGGGGCCAGAAGCCAACTTCCTGCTCAAGAATGCGCGCGAATTGAAGCTGAACAAGGACGCAGTTACGGTTGCGGTGGTGAGTGCAGCGACCAGAAATGCAGCCCAGGAGACAGGCGCGGATGTGGTGCTGACCAAGCCGATCGTTGCCGACCAGGTAAAGTATGGCCTGCTTACCTGCGACCGGTTTCTGGCTTCTCTGGGGAGCCAGCGAACCAAGAGTGATGTGGCAGCCACTCAAAAGACAACGTCTCCTTCGATAATGAATGAGCCGCCGAAGATACAGCCCGCGGGCTGGTCGGGCAATTCGGGACCAGCAGCGCTCGTGCCATCGCCCTCCCCCTCGCCCTTCCCCGTCCCACAACGCGCGGCCGTTAAAAGTGTGGCCCCAATGAACCTGACTGGCCCCGCCACCGCGCGCTTTGCACGACCCAACCTGCCAACTGTCGGCAAGCTACCTCGAAGCGTTAACGCGAATCGCCCGGTTGAGACGAAAAGAGACCACACTAAACTCCTGCTCAGCATCACCCTCGGCATCGTTTCTCTTGCCGTGGCGTACGGGTTCAAGGCGGCCTCAAAGAACCCGAAGGTAGTTGCCAGCGTGACCAACACCTACCGGCGAGCCCTGGAGAAGACCCAAGCCAAGGTCTCGGAGATCGGCCGGGCCTGGCGCCAGAAACCCGAAGATGGCATGGCGCCAAACTCCGCTGGAGGTAGCCAAGTAGTCCAGGCCACCACTTTCCAAATCCCAGCATCTTTTGGACCCTCGATGGCAAGAGTGCGGGCGATTCCAGCTAACCGCCAGTCGGTCTCCGGTCCGACTGCAGCGGCAGTTGCGGGAGGACCTGCGGTTGAGCGGCAACCAGACCAGGCTCAAGCGTTCGTAGCCGTGCCTCTTCCTGAAATTCCGGAGAGCATCCGCCGTCCGCTGCCCGAAGCGGAGTCGGTTCGCATCGTGACCTCCAAGCTCACCTTGCTCGGCGAACTTGAACCGGTGAACCTCTCCGAGGAGGCATCCGAAGAGTTATTGCTGGAGAAAGTGCAACCCAGCTATCCGCAACAGGCGGTCAAGGCGGGCATGCAAGGAGCGGTGGTTCTGGAGGCGTGGATCGGCACGGATGGCAATATTCGAGACCTGAAACTGGTGCGTGGCCCTCTGCTGCTGGGGCGGGCCGCTTACCAGGCGGTAAAGCAGTGGCGGTACAAGCCCTACCTCCGAAGCGGCAAAGCAATGGAGGCCTTGACCTACGTGACGGTGACCTTCACTCTGCCTCAGCAATCCCTGGTCTCTCCCCCCAACCGCTAGATTCAAGTCGGCCGGACTCTCCGAACGAAACCAGTTCACAACTTTTTACGTGTTTTTACCCCGAATTGACACCCGTCCCCGGCCGTTTGACTATGTTGTTTAAGGGCAGATGCAGCACACTCGGCCCTCTGGAAACCATGAAGGTTAAGCGGCACTGGAACGAACGAAACCGGCTGATGCTGACGTTGGAGCTGGCCGTGGTGTTACCTGCCGCCGCCCTGGTCATTCTGGGTGCGCTGCACCTGAAGTCAATCCAGCGCGACCGCGGCGTTCAGGCGGCGTTCCAAAGGGATTTCAACCAGGTCCTGGTCATTGCCGAGAAGCAGATCAATCGCAAGGCCTTCGAACTTACCGACGATGTGCAGGAGCAGTTTCCGAGCGCAGGACGGGCATGCGCGGAAACCATGGACAGGATACTGGCTACCCATCCCTACATCGCACACTTGTGGGTGTACGACCCGGACAAGGGTTTGACCTTCCGTTCCCAGCCTACGCGGTTGAAGGACCCCGTATTTCGCACGGAGGCGGAGGCGTTCTCCAGCATGATGGTCGGCTGGATGAAGATTGAAGGGATGAGCACTACGAAGGAGCTGCAGGAGATGGGGAAGAAAGGGCGCCACTACTCTTTCTCCAACCGTGCACCACGCGGGGACAAATGGGCCTACCAATCGGCGGTGTTGTTCTTGACGGGAGATTCCACCGGCGGACACAAGGCCGTTGGGGGCATGGCATTTGACGCCGAGTACCTGCGCGACCAGCTCTTTCCCGAGGCATTGAGTGCGGTCCTGAACTACCAGGAAGAAAAGGGCGAGAAGAATCATGTCGTGCTTATGCTTCACCATCGGTACGAGATGACGCCGTTGGCGACTTCGCCGGGATGGGATGGCGGCACTCCCGAGGTGGAGCGCAATATAGAGGGCGCTTTTCCGGGCCTGACCCTCGCGATCAAGTTGCCCGGAACCACTCTGGCAGCGATGGAACAGCGTTTTGTGCGCACCAGCTTCATTATTCTGGGGGCGATCTCGCTTCTACTGGCCGGCGGCTTGGTTCTCACCCATCGCAACATCTCCCGTGAGATGGCGCTGGCGAAGCTGAAATCAGACTTCGTCTCCAACGTCTCCCACGAGTTGCGGACACCGCTCTCCCTGATTCGCCTGTACGCTGAAACTTTGGAGATGGGGCGACTCCGGTCGCAGGAAAAGTGCCAGGAGTATTACTGCATTATCCGCAAGGAGAGTGAACGGCTGACCGCGCTCATCAACAACATTTTGGACTTCTCCCGGATTGAGGCCGGCCGCAAGGAATACGACTTTCGCGAGACTGATATGCGCGAACTGGTGCACAACACGCTGGATTCGTATCGCTACCAGATCGAGCAAAACGGTTTTGCCTTTGAGGAGAAGATCGCCGAAGACGTGCCGCCGATGCGTGTGGACCGCGAGGCCATGGCGCGCTCGCTGCTGAATCTGGTCAACAACGCCCTGAAGTATTCGCAGGACAGGAAATTTATCGGCGTCAACCTGTTTCGTGATAACGGATCCGTGAAGCTGGAAGTCGTGGACCACGGCATCGGCATTCCGGTGCAGGAGCAACACAAGATTTTTGAGAAGTTTTATCGTGTGGGCGACCCCCTGGTCCACAACACCAAAGGGAGTGGATTGGGCCTGTCCCTGGTGCGCCACATCGTGCGAGCCCACGGCGGCGAGGTCCTGGTGGATAGCGCACCGGGGCGGGGCAGCAAGTTCACCATTGCCCTGCCGGTAAATCCGCCGCGTGCAAACGGCGCCAGAACGGCAACGGCATAGCGTTGGGAGATTCGGGAAACCATGGCCAAAATCCTGATTGTCGAAGACGAGCCCAACATGGTAGCGGGGCTGCGCGACAACTTCGAATTCGAGGGATACCAGGTGGTTACCGCGCCCGACGGCGTGGCCGGCCTGGAGCGGGCGCTCAGCGAATCTCCCGACCTGGTGATTCTCGATGTGATGATGCCGCGCATGAGCGGCCTGGACGTGTGCAAGCAGCTCAAGTCGAAAAAGCCTTCGATCCCCATCATCATGCTCACGGCCCGCGGGCAGGAAGTGGACAAAGTGGTTGGATTGGAATTGGGCGCTGATGACTACGTCACCAAACCGTTTTCGATCCGCGAATTATTGGCGCGAGTGAAAGCTGTTCTGCGCCGCGCGGGCACGGTCCCAAAACAAGGTGAGAAATACGCGTTTGGCGAGGTCGAAGTCAACCTGCGCAGTTGCCAGGTGTCGAGGAAGGGCAAGTCGCTGGATTTTTCCTCGAAGGAGTTCGAGCTTTTGAAGTACTTCCTCAACCATCCCGGCGAGACCTTGAGTCGCGACCGGCTGCTTGAGGATGTCTGGGGGTACGACCGTTTCCCCACCACGCGCACGGTGGACGCGCACATTGTCCGGCTGCGGCAGAAAGTCGAGCCCAGGCCGGAGGAACCACGTTTCATCCTGACGGTACACGGCACGGGCTACAAATTTGTTGGCTGAAGTTTTTCGGAGACGAAAGTGGAGAAGGTCCTGCAGCTTCGAGGGCAACAGCGGCAAAAGGTCGGGCCCGCTCGGGTCGACGACACGTTGCTCATTCGCGACGCCCAGATGGGCAATGCCTCTGCTTTTGAGGAGCTGGTACACCAGTATGACCGCGCGGTGCTTCGCCTGGCGGTGCACTTGACCGGTTCGCAGGAAGACGGCCAGGACATCTATCAGGAAGCTTTCCTTCGCGCCTACATCAATCTGGGGAGCTTCCGCTTCGAGTGCTCGTTCTATACCTGGATCTATCGTATTGTGACAAATCTTTGTCTCGATCACTTGCGCAAGAAGTCGTCCCGCGGCCGTGATTTGACCACGACGATTTCCGCCGATGGCGAGGAAGAACAGCTGCTGGACCGCTTGCCCGATCAGCGCGCCGGAACCAGCCCGGAGCGCAACATGATCAGCCGGGAGTTGCGGAAGTGCATCCAGCGCGCCATGGAAAGACTGTCGCCGCGGGAGCGCGTGGTGTTCGAGTTGAAGCACTACCACGGCCTGCGCCTGCGCACTGTGGCCGGCATTCTGAATACCAGCGAAGGGACGATCAAGAACACCCTGTTCCGGGCGACGCACAAGCTAAGGGCACAGTTGGCGGAAGTGCGGGGGTAGGGCGGTGATGGAGGCCGGGCGTCCTGCCCGGCGGAGTGGGGATTGTACCCACGATCTACAAACAAAATCCCCGCCCAAGCAGAGCTTGAGCGGGGCACCCTCAAAAGTAAATCAGAAGTTTAAGCCGGGCCAGCCCCCACCTTCGCCCCGAGAGTTGTTTAGGACATCACCCCTTCGGGCCTTGGACCAAGCTGCGGAGCAGTCTGCCTGTGTGGCTGGCTTCGACACGGGCGACATCATCGGGTGTGCCCTCCGCGACAAGTTGCCCCCCGTAATCCCCCCCTTCCGGACCTAGGTCGATGATCCAGTCGGCGCTTAGCATCATCTCCGGATTGTGCTCGACCACAATGACGGTATTGCCAGCCGCGATGATGCGTTTTAACACCATGATGAGATTGCGGATGTCGGCGAAGTGCAAGCCGCTTGTCGGCTCATCCAGGACGAAGACCGTCCTTCCCGTCTCGGGACGGCTCAGCTCGCATGCCAGCTTCACGCGTTGGGCTTCTCCGCCCGACAGCGTCAGTGCGCTCTGCCCGAGCCGCAGATACTCCAGGCCGATTTCCAAAAGCACCTTCAGCCGATGCGCGACTGCAGGTGCATCCGCGAAGAATTCAGAAGCAGTTGCGACGTCCATTTCCAGCACATCGGCGATCGAGCATCCACGGTATTTAGCCGATAGAGTTTCATCGTTGAACCGTCTGCCGTGGCAAACAGGACAGGTGGTCCAGACATCGGGCATAAAGTGCATTTCGATGCGTTGCCGCCCGTCCCCCAGGCAGGCTCCACATCGGCCGCTTTCCCTGTTGAAACTGAATCGATTTGCGTTCCATACGCGAGTGCGGGCTTCGTCCGTTCCGGCGAAGAGCTTTCGGACTTCGTCGAAAAGTCCGGTATAGGTCGCGGGATTCGATCGCGGAGTTCGCCCAATGGGCACCTGAGTCACACTGATGACTTTGTCCACTGCTTCCATTCCCTCCAGCGCATCATGGGGGCCCGGTTCATCGCCGGAACGATGCAGCCTCCTGGCAAGGGCAGGATACAGGGTTTGCGCCACAAGACTCGATTTGCCCGAGCCCGACACGCCCGTCACGCAGGTGTAGACTCCCAGGGGAAAGCGCACAGTCAGATTCTTGAGCGTATGCAATCTGGCTCCCCGCAATGTCAGCCAGCCGGACGGTGGCTGACGACTGGCTCGATCCGCCACGCGCAATCCGCCAGAGAGATATCCGCCGGTCAGGGAATCCGGGTTTCGCATGATCTCCTCCGGCGTACCGGAGGCTACGAGTCTGCCGCCCTTCTCCCCCGCACCTGGCCCGAGATCCAGGATCCAATCCGCAGACCGGATGGTGTCGGCGTCATGTTCAACCACCACAACCGTGTTGCCGGCATCCCGGAGGCGGCGCAAGGCATTGAGCATGAGGCCATGATCGCGCGGGTGCAGACCGGTCGAGGGCTCGTCCAACACGTATAGAAGGCCTGTGAGACCGCCGCCGAGCTGGGAGGCAAGCCGGATCCGCTGAGCCTCCCCAAGCGAGAGCGTCGGAGCCGGCCTGTCTAGGGTAAGGTACTCGATCCCAACTGAGCCGAGCGCACGCAAACGACGGCGGAGTTCGTGCATAATGTCTCTGCCAACGGCTTCCTCGTCATCCGTCAGGTGTTCGGGCAGCGCCTCTACCCAACGGCACAGCTCGCTCACGCTCATCCTCGCAACCTCGGGATAGCGTCGGCCAGCCATTGTGGTGAGCCGACCCTCGGCCCCAAGCCGCTCGCCTTGGCAGGTTTCGCAGGGAAGCGCTCGCATGAATTGCAGATAAAACTGCCGTGTGTCTTCGCTGGACGTGTCCCGAAAGAGCCGGTTGATGTTGTTGACGGCGCCGGCGGCCGGTCGTTCCATGGTTCCGGTTCTGCCCCGCGCCATGACGAATTCATACCGGACCGTCATCTCGCCCGTGCCATAGAGTGCGCGATGGCGGAACTCTCCCGGAAGTTCTGACCACGGATTCTCAAGATCAACCTTCAGATCCGCAGCCAGTGCGAAGACCTCCATCCTCATCCAGTTTCCCGTTGGTTTCTTCATCTGCTTTCTTAGATCGCCCCACCACGGTGACGCGCCGTCGAGAAGTGACTTCTCCGGCTTTGTCACTATCAGTTCGGGATCGACCGTAAGGCGCACGCCCAAGCCTTGGCAGTCAGGACACATGCCCGAGGTATGATTGAAGCTGAATGTGGACGAGGTAAGGGCCAAGAAGGGGCGACCGCACGGGTAACAGCTCTGCCGGGAGTGAAAGAGGAAGTCCAAGCCGTTCTCCAGGCGGAGCAGCAACGCCCCGTTGCCGCTGGCAAGTGCCTCCTTGATTGCCCCCAAAAGCTCGCTTTCGTAGCTGATTGATCGCTGCTCGGGCACCCTGAAAGCTGCGGTCGGCCCGTCGGATTCATACGGCAGAATCGAGAATCCAGTTCCCGGCGGAAGCGCAGCCATCCGCAGCATCAGCGCGGAAGGCGACAATGGTTCGATAGCACGTCCGCAATTGGGGCAGTGCCTGACGCCGAGCCGGGCGAAGAGCAGGCGGAGAAAGTCGTAGATTTCGGTCATTGTCCCCACGGTCGAGCGCGGATTGCGGCCAATGGATTTCTGTTCAATCGCGATGGCGGGCGGCAGGTTTGAGATACTTTCGACCTCCGGTCTTTCACACTGTTCGAAAGCCTGCCTGCCGAGCGTGGAAATGCCTTCCATGAACCTGCGCTGGCTTTCTGCGTAGAGCGTGTCGAAGGCCAGTGAGGACTTGCCGGATCCGGAAACGCCCGTTACTACCGTGAGCGATTGCCGGGGAATGGAGCAGGTGACATTACGAAGGTTGTTCTGTCGCGCCCCGGTGATCGTGATTCGATTGTGGTCGATCACAACCGGTTCGTTGTTGCCTGAGAAGAGAGATGTCCGGCGCCGTCCTGTAGGGTCAGGAAAGATCGCGGAAAACCTTGTCGCATCACCGGCAATCAGATGCGGAAGCGTGCCTCCTCGATCTTTGTGGTTTCTTCCAATCCCAGCGTCCTGCCAGCCAGGCCAGTGCCTGACATGAGACGGCACCATTGGATTGATAACGCGTTCGCGGCAGGGAATATAGGGTTGGACATCAAGGATCGGGGTGTGGTCGAGAGCATCGAGGGGCTCGAGGATCAACAAGCGCCTTTTCCGGTCCAAGGTGATGACCCTGCCGGTGGTTAGCCCGACAGGATTTGGCCTTACAGGCGAGCGCGAGGCAAAGATCCCAGTACGCGGAGCATTCTCGTAGGGAGGATTGCATTGGGTCGCCCTGCGGAAATGGTCCTTGTCAAACCGGTCGAACCACCAAAACACGCGGACATGAGAGAAGCCGGCAAATGAGCGCCAGGCAAGGTCGTCGAGGCCCGACATTTCCAGTCTGAACTCGCCGCCTTCTGTGCGAACCTCTCCGATTGGTTGCATACTGACTCCAGGCGCAGTTTGTTTCGTCCTCGAAGGCGTCCTTTTCCACTGTTTCGCGGCGGCTGCGGAAGTCTCCGCTCTCCACTCAGGCCACTCGGCTATACGGGCAGGCACCGCATATGTCAAAACGCGATCCTCGACGGGAAAGTACGGCTTGATATCCCAGACCGGAGTGTCATTGGATGCGTCCACGCGATCGACTTCCACGATGCCGTTCTGTTCGTCCACACCGAGAATCCGCGCAATCTCGGCAAGAAGCGGATTGTTGTGGTGGGCCGTTGCCAACCTTCGCGCCTTCCTTCGAAGTCGGCCCTCTTCTCCGGCGGCCGAGGGGAAGCCGCCGGAGGAAAAAATGACGATGGCGTGGCTGAACTGCTCCAGGAGATGCAAAGCAGGACTCCAGGTTTTGTCTATGACGAGAGCCGTTCGAGTTGCACGATGACCGACGCGGCCCACGGCAGATAAGATGCAGGCTGCCATATTGCCGCGCGCCTTCACGGATTGATTTCTCCGTCTTGACATATACGGAAGCCTTTTTTTATTGCGTTGTCCACCCGCCGTCGGCGGAGACGATCGAGCCCGTCATGTATGAGGCTTCGTCTGAAGGGGGCTGGCCCGCCCTAAGCTTGTGATTTTACTCTGTAGGGTGCCCCGCTCAAGCTTTGCTTGGGCGGGGGTGTTCACTGGTCACAGAACGTCTTTCCATCCAAAACTAAGATTTCCCCATGCCCTGGGGACTACGACACTTCCAGCAATCCGGGCAGCTGCACTTCCTGACTTTCAGTTGCTATCGTCGCCGGCCCAACTTCGCCACTCCGCAATCGCGAGCCTGTTTCGAATCCTCTCTGGAGCGGGTACGGCAATCGTACGGATTGTGCGTGTACGGTTACAGGGATTAGCCCCCATCGTGAATACCAGCGAAGGGACGATCAAGAACACCCTGTTCCGGGCGACCCACAAGCTAAGGGCACAGTTGGCGGAAGTGCGGGGGTAAGTGCCGGATTCCACCTACAAACAAAATCCCCGCCCAAGCAAAGCTTGAGCGGGGCACCCTCAAAGGCAAATGAGAAGCCTAGGCCGGGCCAGCCCCCTACTATTTCTTAGCTTTCGGCCACGGCGTAGTGTTGAGCAAGATGCTGAGCGTAGAAGGGCCGTTCACGGTGGCGATGTCGGGCTTACCGTCCCCGTTGAAGTCTCCGATTGCGACCGCCGGGTTCTCGTCCGTTGTAAAATCCACTTCGGGCTGAAAGGTTCCATCGCCATTGCCCAGCAGGACAGCTACGCCGCCGCTGCGTTGCACACTGAAGGTTGAGACCAGATCCAAAATT
>JAIQFW010000102.1 GCA_020073105.1 Terriglobia bacterium
ATGGCGCGCGCCACCGGCAGGCGGAGACGGCGTTGCGCGGTGATGCTGGCGTCAAGCTGGCGCACCGTTCCGGCGGTGGCGTTGCGCGGGTTGGCAAAGATCGACAGGCCCATCTCTTCGCGCTCTTCATTCATCTTCTTGAAGGCGGCGATCGGCATCAGGAGCTCGCCGCGGACCTCGAAGTCGGGCGGGATGTCCGCCTTCTTCAATTTTTCTTTGGAAATAGAGAGCGGAACCGAGCGCACGGTGCGGACGTTAAGAGTGACATCTTCGCCGACACTGCCGTCGCCGCGGGTGATGCCGTGCACCAAGCGACCGTCCTCGTAGACCAGGGCTAGCGACATTCCGTCGAGTTTGAGCTCGCAGACGTATTCGATGTCCGTACGGCCGCTCAGTTCATGGACGCGGCGCTCCCAGTTGCGCAGCTCGTCTGCGTTGTAGGTGTTGTCCAGCGACAGCATGGGAGTGGAGTGCCGGGCTTTCACCACACCTTCGCGCGGCTTGCCGCCTACGCGCTGCGTGGGAGAATCCGGAGTGATCAGCGCGGGGTAATCGGCCTCCAGGCGCTGCAGTTCCTTCATAAGCTGATCGAATTCCTGGTCGCTGATCTCGGGATCGTCGAGGACGTAGTAGCGGCATTCGTGGTGGCGGATCTTGTCCCGCAGAGCTTCGATTTTCTTTGCGATGTCTTTGGGGGCGGGCATCGAGGAAGATTATAGGCGAGAAGCTTACAACGCTGAGTACGCGGAGAGCTTCCGCGGAGTGCGCCGAGCGGTGCTTCTCTGTGCTCTCTGCAAGACCTTCGCGCGCTCTGCGATTTCGGGTTTTACGATGGTGAATGCTGTAAGCTACTGGCCTCGATCCGAGGAGAACTGCAATGCCCAAGTCCGCACCCGCCGCCTTTTCCCTGCCTCAAGCCTTGCTGACTGCTTTCGATACCAACGACCGCATTAATCGATACATGATCGAAAATCTGCCCGCGGAGGCCTGGCGAGCCGAACCCCCCGAGGGCAAAGGGCGGACCATCGCGGCCATCGTGGCCCATATCCACAACGTGCGCGTGATGTGGCTCAAAGCCACCGCCAAGGGGAGCAAGATTCCTGACCAGTTGGAGAGGGGCAGCGTGACTCCGGCGCAGGCTTTGAAAGCGTTGGAACAAAGCCGTGCTTCTCTCAGCGTCGTGCTTCAGTCGGCGCTTGAGAATGATGGCCGGGTGAAGGGATTTAAGCCGGACGTAGCCGGATTCTTCGGCTACCTGATGGCCCACGATGCCCACCATCGCGGACAGATTGCGATGCTGGCGCGTCAGGTTAGCCATCCGCTGCCTCAGAAAGCGATGTTCGGCATGTGGGAATGGGGATCACGAGGGAAACCGTAGCCATTCCCGTACAATCTTTCTGATTCCATGCGCAAGGCCATCCTGCTCTACAACCCGCTCTCGGGTCGGCGCCAGGGACGCCGCATGGCGGAGGTGGATGCAGCGCTGACCGTGCTCCGCGCCGGTGGCGTGGAGGCCTCCGCGGCACCGACCCGGGCCGCGGGAGATGCCTCCGAGCAGGTGAAACAAGCCATCAGCGAGGGCTGCGATACGGTCTTCGCCTGCGGCGGCGACGGCACCGTGCACGACGTTCTCCAAGGATTAGTGGGTACAGCAGCTGCTCTCGGCGTCATTCCGCTGGGAACCGCCAACTCGCTGGCCCATGATCTGCGGCTGCCGCTGTCCCCTATGGGTGCAGCTCGGGCAGCCTTGCGATCCTCTCCCCGCCGTTTCGCGGTAGGCCGGGTCGAGTATCTAGATTTCGACGGGAGACCGTCCTCGCGTTATTTTGCGTTGATTGTTGGTGTCGGCGTGGATGCTCACCTGTTTTACAAATTGAATCCGGCGGCAAAGCGCGCGCTTGGTATGGCCGCTTACTACACCAAGGCGACCCGGCTATGGCTGACCCACAGGATGGCAAACTTTACCGTTCAGATTCAGGGGAACGGAGAGTCCCGCACGGCTGAAGTCTCACAGCTGCTGGCAGTGCGCATCCAGGATTTCGGCGGCGTGCTGCGCGAACTGGCACCGGGTGCGTCTCTGGAACGCGATGACCTCCGCCTTGTCCTATTTCGCACCCACAGCCGCGCCGCCTATCTGAGTTATGTGCTGCGGGGGTTATTCGGAGCGCGCTGGAAGGTTTCCGGCATCGAGCTGATGCACAGCGCCCGTGTCGGCTGTCGCACGTCGTCCCCGGCTTCCGGCGAGAAGCCCCGTATTCTCGTGGAGGCGGACGGAGAACTATTGGGCACGCTGCCGGCGGAGATCAACGTCGTGCCCAATGCAGTGACGATTCTGGTTCCGGAGCGCTGAGGTGTGGATCTTGCCCGGAATATGCATCGGCGCAGCCTAAAACGACATCTATAAAGATTCTTGTACTTCGCTCGCGGATGCGAACGAGGAAGCGGAATATCGGCGTACGCGCGAACCTTGGAACCGATCACTCACTTCTTGACCGGCGCTTGCATGGGACGAGCCGGGCTGAACCGCAAGACGGCCCTGGCGACTGCCACGATGACGTTGGCAGCGGAAGCCCCCGACCTTGACGTGATCGGCAGTTGGAAAGGGCCGGTCTTCGGATTTGCGCACCATCGCGGGTTCACCCATTCATTTCTGGGTGCGGCCCTGGTAGCTCCGCTGGTGGTCGGCTTCATCTACCTCATCTGGAGGCTGCGCGGGCGCAAAGTCAAGGACCCGAACCTGCGACCGCGCTGGGGGCAGCTGCTGGGTTTCGCCTATCTGGCGGCGGCCAGTCACGTTCTACTGGACTTCACCAACAACTACGGCGTGCGCCCCTTCTGGCCATTTTCCGAACGATGGTATTCCTGGGACATCGTTTTTATCGTGGACCCATTCATTTGGCTGCTGCTGGTAGGTGGGTTGGTGCTGCCTGCATTCTTTGCACTCGTCGATCGGGACATCGGAGTGCGCCACAAGGGTCCTCGCGGCCGCTGGGGTGCGACCCTGGCCCTGCTCGGTGTGGTGGCGCTCTGGGGGGTGAGAGATTTCGAGCACCGGCGCGCAGTCAATGCGCTCGAAGCGCGTACCTACGAGGCTGCAGATCCCATTCGGGCGTCGGCGTTCCCCTTGTGGTGGAGTCCGTTCCGCTGGAATGGCGTGGTCGAGACCAGGAATTTCTTTGCCTTCATGCCTGTGGATTCAACTATTCCCGATGTCGACCCCAACGCCGAGATGCAGATTTATTACAAGCCGGAAGAAACGCCGGTAACGCTGGCCGCCAAGAAATCCTACCTGGGGAGCGTGTACTTGGACTGGGCGCAATATCCCATCACTGAAACAGAGCCCTTGGATGGAGGGGAGCGAGGCTACATCGTGCGCTTCCGGGATCTGCGGTTTTCTTATCCCGGGAGAAACGGACGCAGTGTACTTTCGCCGAGCGTAGTTCTGGATCGCAACTTGAATGTGGTGGGCGTGCAGATGGGAATGCGGGGTAGCCGCGCGTCGCCGCCGGACTAGCACTCAAAAACAGACCAGGCCCTTAAACTTGACGCTGGCACGCCGCTCGCGCCACAATCATTCCTACGAGGTGGAGCATGTTAGCTTATCTTTTTCTGGTGCTCGCGGTCGCGGTGCGGTTTATGCCGCATCCCTGGATGTTTACCCCGGTGACGGGATCGCTGTTGTTCTTTGGCGCCCGTGGATCACGCCGCCAGCTCTGGTTGCCGTTCTTGCTGCTGGCCGCCTCGGATGTCGTCCTCACTAAGCTGGTCTACTCCTACCCGTTTTCCCCGGACCACTTTGTGACCTTCGCGTGGTATGCGGCGGTTCTGTGGCTGGGTACCAAGCTGGGCAAAGAGCCGAAGACCTTGCCGGTGATCGGTGCGGCACTGGCTAGTTCGGTTTCGTTCTTCCTAGTTACCAATCTGGCGGCCTGGGCCTGGTTGGATATGTATCCCAAGAGCCTAAGTGGCGTGATGATGTCGTATGTGGCGGGGCTGCCGTTCTTCCGGCATGCGCTAGAGGGTGATCTGCTGTTCACGCTGGCTATGTTTGCCACGCCGGTGGTCTTGCGTGCACTGAGCGATTGCCTCAGCCAGCGGGGCCACAGCGCAGCGGCATAGCAATCCTCAACTACAGAGTGCGGGAAGAGAATCCGCGAAGGTCGCGGAGAATCTCTCTCTCCTACGAATCTACTTGCTGGCCTCCGTGCTCTCTACAGTCTTTCTCTTCTTTCTGCGAATCACCAGCCACACCATCAGGCCCACCAATACCGCGACCAATCCCCAGTAGTAATGGCGGCGGAAAAGGTCCCCGGTCAGGCGTACCACATCGGGCCCGAACTTCAGGGTGAGGACGGCGAGGGCGAGAAAGCGCACTACGCGACCAGAGAAGACTGCCAGTAAGAAGCGGACAAAGCTCATCTCGGAGACGGCGGCAGCCAGCACGAACAGCTTGAAGGGAGTGGGTGGCGGCAGCATGGCCGGGAACATCAGGGCCCAGAAGGGATGCTTGTCAAAAGCCGCGTGAATCTTGGCAAAACGCTCCGGCGCGATCCGTTTGCGCAGCAGTTCCTCACCACCTTCATACCCGATCGCGTAGATCACAAGGCTGCCTAGTGAAGACCCCGCAGCTGCCATAAATACATACAGGAGAAATCTCGCCCGGTCCGTATAAACATAGCTGGCTACGATCGGGTCCATGGGAAGGCCGACGAACCCGCCATCCAGCGCGGCGATTGCGAATACCCCCCAGGCACCCAGGGGCTTTAGCAGCGCCCACAAAAAGGCGGTGTAGCGGGAGAGGATGTGTTTGATGGCGTCCAAAACCTGAGATTAAGAGTGTACGCGAAAGCCGGCGAGAGGTGGCACGCCCGGTCCCCGGATCATACCGGGGACCTGGAGGTGATATTTACATTTAACGAAAACCGAGGATCGGGAAAACCAGTTGCCAGTTCTCCGTTCCCAGTTCTCAGATGCGGCTATTTCTTCGGAAAGTTCGGGTCCGCCTTTACTTCGAGAATCTGCTTGGTGTGACGCTCGCTGTGGGCAGCGATAAACAGAACCCACTCGTATGCGTCGAGCTTCTTGCCCATGGGGCTGTCGATGGCATGGGCCCGAAGATCCTCATGGCCCTTCAGGAAGTCTTCGGTCTGCTGCCGGCTCTCGGTGAAAGCTTTGAGACTCCCCTGCGGCGATCCGAAGCGATTGGTCGGCTTCAACGGTTCGGGGGCTTGACGCTTCTGGCTTCGGTCCGGGATCGCCGCCAGTACCATGTCATCGATCGCCTTCACGTCCTCACCTTCGGCCCGCGGCGGAGCCACCATGACTTTCTCGATGATCATTCCACGCAGGAAGCCCTCGGCGGCAGCGATGTGCTCCGCCACTTCCGCCACCGACCAACGGTCGGGAGCAGGCTTGAAGTTCCATTGCGCGTCGGAGAGTCCCGCCGTTGCATCCAGAACGCCTTGTTTGGTGCTTTCCAGGTACTTCATGGCCTGGTCCCGGTCGGCCTGAGTCAGGGTCTGCGAAGAAGCTGCGATCGAGATGCACAGGAAAACCGTAATCACTGCTAGGAACCGGTTCATAAATACTTGTCCTCTCATATGTGGTTTGCGCCGCTGATTTGTAGACTATCGAGCCCGAGACTGTGACTTCTTAGAGAAAGATTCCAACCATATTACTTTAGCTGCAGAAAACTTGCCGGGAGATTTCTGGATTCGGCCGATTGTGGTCGGCCGGGTCCGCTCATGCCTAAGTATGCCGGGTGTTTCCACTTAGCAACTGCAGCGCATGCGGAAGCACATCAATTACCGCCTGCAGCGACTCGACGGCGCCGTTCGGACTGCCGGGCAGGTTTAGAATCACCGATCTTCCCCGTACCCCGCATACTCCCCGGCTTAGCGCGGCCAGCGGGGTCTTCTTCGCACCTTCGAAGCGCATGCGTTCGGCGACCCCGTCGATCAAACGTTCACAGGTGGCCCGGGTAGCCTCGGGAGTGACGTCGCGCTCGGCGACTCCCGTCCCGCCAGTTGTTACTACAAGCCGGGCCTCTCTCACCCAATAGAGAATTGCCTTCTGAATCGCTACCTGTTCGTCGGGGACGATTTCTGATCCCACGACGCCAAAGTTTCGCTGTCTGAGGAGTTCCGCCACCGCCGGCCCGGAGACATCCGTACGGTCACCCCGCGCGCAGGAGTCACTGACGGTGAGAACGGCTGCAGTGAGAGCTTCAGGAGTCGAGGAGGACATCCTCTTCTTCCTCCCCGGCCTTGCCTCCATCCCGTTGCGCCTCATCGAGCAGGCGGAGACCTTCCATGAGCAGGCCTTGGGTGTTCAAGGTCGTGGACTGCTTGGTCGTCTTGCCTTCAAAATTGACCTGAAAATTGCCGTCGGTCCAACGCAAGACTTTGAAGACAGCCTGATCTCCCTTCAGCGAGCCGTACTCGGCATGCGTGACCTGGCCCTCGCTGAAGTACATCTCACATTTCTCGTCCTTGTTGGTCAGGGTCAGCGCGCAGCTCTTGCGGCCCATTTCCAGGGACTGCACCAGATCGATCACGTTCATCTGCAACAGACTTCCACGCAGCACGCCGTCGGAGGGGACTGTTTTGGCCATCTTTTCGAGAGCAATCTTGTCGATCACCCGCTTGATGCGTTGGGTGGCCTCCCGCAGGAAGAAAGGTTTCTCGACGAAATCGTCTACCGGTTGATCGTGCGCGCTGAGCTTTTCGGTGATGTCGGCCTTGGTGGCCAGCAGGATTACAGCCGCCCCCGCGGTTCGCGGGCGGCTCCGCAATTTCTCCACTAGTTGGCGGCCATCCATGCCGGGCATGCGGTAGTCGCACACCAGCAGGTCGGGAGGATCGTCGACGGCTTTCAAGAGAGCGTCAGCCGCATCGTTGGCCGTGGCCACGATGGCGAGGGGCGCCAACGCTCCCCGGAGCATCCCCAAAATCATGGGATTGTCGTCCACCAGCAGGACTTTGACGTTGTTCGCCATGTACGGTATTACTTTTTCTTGCGGGAGCGGACGTAATCGCCGCTCTTGCCGCCGCTCTTGCTTTCGAGCGCAATCTCGCGAATCGTGATGCCCTTGTCCAGGGCCTTGCACATATCGTAAACGGTGAGCGCGGCAACGCTGGCCGCCGTCAGGGCTTCCATTTCCACACCGGTCGTGGCCGTGGTTGTTACGTGTGAGGCAATCGCGACGCCATTCTCGCACAGGCGCATAGTCACATCAACGTGGGACAGGGGCAAGGGATGGCACATGGGAATCAGTTCGGCAGTGCGCTTGGCCGCCATAATGCCAGCCAGCCGCGCCACCTCGAGCGGATCGCCCTTGGGATTCTTCGGCAATGCCTTGAGCACCGCGGGCTGCAGCACGACAAAGGCGCTGGCTGTGGCGCTACGGCGGGAAGCCGTCTTGGCAGAAACGTCCACCATTTGCGCCCGCCCGGCGCGATCGTAGTGGGAAAGCTTTCGGGGCATCACGAAGCTTTATCTTACACGCTAAGAATGCCAGGCCCGTTGTGACCGGCTCGCCTTGACTTAGGAGGGCAGGCGAGCATAGGCTCCGCCTTGCACCCACATTGTCGTCTTTTTGTGCTGGGTGTTTCTTGAGGGATCCCGCCGATCAGAGATCTATCTCACGCACCAGGAGGTCAATGTCTATGAAAAGAATTACGGGGTCATTGTTGGGGATTACTCTGCTATTCGGAGTTCAAGGCGTAGCTGCAGCGCAGGAGGCCAGCCCCCCGCCCAAAGTGCTCACCATCATTCGCGAGTTTGTCAAACCCGGCAAGGCTGGCATGGCTCACGAGCGAAGCGAGAGTGCATTTGTACAAGCATTCACTCGGGCGAAATGGCCGACGCATTATCTAGCAATTGATTCGTTGTCCGGAAAGTCACGGGCGCTCTATTTGACTGGTTACGATTCGTTCGAGGCGTGGGAAAAGGATGCAGGCGCCGTCCAGAAAGATAGCGCACTGTCGTCCGCGCTCGACCGCGCCAGTGCGGCGGACGGTGACTTACTGAGCGAGATCGATGCTGCCACCCTTAGGTACAACGAAGAGTACAGCTTGCATGCGGCGTCCGTGGACATCGCCCACATGCGCTACTTCGAGATCTCCGTCTTCCACATTCGCCCCGGACACCACAAGGAGTGGGACGAGGGCGTAAGAATGGTCAACGCTGCTTATACCAAGGCTTTGCCTGATATCCAGTGGGCAGCCTACGAGGGCGTGTATGGCATGCCGCAGGGGACCTACATCTTCTTCACGCCGATGAAATCCGCTGCGGAGATCGATCATGCCTTCGCGAAAGACAAGGAGTTCATGGCGGCCATGGGCGAAGATGGCATGAAGAAACTGGAAGAGCTCTCTGCTGCCTCGATTGAGTCCAGCGAGTCGAACCTGTTCGCCTTCAACCCGCGCATGAGCTACGTCTCGGAGGAGTGGATCAAAGCCGACCCGGACTTCTGGAAGCCTAAGCCGGCCAAGGCATCCGCAGGTATGGGCAAGAAGGTCGAAGAAAAACCGGCTGCAAACCAGTAAGCCGCAGCATTCGAGAAGGAAGAACAAGCGAGGGCACGGGAGGTCTGCCACTGCGGACCGTTCGTGCCCTTTTTCTCGAGGAACTCATCGCATCAGTACAGGAACCCACTCCCCAGCCGTGATCTGTTCCCGGTCCGGCGGAATCACAACGTAACAATTTGCACGCACGGTAGCAGCGATGTCTCCGGAGCCTTGCCAGCGAACTAGTTCGACCTCGGCTTGCTCGAATTCCCCAGAGAGAAGCGCCGGTAGAAAGCGCTTCAATCCGGGCTTGGTCTTGATCTCGGATTTCAACCTTGCATGCAGGAAGGCGAGTTTGCGCGGCGTCATGCCTGCCAACGCCTCCAGCACCGGCCGGGCAAACAGCTCAAATGTGACCATGGTAGAGACTGGATTTCCCGGAAGACCGAGAAAGTACTTGTGGCTGGGCTCGGTGGATGCGTCTTCGCGTACGGGGCCGCCCTTCCACGGAATGCGCCCAACGACGATCGGCCGGCCAGGCTGAATCTGGGCGCCAGTGAAGAAGAATTCGGCTTCGAAGTCGGCGAGCACTTGCTCCACCAAGTCGTACTTCCCCATGGAAACTCCACCGGTCAGGAGCAGAAGGTCAGCGTCGAAGCCCTCGGTCATCAATTCACGCAGGCGCTCCGGTTCATCCGGGGCAATGGGCAGCAAAACTGGCTCGCCACCCGCAGCTTGGATTTGCGCCGCCAATGAATAACTGTTGGAATTACGAATCTGGTAGGGCGCGGGAGGAACGTCGATGTCCACCACTTCGTCGCCCGTCGACAGGACCGCGACTCGCGGTTTGGAATACACCAACAAGCGCGTTCGTCCCACTGACGCCGCGACCGCGATCGCAGCCTGGTCCAGCCGCATCCCCGGAGCAAGCAGCCGCTCGCCCCGTTTGGCCTCAGAACCTATCGGCACAATGTTTTCGCCTGCTCTTACCTCCCTTGAGATCGCGACCATGTTGCCCTTCTCTGACGAGTATTCAACCATGACTACGGCATCGGCGCCAGCCGGTGCCGGAGCTCCGGTCATGATGGCTGCGGCTTGCCCAGCTTCCAGTTTCAGGGTGATATCGGCCCCAGCTTTGATCTCGCCGACCACCTGGAGTGTGGAAGGAAGTTTGGCCAGATCGGCAGCGCGTACGGCATATCCATCCCGAGTTGCGCGAGGGAAGGCCGGGAAATTGCGGTCGGCAACCACAGCCTCAGCCAGGACTTGGCCAGCGCTATCGAGCAATTCCACCAACTCCTTTCCACGGGGCCGGAGGCGAGAGCCGTGCCCTTCCACTAGGTGGCGTGCTTCTTCAAAGCTCAAGATGGTCGCGGGAGCAGGTGTCGATGGCATCGTTGAGATGATACGAGGCCGGGGCAGGAAAATCTAACCGCTGGAGTCCTGGGACGAGATGTGCGCTGGTGGGAACCTACAACTTGAGATCCGCCAACGCTTGCTGCAACTTGTCGGGATCGGTGGCGTGAGTGATCGCAGTCTCCGGATCCACCACTCCCGCACGGACCAGTTTCTCAATCTCTCCATCGAAATGCTGCATGCCGTCATTAGCGCCATCTTTCATGGCCCGCAGCAGGGTCTGACGGGCTGAGGTGTTGCCCTTCCATCCCTCCAGAGTGCGAGGGTGAACCTTAAGGATTTCCACCACCGGGACCCGTCCGCGGGCATCACGGCGGGGAATCAGTCTCTGCGAGATGATCCAGCGCAAGCTTTTGGCCAGTCGGCCGCGGATGGCGGCCTGTTCCGATGCTGGGAACATCCCCGTGATGCGTTCCAGAGTCTTGGTTGCATCCACCGTATTCAGGCTGGAAAGCACCAGATGCCCGGTTTCCGCGGCTTCCAACATCATCTCAAACGTTTCACGGTCGACCAACTCGCTCACCAGGATCACGTTGGGCGCTTGCCTCAGCGCTGCCCGTAACGCGAGGGGAATGCTGGGCGTGTCACTGTGCAATTCCCGCTGGTGAACGGTGGCCCGTTTGTGGTTATGCAGGAACTCGATGGGATTCTCGATGGTGATGATGTGACAAACCTGCTGCTGATTAATTAAATCCAGGAGAGCCGCGAGCGTAGATGACTTCCCGGATCCGCGGGGCCCCGTGACTAGCACAATTCCGTCGCGAAGATTTGCCGTCTCCGCCAGTTGTGAGGGCAAACTGAGAGCAGCCAGGTGAGGGACCGCGGTGGGGATTACTCGCATGACCACAGCACAGCTGCCACGCTGAATGAACACGTTTACGCGAAAGCGGGCCAGCCCCGGGAGCCCATACGAAATGTCGCAGGAACCTTGTTCGCGGAGCATGTTAATGGCTTGCTTGTTGTTGCCGATGAGATCGGAGGCGATATGGCGAGTGTCGTCCGCGGTCAAGGGACGAAGTCCAGAGCCTTCTACAGTGAGGAGTTTGCCGTTAACCTCCACCTGTGGCAGGCGGCCGGGAGAAAAGATCAAATCACTGACCTGATCGTGGGCTCGCAGCATTGCTGCCAGAAGCGCATTTGTGGCTACTGGGCCCGAGCCCTTGGACGGCTCGAGGAGAATAGAAATTGCAGCGTTCCCTGGCGCAGCCATGCTTGTCTCAGTGAAGTGCGGTGTGAGGCGGGCCCTCCCCTCGAATCCCTTTTCGGGTCGCACTTCAAATCAACTGTAGCGAAAGAGATGGCAAGGTTTCCATGAAGAACGCCCAGTTCATAGACCTTGGTAACCACAAAAAAGCGGCCTTTCCAGGCCGCCGTTCAAGCTGTCTCCACGAGGGAAACGCTTATTTCTTGCTAGGTTTCTTCTTATTGGTGCCGAAACTGGTTTCTACCTTGGCTCCCAGGCTTTCCAACATGGCCTTCGCCTCCGCAGAATGCGGTCCGGCTGGCTGCAATTCGAGATACTTCTGGAAAGCCTCCGCCGTCCCGTCCGGAGCAACCATCTTGTCACCCTGCAGAGTGGCCAGCCCAATCAGATTTGAGCCTTTCCAGTAGTAGGCGTCCGCTTTATTCGGGTCCGCAGCAATGGCCTTGTCGAAGGCTTGCACGGCCGCCTTCCGCATCTCCGGGTCATTCTGGATGTTGGCGTTGGTCAACGCCCCACCCAGATTGAAGTAGTACATTCCGGCGCCAGCCGGATCCAGCTGGGCTGCCTGCGAATACGACTTTGCCGCGTCATCGAGCTTGCCGGCTTTGGCTTGGGCCTGCCCCAAATTGTTGAAATACTGCGCGAGGACCTTGGTCGCGTCCGCCTTCTTTGGGTCTGTATCCAGGGACTTCTGCTTCAGGTCGACTGCCTTTTGGTAATAGCCGATGGCATCGTTGTAGGCCTTCTTTTTTTCGGCAACGTCAGCCTGCTTGGAAACGGCGCTGAGAGTGTACTCCCCAAGGACGGCCCATAGCCGGTCACGGTTGGGGTCGACCTGCGTGGCCTCCGTAATGGTCTTAACCGCAGTGTCGAAATCACCGGTGTCAGCCGCCTGCTTGGCTGCAAGCAACTTCTCATTCAGGGTCTTGATCGTCATATTTTCCTGAACAATCTTTGCTTGTTGCTCCTGCTGCTGCTTCAATTGTTCCGGCGTCAATCCTTGTCCCTGGGCAGCGGCGGCCATTTCCCGCTTCAGGTCAAAGTCCTGGGTGACTTCATCCAGGCCGACATTGACCCCGTTCAAATGAAACAATTCTTTACCATCCTTCCGCAGCGTCACCGTGTACTTTCCCGGGGCGATGCCCAGCGAGAAATACTCTCCTTTGCCGTTCGTCTTTACGTCATATTTCCGGCCGTTGTCAGTGTTCGCCCATTCCACCGTCGCGCCGCCGATGGGCTTGCCTTCAACGTCCCGGCACGTTCCCTTCACCGAGCCGGTCGACTGGGCAAGCGCCAACGGCATGTACAGTACTGTCAGCAAAGCTATAAGGACCGGTATCCCAAAGAGTTTCTTCATCTTCTGCCTCCGGCAAACAAGTTTCATGAATGTTAACAATCAAAAATCAGCACTTCCCGCCTAGAGCTTCGCGACTGTATCCAGGTACGGGACCGGGTCGACAGCCCCCGCCTCCGCAAATGCCCGCAAACGGAGCACACAACTATCGCACACTCCACAGGCCCTGTCTTCCCGGCTGTAGCAAGACCACGTTAAATCGAAGGGTGCGCCCAATTCAAGACCAAGCGTCACAATCTGGGCTTTACCCATTCCGATGAGCGGGGTCACAATTTCAATCCGGCCGTCCTTCGTGCCCGCCTTCACAACCTCATTGAAGGCCCGATAGTAAGCCGGACGGCAGTCTGGATACCCCGAACTGTCCTGCTCCACCGCTCCGATGTACACCTTGTCCGCCTGCAACACCTCTGCCCAACTCACTGCCACAGACAGGAAGTGAGCATTGCGAAACGGTACATAGGTGACCGGAACCTCGTGGCCGATGGATTGCGACTCCGGAATTGCAATGCGCTGATCCGTCAGTGCCGAGCCGCCAATGGCGGACAGGGCCTCATTGCGGACGACCAGCCGTCGGCGAATTCCAAGGCGTTCGCAGATCTCCGTGAATGCCCGCCGCTCACGTTCTTCCGTCCTTTGGCCGTAGCTGACATGCACCGCTGCGGCATCGCAATCACGTACTGCCAGCGCTGCACACACGCAGGAATCCATGCCGCCACTTAGGAGAACGACAGCGCGAGATTTGGTGTCATTCAACAATCAACAATCAAAAATCCTCAGACTCCCTTCATCGCCGGGTCCCAGATGAACTTGTGGAGTTGCAGCCCCAGCCGGGCTGGGACGTTGTCCGCCAGCATCCACTCGGCGAGTTCGCGAGGGTCGAGTAAACAGTGGGAAGTGTCGCGCTCTCCCCCGGCATCCTTGCTGAACACGGGCGAAAACAGCACCGCATTCACGCGGCCTTGCAGGTTATGGCGGCTGGTGAAATCGCGCGCAAACTCATAATCGGCGCGGTCGCTCAAGACAAACTTCACCTCATCCGCGGCTCCAAGAGTCTCCAGATTTTCCGGGTTGAAGGTGTCAGGCTCGCCCGAATTGGGGCATTTGACGTCCACGATCTTGACCACGCCCTTGGGCACGTGCTCCAGCGGGCGTTCCCCGCTGGTCTCGAGCAGCACGGTGTAACCATCGTCGAGCAGATGCTGCATCAGCGGCACAACTTCCTTCTCCTGCAACATGGGTTCGCCGCCGGTGATCTCCACCAACCCGCCACCCGGGCTCAAGTGCTCCACGGCGTCGACTACTTCTTCCATCGCCATCCGATGTCCGCCGGTGAAGGTGTACTCGCTGTCACACCAGGTGCAGCGCAGGTTGCATCCTGTCAAACGGACAAAGACACAGGGCACCCCGGCGTGGGTAGATTCACCCTGGATCGACTTGTAAATCTCGGTGATCTGCATCTGAGAACCGGGAACCGAGAACTGACAACCGAATTTCTACCGTTTCACTCGCTGTAAGTGGCCGTCGTCGAATCTGTCTCGAACACGGTGACGTTCTTTACCCGCACCCGGCCGTTGGTCACGCGCCCGAGTTTCGTATTGCTCTCATCGTAAAAGTACTTGGCGAGATTTTCCGCCGATGGATTGATCGTCGTGAAGGGCTCCAGATCGTTGATCATCTGATGGTCAAGCCGCTCAATGACGTGCTTCATGACCTCGCGCAAGTCTTTGAAGTCGAGCAGCAACCCGGCTTTGTCCAGTTCTTTGCCGGCCAGCGTGACCCGGATTTTATAGTTATGCCCGTGCGGGTTCTCGCATTTACCCTTGTAATTGCGTAGGTAGTGTCCGGCGGCGAAGGTATCTTCTACGGTGACTTCGAACATGGAACTCCTGGGCAACCGCTCGCAACTAAAGGTTGGCCCGATTACTTATTGTACGACGTGAAGACAGCAATAGACGCTAGAATAGAAGGAGAAAACTGCAACCATGGCCACTAAGAATTCAATCCGGAAATTGAATGGACTATTTCGCAAGCGGGGGAAGCCGGTCTCAATAGCGGATATGAACGCTGCGATCGTCAAGGGCGCGTGCGGCAAGAGCTCAGCTGCGAAACCTGACGAGCCGGTCATACGCCCCCGAAGAACTCCTCCACCTGCCTGATGTCCGTGGTCTTCCTGTAGTTCGGCAAACTCTCCACGAAGACCCGTCCATACTGCTTCTTCAGAATCCGGTTGTCCAGCAGGACCAGCAGGCCACGATCATGCAGAGAGCGGATCAGCCGTCCGAAGCCCTGTTTCAGGGTAATGACCGCCGCCGGAACCTGGTATTGAAAGAACGCATTGCCACCCTCGGCATCAATTGACTTAACCCGCGCAGCCACCACCGGATCGGTGGGCACAGCGAACGGCAGGCGGTCGATAATCACGCAACTGAGTTGTTCGCCCTGTACGTCCACACCCTGCCAGAACGACGAGGTCGCGAACAGCACCGCGTTCGGCGTCAGGCGGAATTCTTCCAGCAGCGCACTCTTCGGAGCATCGCCCTGCAACAGCATAGGGAATTCGAGTTCTCCCAGCAGGCGCTGGTAGACATCGTTCATCTGAGCGTAACTGGTGAACAACACAAACGCCCGCCCGCGGGTGATCTCCAGCAGTTGCCGGATCCGGTCTGCGGCTTTGGCGGTGAACTGCGGTGTGCGGGGGTCGGGCAGGTCGGGAGGCACATAGAACAGCGCCTGATTTTCGTAGTCGAAGTGCGAGGGCAGAACCACCTCGCGCGCATGCTCGACCCCCAGCCTGCGGCGGACATAGTCGAAGCCCCCGCCCACGGCCAGGGTGGCCGAGGTCAGCACCGCGCACTCCAGCTTGTCGAACAGGCAAGTCTTCAGAATCGGCGCGACGTCGATCGGGGTCGCCTGCAGAAACACGTTCAGCTTGTCGCGGCCGCCGCGCCGCCGCTCGATCCAGAATACGGTGTTGCGGTCTTCTGACTCCATCAGGAAACCGAGCTGTACTTGCAGTTCCTGCGCCCGGCGCACAAAGTTGAAGACTTCCTCCGGTTTGGAGGGCAGGTTCTCCAGTTCGGAGCCGAGCCGGGTGAGTGCCTGTTGGAGCGCCACAAATTCTTCGCCGTTCTCCTCCAGAAAATCGCGGCGATTCTCGAAAGCGAAGCGGCCTTCCCCTTGGGGCATAAGGGCGAAGAAAAATACCGACCGGTCGCGCAGGCTCTTCAGCGCCCCCGACAACGACCCCGAGAGCGCATGGTTGCGTTGCAGCGAGCCTTCGACGTCCCGACACAGCTCCTCGAACCGTGCGTTGCTCACCGAAACTCCGAAGTAGCTCCCGGCGACATCTTCCAATTCGTGCGCCTCGTCAAAGATGACCGCCCCGACCTCGGGGAGAATGCCGGCATCGGGTGCGTACTCGGCCTGCTGTTTAATGGCCAGGTCAGCAAAGAAAAGGTGATGGTTCACGATAATGATGTCGCTCTCCATCGCCCGGCGGTGCATCTCGGTAATGAAGCACTTCTCCCACGAGCTGCATTTCTGGCCCAGGCAGGTGTCCGAGCGGGCATCCAGCTTGTGCCAAAGGGCACTGGCTTCGGGCAGGGAGGCGAGCTCCGCGCGGTCTCCAGTCTGCGTGGTCTTCTCCCACGCTGCGATGGCGCGGTAGTGCTCGATTTCGTCCAGGCCGCTCAGGACAGGCTGATCGGTCAGGTCGTAGAGCTTCTTGCGGCAAAGATAGTTGTTGCGGCCTTTCATGTAGCAGACGTTCAGCTTGGCGTCGCCGTTCGGAAAAAGTGCCTGCTCCAGAAACGGGATATCTTTGTTGAAGAGTTGTTCCTGCAGGTTCTTGGTGCCCGTGGATATGATGACGCGCTTACCGGAGCGAATCACGGGAACCAGATAGGCCAGCGTCTTGCCTGTGCCGGTGCCGGCTTCCACGATGAGATGGCGCTTTTCGGCGAGGGCCTGCTCGACAGCCTGGGCCATCTGCAGCTGTCCGCGCCGGAATTCGTATGCCGGATGGGTTCGCGACAGCAGGCCGCCGGGAGAGAAGAAGTTGTAAAGCGAGACGTCCCGTTTGTTGGCGGGAACCACGGGCTGGGAGGTCGAGGCCACGGAGTCTCTATAATACTGTCTGGCCCACCACTGCACACGTGGGGACAGCCGCCAAGCGATCGTGGGCCGCCCCAACGTGGGCAAGTCCACCCTGTTCAACCGGATCGTGGGTTCTCGGAGGGCCATTGTCGGCGACGAGCCCGGCATCACGCGCGACCGGCTCTATGGAGAAGCGGAGTGGCGCGGCCGCGAGCTGCGAATTGTGGACACTGGCGGAATCATCCCCGAAGACAAAGATCTCATCCCGGCAGAAATTTTTCGTCAGGCGAAAGTCGCGCTGCAGGAGGCTGCCGGCATCATTTTGGTGGTGGACGGGCGGAGCGAGATCGCAGCCCCCGACCTCGAACTGGCCCGCTTGCTCATCCGGGGTGGCAAGCCGCTGTTCCTGGCGGTTAACAAGATGGACACCGACAAACAGCAGTCGCTGGCGGAAGAATTTTATCGTTTGGGCATCAAGAAGTTGTTTCCGGTCTCGGCAGAAAACGGGACCGGTGTGGACGACTTGTTGGATGCCGTGCTGGAAGCGCTTCCGCAAGAAAGGCAAACCACCGAGGGCACAGAGGACACAGGGGAAACCCCCGAAACCGCCGAACCTCCCGAAACCAGGGTTGCCATCATCGGCCATCCCAACGTAGGAAAGTCCACGCTGCTGAACCGGCTCACGGGGACTTCACGTGCCATTGTGTCCCCAATCCCCGGAACCACGCGCGATGCGATCGATGAACTGGTCGTACGCGACGGCCAGCGCTTTCGTTTCATTGATACCGCCGGAATCCGCCGTAAGGGAAAGACTCACCTGATGGCGGAAAAACTGTCGGTGGTGATGGCGCGAAAGCATCTCGAAGCTGCCGACATCGCTCTGCTGGTGATTGACGCGACTGAAGGAGTGAATGCGCTCGACGCCACTATTGCCGGCTATGCCCATGAGAGCGGCCGGTCGGTGATTATCGTGGTGAACAAGTGGGACTTGGTGATCAGCGGGCAGAGGAGGGCTGGACGGGAATCGAAAGCGGAAAGGATTCGGGACAGCAAACGGCCCGCCGATCGCGCCGCCTATGAGCAGCGGGTACGTTACGCCCTGAAATTCCTGAATTATGCCCCGTTGCTATTTATCTCCGCCGAGACCGGCAAGGACACAGAAAGAATCTTCCCGTTGTTGGAGGAAGTTGCCGCCGAGCGCCGCAAGCGCATATCTACCGCAGAGATGAACCGCTTCCTCAAGCAGGTCGACTTTGACCGCGCCTCGGTCCCGGCCAGCCACCGAGTCCGGATCTACTACATGACTCAGGCCTCGGTCTCCCCGCCCACGTTCGTGCTTTTTACCGACCGCAAAGTGAAATTACATTTTTCCTACCAACGGTTCATTGAGAACCAGATCCGCCGCGCGTTCGGATTCATGGGGACGCCCATCTGGATCAAGAGCCGGGCAAGCGACTAAAGCCACCTTGTGGATAGGCCGCATGTTCCTTCGATAAAGGACCTACCCCATACATGAGGCGCGTGGTTCCAAGGTTTCAAGCGCGCCCCGCGGGCGTTACAATCGACAGGCTATGCCTGGTCCCGAACCAACCCAGCCTAATCCGGCGGCCCCCGGCTCCACCCGAGGCCGACTCAAAGTGTTCTTAGGCTATGCCTCTGGCGTGGGCAAGTCATTCCGCATGTTTGATGAAGCGCGGCGGCGAAAGGAGCGTGGGCAGGACGTAGTGGTAGGAGCGCTGCAACCCCAAGTCCCGCTGGAAATTGAGCCCATCTTGAGTTCGCTCGAAATTGTGCCCACCGTCGACATCCAGGGCGTCCCGGTCATAGACGTTGCTGCAATTCTGCAACGCCACCCTCAGGTTTGCGTGGTGGATGGGCTGGCTTACGACAACCCATGGGGCCGTCACACCCATCGCTGGCAGGACGTGGAGGAGTTGCTGGCAAACGGAATCAACGTCATCGGCTCCGTGAATCTGCAGCATATTGACGACCAACGCGAGGCGGTAGAAAAGCTGACCGGCAGGCCAGTGAGCGAAACAATTCCCCGGGATTTTCTCAACACGGCGGACGAAATCGTGGTGGTCGATGCGCCCACCGAAGGAGCGCCGCCCGAGCTCTCCGCGCTGCGGGAGATGGCCCTGGTTCTCTCCGCCGATGTGATTGATGCCGGTCTGCAACGCTATTTGCAGTCGCACGACATTGAGCCTGCGGGGCGTACGCGGGAACGCTTCTTAGTCTGTCTAACAGCGCGCGCCAACGCCGATCGCATGATCGCAAGCGCCCGTCAAAGTGCGGCGCGTTTTCACTGCGATGTGCTGGCCGTGTATGTCAGGCGGCCGAACTCTTCCGCGGCGGATCAAAGGGAGATGGAAGAAAACCTGGCGCGCGCTCGCGAGGCCGGCGCCCGGGTGGACGTACTGGAGGCCGACGATCCCGTCGAATCCATTGTCCAATATGCGCGGTCCCATGGGGTCACGCAAATCTTTGTTGGGCACAGTATGAAGAACGATTGGAGGGCCCGCCTGTGGGGCACTCCTGTGAGCCGTCTGATCCGGGCTGCTGAAGGTATGGACGTTCGGGTATTCCCACACTAAGCGACGAGCAAATTGCCATGACTCATGCAACCGCTGGAGGCCATCTCAAAATCTATCTCGGCTATGCCCCAGGTGTCGGGAAAACGTATCAAATGCTGGAAGATGCGCGCGAGTTAAAGGCCCGTGGGGTGGATCTTGTAATCGGATGTGTGGAGTCGCGCGGGCGCAGCGACATTGGCGAGTTGCTTGAGGGGCTGAATGTTCTTCCCCTGAGGCGGGTAGTACACCGAGGCGGCGCGGCCGAGGAACTCGATGTAGATGCCGTTTTGCGGTGGGGTCCGCGAGTGTGCGTGGTGGACGAGCTGGCGCATTCGAACCCACCCGGTTCGACGCGGCAAAAGCGCTGGCAAGACGTGCAGGTGCTGCTGCAGGCCGGCATCGACGTGCTCGCCACCATGAACGTGCAGCACCTGGCCAGCCTGAGCGACCAGATCTGGCAGCTTACGGGGGTCCGCGTCCGCGAGACCGTGCCCGATTGGCTGTTTCAGCAGGCCAACGAGGTTGTGATCGTAGATGTCACTCCCCGAGCGCTGCTTCACCGCCTGGAGCGGGGCGCGATCTATCCGTCCGACCGGGCGAAGACCGAGTCAGAAGCGTTCTTTCAAGAACCCATTCTAGTGGCTCTGCGGGAACTGGCCATTCGCCAGACGGCACAGGCGCTGGAAGCGCGCCAGTCGGGAATGACGAGACCGCCGGAATCGCAGGCCGATAAAATTTTAGTCAACATCACAGCCGACCCGTCGACTGCCATGTTGTTACGCCGGGCGCGAAGGGTAGCCGACCACCTGCAGGCGGTATGCATTGCCGTGTACGTTTACTCTAAAGAGGAATCGTCCGAACTGCCGGCGGAGGACCGCCCAACCGTCGAGCGTCATCTGCGTTTTGCCGAGAATCTGCACATTGGCACCAAGGTCATTCATGGCAAAAACCGTGCGCAAACCCTGGTGGACTATGCCCGCAAGAACGGCGTCACCCAAGTGTTTCTAAGTCGCAGCGCAAGAACTCTAAGGCGCTGGTTTCCCGGCCTCGATTTCACGGACCAGGTCCTGCAGTTGGCAAACGAGATGGAAGTAACCGTTGTTGCGGAACGGAGCCGTCATGGCCGTGCCGCGTCTCCTTATCCGGAAGATGAAGCCGGCGCCCTGATGCATTCCGGTTACGTCAGAATCACACCGGAGATGACGGTAGAGGAAGCCATCGCTGAGAGCCGGCAACAGGCCGGCCAAGTCGAGATGATTTACTACGCGTATGCGCTCGACGAGTCGGAGCATCTGATGGGGGTGGTTTCATTCCGCGAACTGCTCTCCGCTGAAAGGTCCCGAAAAATTCGTGAGGTGATGCATACCGACTACGTTTTTGTATCAGAGGACGCTGATCAGGAGACAGTCGCACAATTGCTGGCGAAACGCCGCTTGCTGGCGGTGCCGGTACTGGACCAAGAGGGCCGCATGCTGGGCATTATTACCAGCGCTGACGTTGCCGGACTGGTTCAGCAGGAAGCCGGAGAAGACATTCTGAAAATTGGCGGTATGGAGGCCCTGGATGGCCCATACCTGGAAGTGACGTTCGGACAGATGGTGCGCAAACGAGCTGGATGGCTCGCCATTCTTTTTGTGGGAGAGATGCTGACGGCGACCGCCATGGGTTATTTTTCCGCAGAAATCGAGCGGGCTGTCGTGCTCGCCTTATTCATCCCACTCATCATAAGCAGCGGGGGAAACTCGGGCTCGCAAGCCACAACCCTGGTCATCCGGGCCATGGCGCTAGGAGAAATCCGGCTGCGGGATTGGTGGCGTGTCATTCGGCGCGAGTTGGCGGCCGGCCTGACTTTGGGAACCATCCTCGGTGCCATCGGGATCTCGCGGATCTTCCTCTGGCATACGTTGCGCGGAACCTACGGGCCGCATTATCGGGTCGTGGCCGTCACAATCGGATGTAGCCTCATCGGGGTGGTGATGTTCGGTACCACGGCAGGATCGATGTTGCCCTTCTTGCTCCGCCGCTGCGGGCTTGATCCCGCAAGCGCATCGGCCCCCTTCGTAGCCACGCTGGTGGATGTCACTGGATTAGTCATTTACTTCTCGGTCGCGAGTGTCATCCTGCGGGGAATCTTGCTGTAGGCTCTCCCCAACTGTACTCCACGGCAATGTATGGGTGGTTGTCACGCGGGCTCAGGGCTCATGTTCATGATTGTCGCCAGCATGGTTGCAACCAGCTTTTCTTCTCCAGCTCTGGCAGCAAAAGCGTCGGCAGAGCACACCGTTATCTTCTTGCCCGCTCGCTTGACGGATGCGCGGGCGACGAAGAAGTCCCCGACCGCAGGCGCCAGCAGATTGACCTTGAACTCCACGCTCAAAACCTCCGCTTCTTCCGGGGCCACGCTCAGGGCAGCGTAGCCGCAAGCAGAGTCCAGAATGCTGGTGATTACTCCGGCATGAATGAATCCGTTTTGCTGGGTCAGTTGGGCACTGAAGGGAATCCGGATGGCGGTCGTCCCCTGGTTCACCAAAGTCAGCTCCGCGCCGATGGTCCTCATGAAAAGCTGCCTGCCGAAGCTGTCGCGCACTTTCTTCTCGTATGCTTCCAAGTTTCCCCCAAGGAAAGCTGCCAGCATTATTGGCGGTTCTCTGGAAGCACGCAAGCGGCCTACCCGCTGACCTCCGGCTCGGGCGGCAAGAGTGGAGCAGGGGAGACGGCAGTTGGCGGTGGTGCCGGGTGCACCAGCGCGTCCAGCGCCGGATAACGCGAAGCGAGGAAGTAAATGGAGTAGGCCGGGAAGAACACGATCGCAGGTACAGAGATGAGAGCGATTGTGTAGAGAATCAGCGCCAGCAGAATGACACCCGCGACGACGGCAACGGTAATGGTGTAAAGGTTCCACTGCAAACCAGCGGCCTTGCCCCCGAGCACTGCAATGGCTCCCAGACCCCCGACCGGGATCAACAACAGCAAGATCACGATCACGGCTATGATCCCGACGATCACCGCGACTCCCAGCGTCATGACGATCTTCATCGCGATGTACCCGGCATAGCTGCCAGTCTCCGACCTGAGCTGGGGCAGCAATCGCCGCCAGCCTTCGAATGCACTGATGTTCTCGAGGGCCATCTGGGGCACGACGAAATCCTTGGTGAAAACATGAACCAGCAGCCAGGCGATGAGAAAAGAGAAAAAGAGCAAGAACAGAACCATCCCCCCAAGAATAAGTGCGACCATATGTTGCTTGGGTTGGTTAAACCAGCCTAGCAATAGAGCGAACAGGGCCGGTATCCCGATCAGCAGCGCCATCCCTATCGGGCCACCAATATAGAAGAGGAGCTGAAACAGGAAGTAGCGCAGCCCCGGTTGGTAGCGCCGGCTCCAACCGCGACGGATCTGGCAATTCTTGTCCACCACCGCATCGAACAGAATGAACCGCATGACGCTGCCGACATAAAGGAACAGAAAAAAGAACACGGCGCCGAAGACGATCAAGAATACGATCAGCCCGGCGAGCAGCTTCGGGTCCATGTTGGGCAGCGCAAGAGCCACGAAACGCTGGGTGCCTGACGCATTGCTTGGCACCCGGAGGTTACATCCACCCGAGGTCAGTTCGCCGGCCAGGAAGCCGACCAGCGCCAGCTTTGCCCACTGCCCGACGCGGAAGGGTTGGAACAGTTGCTGCTTGGTGTGTTGGAAGGCGGGACTGATCGCGTCAATCGCTGAAATCGGCAAGCAAGCACCTCGCAGTGGAATCCGGGGACGGCAGCAAGGTACTGCGAAGCGTGCTGTGGGTCAAATGAAAAACGCCAGGATTTCTGCGGATTCGCACCGATAAGACTTTTTGCGGAAAAATCCGTGAAGATCCGTGAAAATCCGTGGCTGTCTTTTATTCGTATCTGAGTGCTTCTACTGGATCGAGCTTCGACGCACGCAGCGCCGGTACCAAGCCGCTGAACACCCCTACGATCAGCAGCACGATGGTGGAAAGGGCCACGGTCATGAGAGAAATACGCAGGTGGATATCTGCCTTGCCGGAAGTGTCTTCAAAAAGCGGCCCCATCAGTGGCAATGTGCCCACAGCCGCCGCGATGCCATACGACAAGAGAACACCGATCGCTCCGCCAAGCAGCATGATCAGTAAAGTCTCCGCCAGAAACTGGAACTTGATGTGCCGCTTTCTGGCCCCTAAAGCGCGGCGCAGACCAATCTCCCGGATGCGTTCATCCACCGAGACCAGCATGATGTTCATCACCCCAACTCCGCCGATGCCCAGTGTCAAAGTTCCTATAAACGCAAGCAGCACCTGTAATCCGATGGTCAGGGCGTCAATGACCGGACGGAACTCGTCGCGTCCGAACATCTGGATGGCCTTCGGGTCGGTCGGCGAGAACTGTTGCCGTGTCGCCACCGCCGCCAGCACCTGGGCCATCGCTCTCTTCTCGAACTGGGGAGCGATCGGCTCAAAGATCAGGACGGCGGCATCCTTCGTGTTCCACAAATCGCCCGCAGCCGTGTAAGGGATCCAAACCGATTCATCGTCGCTGCTGAAGTAGTTGCTGAGTTGAATCTTGCGGGCCATCACGCCGATCACGGTGAAGCGCACGCCGCCGATCTGGACGGTTTCCCCGATTGCGGGACGTCCACTGAACAGCTGTTCGCGGACACGCCCGCCAAGAAACGCTACGCGCCGGCGTTCAAGTTCATCGCTGGCATTGATCCAGCGGCCCTCGGAAGGGATCTCATTGCGCATCTCGCCATACTCGGGACAAACACCACGAATGGCGGCGGTTCCCACCATCCTGTCTCCGTAAGAGATGCCGGGCCGCCGGACGGTCTCAAGGCAGGCGTGTTTCACCAGGGGAGCAGTTTCCTTCACCATGTCGAGGTCAGCCTGTTGGAAAACTACCTTCTTGCCGGCGCGCTGGCCGCCGGGTTGTTCGCTGGTCTGCTGCGGCCAGCAGATGACCGCGCTCTTGCCGAAGGCGTCGAAACCGCCGACCAGTATGGCCCGGAAGCTACTGCCGTACGCGATGAGAAGCGTGACCGTGGTGATACCCCAAACGATGCCCAGCATGGTGAGCAGGCTGCGGGTGTAATTGCGCTTGAGGGCGATCCAGGCTTCGCGAATGATTTCGGTCAACATTGTTTGCATCACCACTGTCGATGTGGAACCGGGTCTCCGACCCGGTCATGGCAAAGGAGGACTTGCGATCTCCTGAATGCTGCCGCGCAAGCGCGGCTTGTCCAGGTCAAAGACCCGGACCCACACAGCCCCTATCCTCCCGCTTCAAACCTCAACGCTTCGATCGGGTCCACTGAAGCTGCCTTTCGCGCCGGATACAACGAAGCCAGCACCGCAATCGTGCCCAGCAGTCCAGTAGCGATCACCCCTGATTGCCACGTCGGCAGCAGGCCGGCGAAGAAGGGTGGCATGGGCAACAGGTCCACCAGCGAGCACAACCCGTAAGCCACACTCAGGCCAATCGCCCCGCTCAGCGAAGCGATAAGCAAGGCCTCAAAGAAAAACTGCTTCAAGATGGTTTGCGCGGGCGCTCCCAACGCTTTGCGCACTCCTATTTCACGGGTACGCTCCCGCACCGCCACCATCATGACGTTCATCACGCCCAGCCCGCCGAGAAATAAAGTCACCACTCCCACCGCCCCGAGAAAGTACTTCATGCCGTCAGTCATCTGCCGGAACGCTTTGGCTTCCTGCACGGTATCCCAAATGGGGCAGGCTTCTTTATCGTTGGTGTCGAAGTTGTGCATCTTGCCCAGCGCAGTCCGGACTTGCTGTTTGCAAGTTTCGTGCTGCTCCACCGATTTGGGAGTGACCAGCAGTTGGTCGAAGGTTGTCGAAGTGCCGGGAGGTTTGTCGGGAAAGTCACGCCGCATCGCGCCAAAGGGAACGAAGATCTTGTTGACGTCCCAGCCGTCGTAGCTGGAGTCTTGCTTCTTTTTCTCCATCACGCCGATCACGACGTAGGGAAAATCGTTCAAATAAAGGTTTTCCCCCACCGGGTTGCGGCCCGGGAAAAGCTGCTTGGCGGCATCGCTGCCGAGGAATGCTACCCGGCGGCCTTCGCGATTGTCCTCCCAGTTATAGAAGCGCCCTTGGCCCACGCCGAGGCTGCGAATGTCCTGGAAGGGCGGTTGCGAACCGGTGACCAGCAATGCGGCGTTGTTGTAATTACTGTGGGCGCGGACGTCATTCTGCTCCAGCTCCGGAATCGCGTACTGGCAGTCGGGCGCCTGCGACTGGACGGCAGCCACGTCCGAATCCTCCCAATGGACAGTCCGTCCCGCCCGGGTTCCACCAGCTTGCAAGCTGGTGCGTCCATGGAAAACAATCATGACATCCTTGCCCAGAGTCTCGGCCTGGACTTGCTGGCCTTTTCGCAGACCTTCGCCCGCCGCCACCATGAGAACAATGGAAACGATTCCCCAGGCGATGCCAAACATGGTCAAGAACGTACGCAGCTTGTGGGACCAGAGGGTCCGGAGCACATCGCCGATGAGGTCGCGCAGAATCATGGATGCTGTTTGGACGGCCATGCCCCCGGAACGTGAGCCGGGAAGGGGCCTGCTGTGAGGTACGGAATTGCTGCCGAATTTGTTTCAGGGGGGTAGGGATCCTTCGACTGCGTTATCGTCCGCGTTGCAGGACGACAACTTCGCTCAGGATGACAAACGGGGCAAAGCTGGCACGCTGAGCCAGTGATCGAATTCGCGGAGAGCCAACTCGCATAGCAAACGATGGCGTCGCTGGCGGGCGCGGACCGTCAGCTCGAGTGGCGGCAGGAGGTCAAAAGTGATATTTGCGGGCTGGAACTTGGCGGCATCGGCGTGAGTGATGTAGTGAGTCAAAGATCCAAAGGCTGTACTCCTAGGCGGCGCGACGGGCTGCGTGCCGGCAACCAGCGCCGCGGCGTGAATTCCTGCCATCAATCCGGTCGCGATCGATTCCACGTAGCCTTCCACTCCGCAAATCTGCCCGGCGAACAACACGGAAGGATGCTGTTTCATTTGCAGAGTTTCAGATAGCAGCCTGGGTGCATTGATGTAGGTGTTGCGATGGATTTGCCCGTAGCGCAGGAAGCGCGCATTCTCGAGACCCGGAATCAGCCGCAGCACTCGCGCCTGTTCGCCGAATTTCAAATGGTTCTGAAACCCGACGAGGTTGTAGGAATCCGCCCGCAGGTTTTCTTGCCGCAATTGCACGACGGCATAAGGCATTTTTCCGTTACGCGGATCCTTCAAACCAACCGGTTTCATCGGTCCGAAGCGCAGCGTATCGCGTCCGCGGCGCGCGATCTCTTCGATGGGAAGGCAACCTTCGAAATAATTCAGCTTCTCCCAGTCCTTTTCTTCCACCGGTTGCGCGGCCAGCAGCGCATCGTAAAAGCAGCCGTATTCTTCCGGCGACATTGGACAGTTGATGTAGTCGGCAGACCCCTTGTCGTAACGCGCGGCCAGATAGACCTTCGACATGTCGATGGAATCAGCTTCGACGATCGGGCTGATCGAGTCGTAGAAATACAGATGGGAAGCCCCGCTGAGCCGGGCAATCTCTCGCGAAAGGGAATCCGAGGTCAAAGGGCCGGTGGCCAGGATCGTAATCGCATCTTCGCTGATGGTAGCGACTTCTTCCCGCCGCACCGTAATCAGAGCCTCGCGCGAGATTGCTTCGGTCACACGGGCGGCGAAGGATGTTCGATCCACTGCCAGCGCGTGTCCCGCAGGCACGGCGCATTCCCGGGCAATACTCAGCAGCAACGATCCCGCCCGGCGCATTTCTTCTTTTAACAGCCAGGGCGCAGTGTTCTCGCTGTCCGATTTCAGGGAATTCGAGCAGACCAGTTCGGCGAAGTCGGCGGTCTGATGCGCGGGAGTGGAGCGCACCGGGCGCATCTCAAACAACTCGACGGCCACGCCCCGCTCGGCGCACTGCCACGCCGCTTCCGACCCGGCGAGTCCGGCGCCGACGATGCGAACAGGCCGCATTGGTCTATTGTACGTTCCAACAAATTGCGCCGCAGATTCACGCGGATTAACGCTGATTTTCTTTGATCTGCGTAATCTGCGAAATCTGCGGCGAGAACTTACAGAATTACTCTTTCATCGCCAACACGGCGCGTGACACGCTCACGATCGAGGTACTCGAGCAAGGGGATTGCATACTTGCGGCTGACTCCGGTTACGTCCTTGAAGCGGCCCACGTCAATTCTGGGGGATTTGAGCTTTTCTGCCGCCATGCGTTGCCGGAGGTCAGCCAACGCGTCCCTATGAAAGACCAGGTCTTCCGAGATCTTCACCAGGACCTTGTCGCGCAGAAGCAGGGTCACGATCTTTTGGGCGCGAGCCTTGTCCACCTTCAATCCCGCCAGCACATCCTTCATGGCGGGGACTTTCAGCCCAGCGGAGGCGAATGCGACTTCGATTGTTTGCCTCGACTCGGCCTCTTCGTCTTTCATGGCCACGCCGCGGCCCGGCAGGTGGACTAGCTCGCCCGCCAGTTCGATGCCGCGGGCTTTCACGGCGTCCTCAAATGCACGGTTGAAGACTTCCGGCGAAGCCTCGGAAAGCTGCGCGCGCAACTCTTCTTTGCTCATACCGGCCACCAGGGGATTCTGCTTGTGGAAGGCGTCAAGAACTGAAAGAAGGCCATCTCGAAGAAGGTTTAGCGAGCCGGCGAGAACAAAATGGTCCGTAATGCGGACGACGTTGGCGAGAGTCAAGGACAAACGAGTGACTTGTTGTACAGTCGCGCCCGTGCGGGCCACCATTTCAGTGAGGCTGACGCCTTTGGCGCCGCTGGCCGTCAAATGCGCATGCAGCACCTCCGCTAGGGAGCCTGCGGCGAGCACCTTGAGGAAGCCGGCATAAGCCGCCGCATCCTTCATTTTCCGGGGCGGCGTATTTTCCAGGACCCGACCTCCGCCGACGGTGATCACCGGGGAGAACTGGCGCAGGATGAAACCGTCCCCGGGGAGCAACAATGCCGGGTCGGTCAGGCGCAGCTGCGCAAACGCGGTTTCTCCCGGGGCGACCTGCTTCCGTCCGTACAGGACGACTCGGGCAATTGCCTCGGCGGTATAGGCGTGGAAATGCAGGCGGGCACGCTCCTTGAGCGGTTTGGCCGACGGTAGCAGGGACAGCTCCACGTCCACCCGGGAAGTCGGCCGAAACGTGGCGGGCGGCGCCAGAGACATGCCGCGCGTCAGTTCTTCCGTGGCCGCGCCAGCGAGGTTAAGGGCGGTGCGTTGTCCGGCTACAGCTTGGTCTGCTACCCGGCCATGCACCTGGATTCCCCGGACTCGGGCGCGTTTTCCGGTGGGGAAGATCTCCGGACTGCATAGGGGCTTCCAAACTCGATCCGGAGAATTGCGCCGGCGGCGAAAGACTGCTCTACTGAATCACGACAGTCGACACCGTCCCCGCAACCGGCAGCGCCTGCATAC